>JADGNY010000001.1 GCA_017883235.1 Thermoanaerobaculia bacterium | reverse complement strand
TTAGCGGCAACAAGACGGTAGCCAGGGGTGCGAGCGTTTTTTGCGAGCACCCCTGGTAAAGAGATGTCGTGGTTTGGTGCCGCGTCAGCGGCACTGGAGTAATTGGGGACTCGATCCAGTGCCGCTGACGCGGCACGCTTCCAAGAACAACGCAGACCAGGGGTGCTCGCAAAAAGCACTCGCACCCCTGGCTACCTTCTTGAGCCGCTATCGCGGCGTCGTAACGTCCAATCTCCATAGGCCCGCCGGGTACGGCGGGCCCTCGTACTTGCAGGGAAGGGAGACTACTTATTCATGTCCTGCCCGGCTTCGAGCTTCTTGATCGCTCCCTCGATGTTCTTCCGGTTGCCCTCATCGGGCGCCTGCGGGAGGGCCGCCTTCGCAGCCTTCAGCGCCTCCGGATAACGGCCGACGGCCGAGTAGCCGCGGGCCAGCCCCATGTTGACCGGCCAGACTCCCGGATTGCGCTTCGCGTTCAGCTCGAACACTTTCAGCGCTTCCTCGTTCTTGCCGGCGGCCATGAGCTGGCGTCCATAGCCGTGAAGGTCGAAGACAGTGGCGCTCGGATGGCTCAGCCCTTCTTCGCGCGTTTTGGCCGCCTCGGCGGTCTTGCCGTTCGCTTCCTGCGCCTCGGCGAGCGTCATCAGGTTTGTGAAGTTTTTGCGGCCGATGCCGCCGGCACCGCTGACGGACGCCTCAGCCCATGGCAGCGCGTCGGCGAGACGTTTGTTGTCGAGAGCGTAGCGAGCGGCCTGCTCCCAGGAGACATCGGTGAAGCCGGGTGAGGTGCGCAGTTCGTTGCGGATGTTGGCGATGTAGAGGTCGACCGCGTTGGGAACGGTGATGTTGATCGGCACCGCCAGCTCTTCCCACTTCATGGCCACGGTGGCGTGGTCGTTCTTCCGCTCGGTGAAGTCAAAGGTCAGGACTTCGCGATACTCGGCTTTTTCCGGTTTGGCCTTCACCCGGAGCACGTCTTCGGCCGGATCGTAGAAGAAGCTGCCCCATGACGTGTGGTTCTTCGAGAAGATCCAGGTCCATTCGTCCTGCTGGGGGATGGCGAAGAGCGCATACGAGCCGGCCGGCAGCGCGGACCCGTTGACCTGAATGTCGTGCGACGTCGTGAAGACGGTGTTCTCGTTCGCACCGACGCGCCACGGGCATTCCTTGCAGGTACCGAACCCGAGGTTGGCCATGCCCCACGGGACCAGCGTGCCCCAGATCTTGCCGCGGCGGTCCTGTCCCTGCGGACTGTGAACGTGCGGGCTGCTGTAGTCGATCGAGATTTTGACGATGCCGATCTGCTGCGTGACGCCGGCTCGTTCGTTACCGCCTGAGGGAGGGGTGGTAATTGATTGGGCTGCCGCGCCGATGGCTATCAGCGCCACAGCCGCGGCTGCGAGGAAGTGTTTCATTGTCCGCTCCTTTCGAATGCGTCAATGTACGCACCCCCTCGCCTTCCGTTCGTCAGCGAATGGTGAACATCACCAGATCTTTTCCCACCACTTCTTCTCGGGCGGGGTTACGACGGCCACGTTGAGGTGCATCCTCCGGCGCATCTCGTCGATGTTCCAACCGGTCAGCTCAGCCACGTTCTGTAACGCTTGGGTTCGCCAGCGGCATGGAACCCGCAAATGATCGTCATTGGGTTCGACAAACAGCCTCATGTCCATCAAACTGTCACTTCCCATTAGACAGAGAGAGGTCCGGTGCTTCACATCTTCGACACCACCCGCTACGGCGTTTCGCCGTTTGCGGTGCCAACGCTTGTAACGGCGGTGCTGATGCTCGTCTTCGGTGCGGGCGTTCTGGTGCGCCGTGCCTCGCGAGTGGCGGGCGCATTCTTTGCCTTGGCGGTGTCGGCGTCGGCGTGGCTCGTTGCCTTTACATTCGTGTATTACCTGCCGAAGTTCGGAATCGCCGTCTATCCGTTCGGCTACGCCGCGCTCCTCGGTTTTGTAGTGATCGTCGCCATCGCCTTCCGCAAGTACGACCTGGTGCCGATCACGCCATCGCTCGCCGCGCGCGAGATCCTCGGCACGATGGCGGACGTCCTCTTCGTCTGCGATCGCGATGGGTGCATCGAGTTCGCCAATGCCGCGGCCGAGCGGGTGCTCGGCTACCCCGCGGACAGCCTGGTCGGGCGGCAGTTCGAAGAGCTGTTCGCCGCGGGCGAGGACGATCCGTTCTCCGAGTCATTCCGCCGCCGCAGCATCCGGAACATCGAGCGCCGCTTCGCCGGCAGCGACGGGCACCCGGTCGATCTGATGATGTCGCTCGCTCCGGTCGTTCATCACGGCGAGCCGGCGGGAATGGTCATTCTGGGCCGCGACATGCGCGAACAGAAGGACGCGGAGCGGGAGGTGCGGAGGGCGGTGACGCTTCTTGAGTCGACGCTTGACTCCACCGCGGACGGCATCCTGGTCATCGGCGACGGCGGCCGCATCCTTACCTACAACCAGCGCTTCGTCGAGATGTGGCGCATCCCGCTGCAATTGCTCGAAACCAGCGACGATGACCGTGGTCTCATCGACTACGTTCTCGATCAGCTCATCGATCCGGAACATTTCCTCCGCACGATCGACACGCTCTACGCGCAACCCGAGTCGGAGAGCTTCGAACTGCTCGAGTTCAAAGACGGCCGCCGCTTCGAGCGCTACTCGACCGGTAGGGCGGTTGAGGGCATTGCCAACGTCAGGGTCTGGAGTTTCCGTGACGTTTCGTCGCGCTTTGCCGCCGAGGCCGCGCTGCGCGATTCCGAGCTGCGGTACCGCCTGCTGTTCGAGCAGAACGCGGCCGGCGTCTGCGTGAGCGAGGTCTCCGGCGCCATCGTTGATTGCAACCTGACGTTCGCGTCGATGTTCGGGTATGCGCGATCGGAACTGATCGGTCTCGAGGCCGGCCAGCTTTACGCGCGCCCGTCGCAGCGAACGGACCTCCTGTCCGTGCTGGGCGATTCGCCGATACTCAACAGTGTGGAGCTCGAGCTGCGGAAGAAGGACGGCCAGTCGATCTGGGGACTCATGAATCTGACAATGGCCGGAGACCGCATCCATTCGACCGTCGTCGACATCAGCGACCGGAAGCGCGCCGAGGAACAGATCGAGTTCCATGCCTACCACGACGTCCTGACGCTTCTGCCGAACCGAAAGTTGTTCGCCGATCGTCTCACCCAGAGCATTTCGCGGGCGCGCCGTTCCGGTAAGCCGTTGGCGGTGATGTTCGTCGATCTCGATCATTTCAAGTCGATCAACGACACGCTCGGCCACGAAGCGGGCGACGAGCTTCTGCTGGAGATGGCCATCCGCCTCCGCGCCAACGTCCGCGACGACGACACGGTGGCCCGCCTCGGCGGCGACGAGTTCACCATCATCCTGGCCGAGCTCCGTCAGCCGGAGGATGCGGTCAATGTGGCCGAGAAAATCATCAAAGCGGTAGAACAGCCGCTGACGATCGCCGGAACCTCGGTCGAAGCCTCCGCCAGCATCGGCATCGCTCTCTTCCCCGAAGACGGTTCCGATGCCGAGTCGCTACTGCGCAATGCCGACAGCGCGATGTACCGCGCCAAGGAGGCCGGCCGCAACACGTACCAGCTCTGCACGGATGACATGAAGCGCCGCGCCGTCGAGCGGCTGTCGCTCGAGACCCGCCTGCGCCGCGCCATCACCGAGGGGCAACTCGTTCTTCATTACCAGCCGCAGGTGAGCCTGACCAGCGGTGCGGTGATCGGGGTGGAAGCGCTGGTGCGCTGGAACGATCCGGAGCGGGGACTGGTGCATCCCTCGGCATTCATCCCCATGGCCGAAGAGAGCCGTCTCATTCTCCCGATGGGCGAGTGGGTCCTTCACACCGCCTGCAGCCAGATGCGCGCGTGGCGCGACGCCGGTATCGAGCTGCCTCTCCTATCCGTCAATCTCTCGCTGCGGCAGTTCCAGCAATACGACATCGTTCAAAGCGTCCGCAGCGTTCTTGCGGAAACCGGTCTCGATGCCGGCGCGCTCGAGCTGGAGATCACCGAGACGGCGGCGATGCACAACGCCGAGACGGCGGTGGAAGTGCTGCAGGCGCTCCGCGAGATCGGCGTCTCGATCGCCATCGACGACTTCGGCACCGGTTATTCATCGCTCAATTACCTGAAGCGCTTCCCGATCACGGCGGTGAAGATCGATCGCGCCTTCATCCGCGATCTGGCCACGAGCGAGGGCGACGCCGCCATCGTCTCCGCCGTCGTCGGCATCGCCCGCGCCCTCAAGCTGCGCGTGATCGCCGAGGGCGTCGAGACCGAGGAGCAGCTCTCGTTCCTCCGCCGCCGCAACTGCGACGCCGCGCAAGGCTATCTGTTCAGCCGGCCGGTCTCCGCCGCGGTGCTGCCGGAGAGGCTGGCGGACCATCACTTCGACGATCGCGCCGCGCAATCACGCGTGTAGGCCATCAAAACCAGAAACCAGAAACCAGAATGCTGCGCTCCGCCGCCATTTCTGGTTTCTGGTTTCTAGTTTCTGGTTTTTTGATGGCCGTGCAATCACACGTGTAGGACCGCTTCGGCCTCTTCGTGCAGTACCGGGTACTTTCCTGTGAAGCACGCCGCGCAGTAGAGACGCCGCGGATCGTCATCGTTGCGCACGGCCGTGAGCATCCCTTCTTCGGAAAGGTAGCCGATGGAATCGGCTTCGATGTAGGCGCGAATCTCGTCGACCGACTTCGCGCTGGCGATGAGGTCGCGGCGTTGCGGCGTATCGATGCCGTAGTAGCACGGCCCGGTCGTCGGCGGCGAGGAGATGCGCATGTGAACTTCCCGCGCGCCGAAGTCTTTCAGCATCCGGACGATTTTCTTTGACGTCGTGCCGCGGACGATGGAATCGTCGATCAGGACGATGCGCTTTCCGGCCACGATCTGCCGCACGGGGTTCAGCTTCACTTTCACACCGAAACTGCGGATCGATTGCTTCGGTTCGATGAACGTCCTGCCGACGTAGTGGTTGCGTACCAGCCCGAACTCGAAGGGGATGCCGGATTCGTGTGCGTACCCCAGCGCGGCGAAGACGCCGGAGTCGGGGACGGGAATGACGACGTCGGCGTCGACCGGATGCTCCCTCGCCAGTTGCGCTCCGAACCGCTTCCTGACCTCGGCCACGTTGTTGCCGAAGATCACGGAGTCAGGCCGGGCGAAGTAGACGTGCTCGAAGATGCAGCGCGCTTCGCGCGGCCCGGCGAATTCGTGGACGACGCGCACGCGCGGCACCGGCTCGGCGCATTCGATGGCGATGACTTCGCCGGCCCGTACTTCACGAATCGTTTCCGCCTCGATGAGGTCGAAGGCGCAGGTCTCCGAGGAGACGACGATCGAGTCGCCGAGCCTGCCGAGGACGAGCGGACGGAACCCGTACGAGTCGCGGGCGGCATAGACGCGCCCCGGTGCGAGCAGGACGATGGAGTACGCCCCTTTGACCTGCGAGAGCGCGTCGACGAGAGCCGCTTCGAGGCCGATTTCCTTCGAACGTGCGATCAGATGGACGATGACCTCGGTGTCCGACATCGTGTTGAAGATGGCGCCGTCAGCCTCCAGCCGCCGCCGGATGTCGGCCCCGTTGACGAGGTTGCCGTTGTGCGCCAGCGCGATCGGCCCCTTGCTGGTCGAGGCCACGAGCGGCTGCGCGTTGCAGAGCATCGACCCGCCGGCGGTCGAATAGCGGACATGCCCGATGGCGATGTCCCCCGGCAGCCGCCGCAACCGTTCCTCGGTGAAGATCTCGGCGACGTACCCCATCTCCTTCTCGGAATGGATCTGCGGCGCCCCCGGCGCGATGATCTGCTCCCCGGTCCCGCTCGACGCCCCGCTGACTGCCCCGATGTTCGTCTCCGACCGCCTCCGGTCCGACGACACCGAGGCAATCCCCGCACTCTCCTGCCCCCGATGCTGCAGCGCGTACAACCCGAGGTACACGATGTTCGCCGCGTTCTCATGGTTGAGAACGGCAAAGACACCGCATTCATCGTGAAATTTGTCGAACATGGAGAGAGGTAAAGCGGAAGTGTAACGCAACCGATGCGCCTGTATGGTCATCGACTATTTCGAAGCTCGATTTGGTCGGGTTCGTCATCGACCTTTGCCTGGTGTGATCGTGTCGAATGCGTAGCGATGAGAATCTCCGGCCGTACAGCTCCAAACACGCGCGATCATATCTTACGGCCAACGGCTATTTGAACACTCCACTTGGGTCGGGTCCAGAATGTTTAGTTCTGCGCGTGGTTCGCCCTCGACAATCGGTAGATGGAAAGGGTGAGAGTAAATATATTTGAGCACGTCCTCTCGATGTTCGCCATGTTTCAGATTTGAAGCCTCGGCGCAGTCGTCACTCTCCTGGGTCACATTTGCAATCTCAGTGGCGTCGGTGAGATTCTTATGCTGCCCGAAATGTTGTCCACTGCCGCCGAGTGGATGGGCATGAATAGAATTAATAATCAGGAGCCATCCGTCCTGAATAGGCCACTTTTCCTCCTGGCTACCGTTGTTGCGGAGTAGATAGACCGTATCGTCATTCGTTGTGGCTGTGGCGAGCGTCACCTGAGCTACGCATTGTTCTGAAGGAGGCTTGAATTTCATTTCGTAGAGAGCCCTTTTTGTGAAGAGCGACGCGACTCCGAGAGAACTCCTGGTGTGCTGGAAGTAGGCGAGAGCGGCGTCGAAGTTTTCCGATTTACGAACGCCTCCTTTGAGAGATTGTTGTCCGCCGGGCTTGTCGGTCTTGTCCAGGAGGCTGGGGACGTATGTCTCGAAGTCCGTGTCAGCGACGGCGTCGCCTTCGCCAAGCGATAGCGAGAGAACGTCGCCTAAGATAAGCGTGATTTCCTTCGGCACGCTGCCCGGCACCCCAAGCACGGCCATCGGAATGTGAGTGTCTGTTTTGATGATGGCCGCGTTCTTTCGTCCGAGCCCATCGTCAGGTCCGATATGACATACGAGACCAAAAAAATAAACCTCAATGCTCTGTGACATAAGATCCTCCTCCTAATGACTTGAACCATAGGTTTGAATCGCGGCCCATGAATGTAGGAATCGTTTTCGTGCGTCATCTGATCGCAACATCTGTAACTGGACATTGCGAAGTGCCGCCGATGGCGACTCGCCACGTCTCATCGCGCTGTGGAGTGCGATTGACATATCGGCGGCGACATCATCGTCGACATTCCACAACGTCCCTATGACCGTCCGTGCGCCGGCGGCTAGAAACGCTGTCGCCAGGCTGCCAACCGACGCTGCGTTTCTGCCGGTCGAAGCGGTGTGGCAGCCAGCCAGTACTACGACGGGCGCGCGTGCCAAACGCAGCGCGGCGATGTCGCGCACGTATAGAAGGCCGTCACCGTCTGCACCCGGCGCGAGCAGGATCGCGGATAGCGATGAATCGCGCTCGTTCGCTACGGCGTGCGAGGCGATGTCCACGACGTCAACTGCCTCCAGGGCCGCGACGACCGAGCTTCGCGATGCAGCGGCACCAAGGCGAATATTGACGCCAGGATACATCGCGGCGATCTGACGAGCTTCCCTCTCGGCTTGCGGTAAGCGCTCGAGATCGGGGAAGAGTGTCTGCTCGAACGCCGGGTCGCCGACGACGAGCGCTCCCGTCCCATCGGGGGGATGATGCGCTCGTGACATCGTCTGTGCGTACGTCGCTGCACTCGGTGCGACCGTGAGAACAAAGTCCTCCACGAGGTATCGGTTCGTTAATGAGTTCTTCAAAGCAGCGAACGGGATGGCGGTCGTTGCCTCGTCCGGAACGATGACAAGCTCTTCCACCGAGGCGAATTGGCTGGCCAGCGGTGCGATCACCTGATCGTACAGTCGTGTCGCGGCGGGGTCCGTCGCACTGGCGTCACGGCGCGCAATCGCGCCGAGAAGCGCGTCGCGTTCCGATGCGATCTGCTCAGCGGATACCTTCACGACGTATGGCCTAAGGCCTCGCGAATCGAGCGCCAGAATCACCAGGCGATTGGAGAGCGCCGACAATTCGACGACCACCACTCCGCGTGGAATCCGAGTACGCATCTCTTCTGCCGTACGAGGCGGTGCGACGCCTGCAGCGTTCGAGCGCGTTAACTGTTCGACGATGCGATACGCACGACCACGTTCAGCAACTGCGAAGGCTTCGCCGTACTCACCGCGCTCAGCGCGGATATCGAATAGTTCGCCATACGCTGTGGCTGCGTTCCACCCGAAGCTGTCGCGGAAATCATCGCGAGTGATTGTCTGTCGCTCCTGCTCAATCTCGCGGACCGCCCATTCGAGATCAGTAATCGCCTCGTTCTCTCTCCGCAGCAGTCGAAGTGTACGCGCCCGCTCCACGTATGCCGCAGGAAGTGCCAGTACGTTTGCCCGAGCAGTGCGAAAAGCAATCGTCTGCGAGGTCAGCTGCGTGGCCAGGGCTGGGTTGCGCTCCCGGATCGCCGATGCTTCGGCAAGGCGGATGTCGTCGAGAGCCTCCTCGCGAAGGGACGGATCGACGATGTTGCTTGCTGCCTGGCGCAGTGTTCCGGCACCGGCAGCGATTTCGTTTGCCGGCATCGCCTGAAGGCGGCAGAGAAGCGCATCCAAGCGTAGCCTCGGAGAAGTCGTCTTTCGAGTCAGCTCGACCTCGATGAGCGCCTCGGCAACATCCGGGTGCTGTTCCTTCAGCTCCCCCCGCGCAGCGGTATTGAGTGCATGCTCAAAGAGGATGTCGTCGCCGGACCGGCTGACAAACTCGAAGATCGACCGCCGAAGCTTCCACGCATCGGCCGAACGGCCGAGGAATGCAAGCGCCGCCGCCGCGCTGATTTCTGCTTGCGATTGGTATAGCCGCTCTCCTAACCGGGCGAATCCCGCCACTGCCGACAGCGTTCGCTCGAGAGCTTCGTGAACCCGTCCGCGCCGCGCCAGAATGAAGCCCTCCTGCCACGCTATCTGTGCGATCAAAGATGCATATCGGTCCGGCGCTTCTCGGCGTATGGTCGAAAAGAGATGCCACGCTTGCTCATCATCGCCGCTGTCCATCGCGGTGTTGGCGATGTAGTACTGCGCCACGAGCGCCATCGGGCTGTTTGCCGATTGGAAAAGTCCGCGCGATGCCTCCAGTTTCAGCTTCGCCTCAGCAACTTTCCGAGCTCGTATCAGAAGCCGGCCCTCCATGTACGCCGCGTATGCCTTGACGAGTGAGTCTCTTGCGTGCGCGTCGGCGCGGTCGATCGCAGTGACGGTATCGGCTAACAGTGATTCACCCGATTGCGAATGAAGAGTTGCGCCGATATCGCGCGCCAGTGCCAGCTTTTGATTCGCCTCTTCGAATCGGCCTGAGCGTACTTTGTCGGCCCACGCTGACAAACAGAGTAGTTCTGCCCATGCGCGGCTGTCCTGTGGAAAGGCATGGACGGCACGCTCAACGAAGTCATGCGGCACCGGCGCTGGGCCCTCCAAACGATTGCGCATAGGCTGCCAGACGCTCGATTCCGTCTCGTAGGTGCAATGAGCGAGATTCCGGCGTGCCTCGTCCGACCATCGAGAAGTGGAATCTACCTCGAGGTAGTGCCGGTATGCCGCCGCTGCAGCCTCATGAAGACGCAAACGATCGAGCGCAAGCGCGCGATTGAATCGGGCTTCGGGACTGCCCGGATCGATTCGAAGCGCGGCATCCGCTGTCGCGAGCGCCGATGCGAACAGTTGCATGTCGTCGCTTACAGCAGCCGCCGCCAGCCGCGCCGCCGCCAGATCGGTCACTATCGCGGCATCCGAGGGCGAGTAACGCGCTGCCACTTCGAGGAGGTGTACAGCCTCGGCGGGGCTGCCAGTTGTGAGCGTAGCTACCCCACGCTCGTGGAGGTGTCCGTCGTCATTTCCAACGTCCTGAAGAAATTCGCCGGCAGCCCCGCGGAACGTCAGAGTCTTGGCGGAGCGATGCCTCTGAGCGCCACCGCGCGGAGGAACGTACGGCGCATACGGGAGGCCGACGATTCGGGCCTCTATGGGACGGTGGTCGAGGGATTGCGCGGAGGCTAGCATGCGCGCGTATCGTCGCTCGGGAGTGGCTCGGAGCATCAGGATGAGGGCTACCCCTCCTACGCAAACGAGCGCAGGGACGATGATGCTGACGATGGGAATGCGACGTGATCGCACGAGTGCCTCGTATCCTGAGACGGACAGCCGACCGGGATTTCAATATTGCCGAATTGTGGAGAAACACCATTGTAGCTGATCTCTCTGGCTCAGGGTTCTGTTCGCTGTAAGCCAGCCTGTGCTTCTGCGGCCCATGGCGACGTGCGGTCGGTGGCGAGGTACTGCTCGAAGGCCTGATGCGCATCGCCGCGCTTGCCGAGTGCTTCCAAGGCCAGGGCACGGTTGAAGCGGGCCTCTTGCAACGACGGTGCAATGGCAAGCGAACGCTCCGCTGCCGAGAGGGCAGCGTCCGGATGGCGCGCGGCGATCTGTGCTACAGCCAGGTCGTTCCAATATTGTGCCTTGGCCGGTTCCGCGTTTGCGGCTTGAGACAATTCGATGGTAGCAGTCTCGGTGTCTCCACTGAGAAGGTGCGCCACGCCGCGTACGTGGAGGGTTTTTCCATCCTTGCCGCGAAGCTCTGTGACATTAGCCGCTTCGCCTTGCAAGATCATGAGAGGCACATCGGTATCATCATTCGGGCCGCGATTTGCGATCCAAGGAACAAAAGGAAAGCCGCTCAGACGGGCCTCGACGGGGCGCTTCCTGAGTTGCCCGTACGCATCGTTGACCTTTGCTAGCGGATCACGGTACCTGCTGTAGGTGAATGTTCCGACGGCAGCGACAAGCACGACCGTCGCCGCAATGGCTAGCCACCGGCGGCGATCCGACTGCTCCGTGTTCGGCTTACTGAATTCTGTTGAGTCCACCACCAAAATCCTGCACTCATCGCAATCCGCGATGTGTGCGACAACGGCGGCGCGGCCGGCATCATCCAGCGTTCCCTCGACGAAACGCCCGAGGTCCTCGGCGGCGGGATGGGCGAGGGTCATCGTCATGGCGGCACCTGCGGGGACGCGCTGATGCCGAAGTCGACGTGCAGCGCGTCGGTGCCGTGGATGAGCATGTCTCCAATGTCGCTCATCGCCACGCCGGCGGCAAGAAGGGCTTCGCGCAGGGCGGCCACCAGGCGATCGATGCGGCGATAGAGTTGCTTCTGGTCAGCGTGCAGCATTTTGGCCATCGTCGAAACTTTCATCGCGTCGATGAAACGTAATTTCATGATCAATCGATCCTCGGGCGGAAGGCGATCCAGCTCCCGGCTCAGTACGGCGCTCGCGCGGCGTGCCGCGATTTCGCGTTCGCCGCTCAGCAACTCTTCTTCCGCTGACGCCTCCGATGCGGGCTCACGCATCTCCTCCGTCCGCTCCACATTCGCCGAGCGCCGTGGCTGCCGCACCACGATCGATGCGGCCAGCGTTTCCAGCGCCCGAGAGTCGAGCTCCGTATATTTTTGACGGACAATCGTCGACGCTTCCGTAACGCCGAGGCCGTCGCGGCTGACCAGACGCTCCAGATAGATCGCTGCATCGCCCCCCTGGCGGGCCCGCATCGACGGCCGCCACTTGCCCCATTCGTGGATCTTCTGGTCGAGATAGTGGCGCGAGACGACGATCGTTAAATATGTGGGAAGAGAGCACTTATGCTCGAACTTGCGCAGGACGGCGTAGTCATCCTCGATCAGCTTGAGCTTCGCCGCGGAGGCAAAATCCTCGGCGTCGGCGCCCGAGAGGCCGTACTTCCGGCTGACGAACGCGGCCACGCGGTCGATCAGCGAAAGATTTTCGAGAAAAAAGGTCTCCCAGTTCATTGGATCGCCCGCGAGCGGCAACGATGCGTGTCTATTGACGGTGTGGCGATTCTAGACGAATTGCCACCTCTGCCCTGCCGAATGAGAGAACTACGGCAGAACGGTGAAGCCCTCGGCGCGGGCTGCGTCAGCTAGGTTGTGGTCGAGTGTGACGACGGAAAGGGACAGCGGCTCGCGACCTCGCTTCACAAGCGCGGCGGCAAGCTGGAGTGCGTCTGCTGCTTTCAGAGCGTGGCGCGCGACCGTCTGATGTGCCTGTTTCAGGACCGCCTCGAAGTCGTTGACAAAGGACCAAGTTGCTGCAAGCGCCGCAAGTCGGCGTTCCGCGGCGACCCGTGACACATCGTCACGCCGCGCGCGTTGTTTGCGCCACAGCGCGCTGGCGATTTCGATTGGTGTGAATGCCCAGATGACGATATTTGGATCCGCGCTGAGGAGTCCTTTCATCGCGTCGGTAGTCTCCTCATCTGACAAGAGGGGGATGAGCGCCGAGGTATCCCAGAACCTCACCAGGGCGACTCCTTCCTATCGCTCAGTAGTTGATCGAGCACGCCTCCTCCTTCGAACTTAGGAGGGCGCTCTTCGAAGAACCAGTCCGGCAATGGATTTGGTTTGCCCTCCCTGGTAGAAGCTGGCTCCGGCGGTCGGAATTGGGCGATGGTGCTCGACCCCTCCCGGATCTCCACCGTCTCCCCGTTCTTTACCGCCTCGATCACTTCGTCCAACCGCTCCTTCAACTCACTTACCTGGGCCGTTCGCATGGAACAAGTGTACCTCGGCGTCCCCGCAGTCGAAAGGTGCTTGACATCCTCCAACTTTAGACTTAATCTAATCACCGTGCCCGACAGCGTGACCATTCTTCAGAACCACGGAATCCAGCCCTCGGCGCAGCGCGTGGCCGTGGCTGACTACGTTCTCCAGACTGTCGAGCATCCCTCGGCCGACCTCGTCTGGAACAGGGTCAAGGCGCGCGTGCCGTACATCTCCCGCGCCACCGTTTACAACACGTTGAATCTCTTCGTGGAGAAGGGGCTGCTGCGTGCGCTCACGCTGGCCGAGGACAGTGTGGTCTTCGATCCGAACGTCGAGAGGCACCATCACCTAGTCGATGAAGAGAGCGGCACCATTCACGACATCCCCTGGGATAAGGTTCAGGTCTGCAACATCGAAGCGTTGAAGGGCTTCGAGGTTCACGACTACCAGGTGGTCATGCACGGCGTTCGCAAGGGCGGACGGCGCAAGGCCTGAAAAATTTTCGCGAGCAGTTAGACGGTGTCCAGAATGCGACTTCGTCCAGATCAAGAAGGAGAGTAACGACAAATGCCCATGCTTACCGTTGGTGACAAGTTTCCGCAGTACAGCCTCCAAGCCTCCGTCAGCACCGAGAAGGGAAAGGAATTCGAGACCATCAGCACGAAGGACAACGATGGGAAGTGGCTCGTTTTCTACGCCTATCCGAAGGACTTCACCTTCATCTGCCCGACGGAGATCGTCGAGTTCGGCAAGAAGAACGGCGAGTTCGCCGACCGTGACGCCGTCGTCCTCGGCGGCAGCACCGATAACGAACACTCGCATCTGGCCTGGCGCGTCGCCCATCCCGATCTGAAGGATGTGGTGACGCCGCTGGTCTTCATCACGCCCGCCTTCGCCACGCAGCTCGGGATTCTTCATCCGCAGGCCGGGGCGGCACTCCGCGTGACCTTCATCGTCGATCCGGACGGCATCATCCGCTGGGTCAACGCCAACGACCTCTCGGTCGGACGCAATGTCGACGAAGTGATCCGTGCTCTCGACGCGCTGCAAAGCGACGAGCTCTGTCCGTGCAACTGGCGCCCGGGCCAGCAGACGCTCGGAGCGGCGTAGGCATCATGAGCGCCGTCGAATCGCTGCGCGCGCGTCTGCCCGAGAACGCGCGCGACACCAAGCTCAATCTGCAGAGCGTGCTGCAGTCCGGCACGCTCTCGGCGGCGCAGCGGTGGGGGGTGGCGGTCGCTTCGGCGGCCGCCGCTCGCAACCGTGAGCTGCTCGATGCCATGCTCGCCGACGCGCGCGGCGAAGCCGGCGACGCCGTCATCGACGACGCTCTCGCTGCCGCGTCGCTGATGGCCATGAACAACGTCTACTACCGCTTCCGGCACATGATCGGAAAGCCGTCCTACGACCAGAAGCCGGCCCGGCTGCGGATGCAGCGCATCGCCAAACCGGCCACGAACAAACCCGACTTCGAGCTCTTCTGCCTCGCCGTCAGCGCCATCAACGGCTGCGAGATGTGTATCCGCTCGCACGAGGCCGTGGTGATCGAAGGCGGTCTGACGGAGGATCAGGTCCACGACGCCGTACGCATCGCGGCAGTGGTGCATGCGGCCGCGGTGGCATTGGAGCTGCCGGTGATCAGCAGCAGCGGCGAGATCGTTCTTCAATAACTCGCAATGTGACTTGAGGCAAGCTCGCCCGCCCCGCAGAAGCAGTTGTGCCGATGACGTGGCGTGGCAGCACTTCATCGAGTCGGTCGAGGTGGTGGCGAAGTAAGGACGAGCGCTCCAGCGGCTGGATGTAAGGCTGTGAAGTCCGAAAGTTCCTCGCTAAGTCCGTCTTTAGCGTAGAGTGCCTACTCAAACCACTTACAGCGTAGTTTGCGCAGAGAGAGGCGCAGCCTTGAAAACGGCAGACGAGACATCGTGGCGTCGATGGTTTGCATTCGCATTCGCGTCTGTAAGTGTCGCTACGATACTTCTCCTGTTGCTCCGCCCGATTCATCAGGAACAGCCTCTCTCTCAGCTGTTTACCGTTGCGAAGGACGCAAGAGTAACGCTGGCTGGCCGCATCGACGGTTTGCCGATGCCAACGACCACGCGTGGCTCCGGCGCTTCCCAGCTCAAACTGGCTTCAGCGGCCGGGAGAGTACTTGAGCAGACGAGCGGAAAAGCCGACACAGTCAGTCGCGATGCTGCGGGCGTGGCGAGCCTCGTTGCAGGACAGATCGATGAAGCAGTCGAACTGTTGAAGAAGTCCGTAGAAGGTGCCCAGGTGCCGGCGCGCAACTGGAATGATCTCTCGGCAGCTTTGCTTGAGCGTGGACGCCACGACGACAACCCAGAAGACACCGCAGCGGCGCTCGGTGCTGCCGATCGAGCGCTGCGAGGCGATCCAACCTCGGGTGCCGCGCGATTCAACCGCGCTCTCGCGTTGGAGTCGTTGCATCTCAACGAGGCGGCTCGTGCGGCATGGCAGCACTATCTCGACGTTGACAGAGGGTCGCCGTGGGCGGTCGATGCGCGTCGCCGGCTCGGCAATCTCGAGCGTCCGACGCGAGAGGACGAATGGCGGCAGGAGATGCCTGGACTCGCGGCCGCCGCAGCTGCCGGGGATGACAAGACGGTGGCTCGACTCGTTGCCGCATTTCCTCAACAAGCGCGGTCGTGGGGCGAGACAGAGTTTCTGAACGACTGGGCGCTGGCGGTTCTTCACGGCGATGACACGCTCGCCGCAACGAAGCTCCGGCTCGCGCGAGCAATCGGTCGCGCGCTGCCGGCGACGAACGGCGAGCACCTGCTTCATGACGCGGTGGCTTCCGTCGACACCTCGTCAAAGTTAGCGCAGACGTCGCTCGCCGCGGCTCACCACGCCTTCCGCGAAGGGCGGGCGCTCTATTCCCAGCGTCGCGTCGCCGAATCGTCTCCGCTGTTCGATGACGCGCAGCGCGGCTTCGATGCCGCAAAGACTCCTATGTCGCTCCTCGCGGGTTACTACCGCGCTAACGTTCTCTATGACGACGGCCGATCGGATGAGGCACTCTCGCTGATCCGTTCGATCCTTGCGAAAACGCCCGAAACCTTTCGGGCGACCCAGGCACAACTTCAGTGGACAGAAGGGACCATTCTTCTCAATCAGGGTCAGCTCCGTTCGGCGCTCGATGCATATCAGCAGTCATCGGCCACTTTCGAGAAAATGAAAGAGGCCGAGAACGCTTCGACGATGCGGGACAACGTTGCGATTGCGCTCTCTCTGCTGGGCCGGACGCGGGAAGCGTGGAGGCTGCGCGTTGCCGGATTCGCGGAGGCGTCGGCATCCGGGGATGAATCACGTTTGCAGTACGCGCTCGAGACGGCATCGCGTCAGGCAATGCGTCAGCAGCAGTGGAATGTCGCCTCATCGATTCTCACCGTTGCTCTTGCCGCCGGCCAACAGAGTGCGCGCCAGCGAGTTGCGGCTTTACTATGGCGTGCCTTCGCCGCTTGGCGAAGCGGAGAGACGTCTACGGCCGACCTCGGGACAGCGCGCGCGTCCGTGCCCCTCATCACTGATCCAGCGCTACGAGAAGCGACGATGATCCAGCTTCGACTTGCGGAGGGAATGATCGAAAGCGATCGCAATCCGCGTGCGGCGGCCGATGCGTTGACCGAGGTCATCTCTTTCGCGAATCGAAAACAGCAGATGACGATTCTGCCTCTGGCGTTGTTTCACCGTGCGGAGGCATTCCGTTCCTCCGGAGACACCGGCCACGCAGTGGCCGATCTCGAGCAGGCAGCCGACGTTATCGAGAAGCGTCGCACCGGCATCGGCGAAGCGGACCTGCGAGACACGCTGCTGAACACGGCGTCGCAGACGTACGAGCGACTCATCGATGTCCTGCTCGATCGAGGCGAAAGCGAGGGCGCTTTCAACGCCTCTGAACGGCTGCGCTCTCGCCGGATACCGGAAGAAACGGCGTCCGATCGCTCGGGGCCAGAGGCTGGACCGATGAGCATGACGGCGATCGTCGGCTCCATGGGGACCGATACGCTGATCGCCTCCTACGTCTCCATCGATGATCACCTGGTGCTGTTTACTCTCAGCCGCTCTGGGGTCCGTGCATTTCGGCTTCCTGTGGCCGTTGCCGAGATAGAGAAACAAAAGGCCCGTTTGGTGCGAGCAATTGATGCGGATCGTAGCGGTGACATCAGGGAGGAGTCGGCGACGATATATCGATCATTGATTGCACCGATGGAGGTCGAACTGTCGAAAGCTCGCATCCTTGTCATCGTTCCGAATGAGGTCACCTCGGGCATCCCGTTCGCGGCGCTCTCAGACGGCCGGTCGGGTTTCCTGGTTGAGCGGGTTCCGATCGTTCTCACGCCGAGCGCTTCGACTTACATGCGCGGCCTTCAAGCGTTCCGTCCTCACCCGTTGAGCGAGGCGATGATCGTAGGAGCGCCCTCAATCGACGCAATCGCGTATCCGAACCTCGCGGCGCTGCCATCGGCTGTGCAAGAAGCACGTTCGATCGCCGCGCTTTACGGAACGCGGCCGTTGACGGGAGCCGACGCCTCCGTGACCCGGATTGTTCATGACCTTCCTCAATGCGACGTGGTTCATATCGCAACACACGGGATTGCCGAGCGGTCTGATGCCACGCTCTCGTCCCTTATTTTCGGTCGCGCGGGCGATCTGCCAGGCGCGCTGTCTGTTCACGACATCGCCGCCTTGCGGTTGCCTCGGCACCCCGTGCTCGTGCTCGCAGGGTGTGGCACGGGAGCAGTTACCAGGGCTTCAGACAGCATTCGTAGTATCGCGCTGGCGTTTCTTGTCGCCGGCAGCCGCAGCGTCATCGGTTCGCTCTGGGATATCGATGATGCCAGCACGTCCGAGTTCTCACTGGCCATTCATCGCTCGCTCCGTGCCGGCATCCCAGCCGCCGGCGCACTGCGGGAGGCACAGGTCAGCGCAATACATCGCGGTGGTCCGGAATTACGCGAGATCCGAACATGGAGCGCGTTTCAGGTTTACGGGTCTGGTATGTAGCGACTGTCAAATTGAAGGAGACGAAGCATGACTGTGATTATTTATTTCGTTGGACTTATCGCTCATTTCACTCTTAGCCCGCCCCAGGGTCCGTTCAAGATGGAGGTTGCGGCCCTTGTCGTTTCGGAGAACGAGGATCAGACGCCGAATCATCGGGCAGAACTAATCGTAAGCAAGTCAGCGGTTCTGTCATCCGTGAATCCATTTAAATCTTCGCCTCCGCAGGTCGGCGATATGCCGGATCTGCTTTACTATGATCTTTCGGGTGTCGGGGTTGTTCGTGTGTTGGGTCTCTCGACTGTGTCAATGGACGAATGGTCGCCAGATTTCAGGAATAACGTGCGGAGTCTAAGCGAGGCGACTGGGCACCACAAACTTGCCAAGCACGTTCTCGACGAGACTTTCTCTGATGTATCGGCCTTTGTTGAGTTGGAGGGTGGTGGGCAACTCAGCGTCGCAGGGTATTATAAATACACGGGGAAGCATACACCCACGATGACCACGGCGGAGTGCGTCCCGAGTCTGGTTCAGTATAGCGGCCACACAGTGGGAGACGTTATAGAGTTCGTTAGCTCGACTGGTCACCACCTGCGAGTTAGCCTAACGGGAACCGCACCTGCCAAGATCTATTTCGCAAATCTGCCAACTACGTCTGGCATGCCGAGTCATTTTGGGGAATACGCTAAGCTGGTGAACGCCGATAACGCAGGCACCTGGGCACCTGGGGACGTTTGTCCAAGCACACACATCTTCGACCCCGGTGCGATTGGCAGAGGCAATGGAAAGGGCGATAGTATCGACTGTACTAATACGCACTTCCCGTGAACCGCTATCGAGCAAATCTCGTGGATTCGAGGCAGTGCGCCTCCTTTGCGAACGGTCTGAGAAATAGAATAGGTTCAACTCATTGTCAGTGAAGTGGAACGATCGCTACCGAGCTGTGATGTGCGCAAATCATGGGCTGAGGAGTTGCACTTCTTCGCCGACGCCGCGGATGACATCCTCGATTCTGTCCCCCCCGAGGAGCAGCGCGAACGCTGAGCGCCAGATACGTCCCAGCTCCGGCGTCGAGGTTCGGATCAGCGGGACGCCGTTTCGTTCGATGAGGAAGGTGGCTACCTCGGTGCGGCCGATGCGCATGGCGGCGAGGCCATGCTGGTGAGCGATGCGAAGAACCGCGTCGGGCTGGGATGTCGTCACGATCGCACGTGCCTGCGACTCGCCGAAGAGAAGGGCGATGGCGTCGATGGCGTCGGCGTGACCGGCCAGCTCGACGTGGCAGCCGATGCCGTCCATGGCGCACTCGGTCAACGCCACGGCAAGACCGCCGTTCGATAGATCGTGCGCGCTGTGCAGCAGGCGGTGTTCGTACGCCGTCAGGAAAAACGCGACCATCGACTTCTCGCGATCGAGGTCGACGCGTGGCGGGGCAGCGACCGCGTCCGGCATCGTGCGTTGCTGCCATTCCGATCCGCCCAGCTCATCGCGGGTTTCCCCGATCAGGACGATGTCCAGCCCCGCCTCGGCGAAGGCGATCTCGCGGCCGTCAGTGTCGTGCTCCAGGATGCCGACCATGCCGACGGTCGGCGTCGGCAGAACGGCGCGACCCTCCGTCTCGTTGTAGAACGATACGTTGCCGGAAACGACCGGCGTGCCAAGGGCAACGCAGGCGTCGCTGATGCCGCGAATGCACTCGGCGAACTGCCACATGATCTCCGGCCGTTCCGGCGAGCCGAAGTTGAGGCAATCGGTGATCGCCACCGGCCGTCCGCCGCTGACGGCGATATTGCGCGCGGCCTCGGCCACCGCCTGTTTGCCGCCTTCGTAGGGATCGAGAGAGCAATAGACCGGATTCACATCGCTCGTCATCGCCAGCGCGCGGCCGGTGCCCTTGACGCGAACGATGGCCGCGTCGCGCCGCTCCGGACGCGCGATCGTATTCGTGCGTACGGTCGTGTCGTATTGCTCCCAGATCCAGCGCTTCGAGCAGAGGTTCGGCGAGGCGATGAGATGGAACAGCTCCTCGGTCAGGTCGCCATCGCCGATATGTTGACGATCGAGCGATGCGGGGATCACTCGTTGCGGAGCCGACATCGGACGCTCGTACACCGGCGCCTCGGTCGAGATGGGGTCGACTGGAATCGCCGCGACCTCCTCACCGTGCCAGATCAGCCGAACGAACGCGTCGTCCGTGACCTCGCCGACGACGGCGGCGTTGAGATCCCACTTCTCGAACGTGCGGACAACCTCGTCCTCGCGGCCGCGCTTGGCCACGATCAGCATCCGCTCCTGCGACTCACTCAGCATGATCTCGTACGGCGTCATGCCGCTCTCGCGAACCGGCACACGGTCGAGATCCATCCGCACGCCGGTTCCGGCCCGGCCGGCCATTTCGAATGATGACGACGTCAGACCGGCGGCCCCCATGTCTTGAATGCCGACCACGGCATCAGAATCCATGATCTCGAGACATGCTTCGAGGAGCAGCTTCTCCGTGAACGGATCGCCGACCTGCACGGTGGGCCGTTTCTCCTCCGACGCCTCATCGAATTCCGCGGAGGCCATGGTGGCGCCGTGGATTCCGTCGCGTCCCGTCTTGGAGCCGACGTAGATGACCGGATTGCCGACGCCGCTGGCGGTGCCGGTGAAGATGCGGTCGCGCGTCGTCACGCCGAGGGCGAAGACATTGACCAGGATGTTGCCGTTGTAGGAGCGGTGAAAGGACGTCTCGCCGCCGATGGTCGGGATGCCGATGCAGTTGCCGTAGCCGCTGATGCCGCGCACGACGCCGTCGACGAGGTACTTCATGCGCGGTGCGTCGAGGTTGCCGAAGCGGAGCGAGTCGAGGCAGGCGATGGGACGCGCCCCCATCGTGAAAATATCGCGCAGGATTCCCCCCACGCCGGTCGCTGCTCCCTGGTACGGCTCGATGAACGACGGATGGTTGTGCGACTCCATCTTGAACGCCGCCACCCAGCCGTCGCCGATATCGATCACGCCGGCGTTCTCGCCGGGACCCTGCACGACGCGCGGCCCCGTCGTCGGAAACTTGCGGAGATGGACGCGCGACGATTTGTACGAGCAGTGCTCCGACCACATCACGCTGAAGATGCCGAGCTCGGTGTAGTTCGGCGCGCGCCCGAGGATTTGCTCGATGCGCTGGTACTCGTCGGGGCTGAGTCCATGCGAGGCGATGACCTCGGGGGTGATGCGCGGCTCGTTCATGGGCCGATTCTGTCAAAAAAAAGGCCGCCTCGGCGGCGGCCTTTGCAAACGGCAGGTTGATGATCTACGAGTCTGCGCGGCAGAACGATGAAGCGAAGACGGTGGCCGAGCCTTGGGCAACCAGCGCAGCCGGCCGTGCCGGCCTATTCGCGGCTGCCTTCGGGATTGTGCATCTTCAGCATCATCGGTCCGTGCTCGCCCTCCATCTTGGCGTGGATGGCGTCGAACTTCGCCTTCTGATCGGGCGTCAGGATGGCGTCGATCTGCGACTTGGCCGACTCGTGCGCGGCCTTGATCTGCTTGTCGAGAGCGCGCATTGCCAGATACGCCTGGCCGACGGTGGTGGCGTCCGGGTTCGAGGCGTTGGCGGCCGTGTTCAACTGCTGCTCCGCGGCGCGATGCTGGTCGATCAACGGTTGCATGGACGCACCGAGCTGTTGATGGATCGAGTCCCACTGCACCTTCTGATCGGTGGAGAGATTGAGGGCCGAGACGATCCCCTCGCCTTCCATTCCGCCGTGGATGAAGACGCGGCGCGGTTCCTGGGCAAGTGCGAGAGTGGCGACGAGAGCGACCGAGAGTGCGATGACGATTCGTTTCATGTTGTGGTTCCTTTCGTGGAGCAATGTACGCATCCTACGCCGCCGAGTGATCAACAGCACGCAAGCTGTTTGTAAGAGATGTAAAACCCGCGTCCGGCCGCCATTTCCGCGCGAACGCCGATGCTAGACTCGTTCGCATGAAGGGGAGCCGCAGCGCCGCCGCAGCGCTGATTTCGCTCGTGATTCTCGGCGCGGCGCTCGTCGTCCTGGGAACGCTGCAATACCGCTGGATCGGACAGATGGCGGATGCCGAGCGCCAGCGGATGCGCGCGGGGATCGAGTTCGCCGCGCACCATTACAGCGACGAGTTCGATCACGAGCTGACGCGGATGTTTTTCTCCTTCCAGATTGCGCCCATCGAGGCCACTCCGGAGCGGCTGCTGCATCGCTACGACGAATGGGCGGCCTCCTCGCGCGATCCGCATATGGTCAAGGCCATCTACTTCGTACCGCCCAACCAGCTCGACACGCTTCAGCTCGTCGATCCGGCCGCACGCACGGTTCGTCCGGTGCCGTGGCCTGCGACGCTTGCAACCGTCCGGCCGTTGCTCGCTGCCGAAATCGCAGGAGGTCAACCCACCAGGCCGATCGTCCCGCGAGCGATGGCGATGATCGTCCCGTGCGGCATACCGCGCATGGTCATGGAGCGCCATCACCAGGAAATGGCCCTGATGACGGGGCTGCCGACGGGGCTGCAACAGAAAGTCATGATGATGCACCCGATGCCGTCCTCCGCCTTCATGGTCATCGAGCTCGATCGCGACTACATCACCCGCGTGATGCTGCCCGATCTCACGCGCCGTTACTTCGATACGCCGGAAGGCCGCCAGTACGAGGTTGAGGTCACCGCTTCGGACACCGGCGATGTGCTCTATCGCTCGGACGACCGCTCCGCGCCGTTCCACGCCGATCTCGTTCTGCCGATATTCAGCGTACATCCGCTGCGCCGTGAGCCGTTCGACGGCCCGATGCTGCTGGCGCCTCCTCCCGCGCAGGCAGGCTGGCAGTTCAAGGTTCGGTACCACGCCGGACCGTTGGAGGAAGTCGTAGGCGCCACGCGGCGCCGCAACCTCATCCTCACCGGCGGCATCCTGGCGGTCCTCGCCGGTACCGTGCTCGCCCTCGTGGCGATGTTGCGCGGAGCGGAGCGGTTGCGTCTGCAGCAGCTCGAGTTCGTCGCCGGCGTGACGCACGAGCTGAATACGCCCGTGGCCGCCCTGTCATCCGCCGGACAGAATCTCGCCGATGGCATCATCACTGAGCCGTCGCAGGTGGCCCGCTACGGAGCGGCCATCGTCAAGGAATCGCGCCGGCTGACGGAGATGATCGGCCAGGTACTGGCCTACGGCGGCATGCAGTCGCGCCGCAAGCTCCCGCTCACGCCGGTCGCCATCGCCGGCGTCATCGAGGAAGCCATTGCGGCCTGCCGCTGGATGGCCGATGAGCAGGCGGTGGTCATCGAAACGGACGTCGACCGCAACCTACCGTTCGTCGACGGCGACGCGGCCTCGCTCGCGCGCGCCGTGCAGAACCTGCTCGCCAACGCCATCCGTCACGGCGCGGCCGGCAAATGGGTGGCCATCCGCGCCTCGGCCGGCGATCGCGGCGTCGTCATCTCGGTCGAGGACCGCGGTCCCGGCATTGCCGCCCGCGACCTTCCGCATCTCTTCGAGCCTTTCTATCGCGGCCGCGGCGCCGACCGTGTTCGTGGCAGCGGCCTCGGATTGACGATCGTCAAGCAGATCGCCGCCGCGCATGGCGGTAGCGTGGCCGTTGACAGGCGGCGCGAAGGCGGTGCTGTCTTCACGCTCCGCCTTCCGGCCCGCGCGGCGGCGGTAGCGGCGCCGGAGATCGCGCAGCATGCCTGAATTGCAACGCCGCATTCTGCTGGTCGAAGACGAAGAGAGCCTCATCCTCACGCTGCGCGACCGTTTCGAGTCGGAGGGCTACGTGGTCACGGTCGAGAGCGACGGCGAATCGGCCCTGGCCACCGGCACGCGCACGCCGTTCGACCTGATCGTCCTCGACGTCGCACTGCCGCGGAAGAACGGCTTCGACGTCTGCCGCGATCTCCGCCAGCGCGGCATCCAGACGCCCGTCCTGATGCTCACCGCGCGCGGCCAGGTCGTCGACCGCGTCGTCGGCCTGAAACTCGGCGCCGACGATTACCTGACCAAACCCTTCGAGATGATGGAACTGCTGGCGCGCGTCGAAGCGCTGCTGCGCCGCTCGCGGACGATGGCCGCGAACGCCTCGGATTCCTACGCCTTCGGCCCCGTTCACGTCGACTTTCGCAGCGCCGAGGTGCGGCGCGAAGGGACGCCGATCGAGCTCTCCACGCTCGAGATCAAACTGCTGCGCTACTTCGTCGAGCACCGCGGCGCCGTCCTGGCCCGCGACGAGCTGCTCGACAAGGTCTGGGGCTACGACGCCACCCCGGTCACGCGCACGGTCGACGTGCATGTTGCGTCACTGCGCCAGAAGCTCGAAGCGAATCCGTCGAAGCCGGAGTACATCGTCACGGTGCATGGCTTCGGGTACAAGTTCCTGGGATGAGCTTCGCGACGAAAATCTCGCTCGCCCGGTCGTCAATTTGCAGGCCTTGGGTTAGACGAGCCCGCTGCTCGAACGAAGAAGGAACGCAAATCTGATATTCTAAGATTGATGGTAGGGGAACAGGCTCTCACGTCACTCCTTCTGGTGACGAAGTTTGTTCGCTACTGAAAAGCACCGGTCGCCTGAGGAGCTTATGCGCAAGCTTATCCTAGTCACCTTCTTATGCCTCACTATCATCTCGGCCAGGTCAAATGCCGATGTCGTCGGGGCTCCTTTCACGCTCGGTGAGACAAGCGATTTCAGCCCCGCAATCGTTTTCTTTTCCTCTGGGACTGGCTACCTTCTTGCCTGGACGGGCACGGGTAACCTCAATCTGAACTTTCAGATCCACTCCAAGGGAACCTGGGGTCCTAAAACTGTATCGGCAGAGCGATCAGCTGCGGCGCCAGCATTGGCCTACTTCAACGGTCGCTTCATCGTGGCGTGGATTGGCGTAGGAAACCTCCAGCTTAACGTCATGCAGTCGCAGGACGGAGTGAATTGGACGAGTAAGGCTACACTTGCCGACACGTCAGCATCGGCGCCGGCTCTAACTGTGTCGAACGGATTACTGTATGTCGCCTGGCGTGGTGTCGGCAACAACCAATTGAACGTCATGAGTAGTCTCGACGGCCAGTCCTGGCAAAACAAGGTAACCCTGCCGGCTACCACCACTTCGGGTCCAGCTATTACTTCCCTTAGCAACGGTCTGCTTATAATGGCATGGCGCGACGCGGGCAGCAATCAATTGAGGGTTATACGCAGTAACACAGGATTCAAGACCGTCTCGGGGAACAACACCTTAAAGGATACGACGCTGTCGAGGCCCGCTCTCCTCTCTTCAGGCGTTCTTGCGGGACTTGTTTGGCAAGGCGTGGGGAACAATTTAGTCAACGTACTAGTAAGCAAAGACCATGGTTACAGTTGGGGTGGCAAGAATACTTCGGCTCAAACCAGCACGGACGGTCCTGCTGTGGCAGCAGTAGCCGGGACGTGTATGATCGCTTGGTCTGGCACCGATGTGCAGCGCCATGTCAACGTAGCATCACTGACGTGTCCTCAGTGAGAGCATCAGAAAAGACCGCCCGGTCTAACTTCCAGCGCTTCCAGTCATCGTGAGAGAAAATGAAGGCTATACGAGGCTAGGGGCCTGCGCGGCAGAGCGATAGAGCGAAGATGGTGGCCGAGCCTTGGGCAACCAACGCCGCCGGCCGTGCCGGCCTAGACGCAGCGGCTGCTCTCGCCGTAACAATAACTATCATGAGACCCTTTCTAGCCGCGCTTCTGTTCCTCGCCAGCTCTGCCCGCGCACAAGATCTGGGAACGTTCGAAAAGATCTTGTTCCCGGTTCTTTCCGCGGCATCGCTGCACGGGGCTAACGATACGAGCTTCCAGACTCGCCTGCAGGCGTTCACCCCGGAGCCCGTCGCTTTCTACCCCACGCCATCCAACGCCAATGCTTCGTTCGGTGCTCAGCCCGCTGGAATCGATTTTGTCCGGTTCTTTGAAGCTACGCCCCACGCTGCTGGACGCTTGCTGTATTTCGACCGCACCGGGGCAGACAAACTTCGTCTTTTCTTTGAGCTTGCTGTGACAGGCCACGATGGTTCGGTCCACCGGTCGACTCTTCCCGTCGTTCGTGAGCGCAGCTTCGAACATGGCGCCTCCACCATTCTCGGTCTTACAACGGGCCCGAAATATGACTTCTCAGGTGGGCTTCCGCCGAAAGTGATCGGATTCAACGCGCGCAACCACGTACGCATCTATGACGTCGACAATACGGGCGCTCTGGTCGCAACGGTTCAGGTCACCGTTCCTGGGCTGGAGGCTTACGGCCCGTTCGCCAGGTATGAGTTGCCGGTCACCGCACGGGACGCCGAAGATCCCAGCTACCCTTATTACGCGGACATCTCGTTGCCGGACCTCTGCATCACCGCGCCCACCGGGAGCACGTGCAATGACTACCCGCTCACGGTATCGATCGAGCTATCCGACCCGAACGCGCGGTACTGGGCTTTCGCAAGCGCAACCGACAACATCTCCGGCGAAACAGGTGTCTTCTTCGCCCAATAGGACTTAACCGGCGCCGCTGACCTCAATCACCCGGCTCTCGTCCTCATTCACACGGATCGCGATCTCTACGTGCCCATCCTCGAACTCATCAAAATCCCTCTTCGGCCATTCGATCAGCTTCACCCCCGGCCCCTGCAGCAGCTCGGGGATGCCGATCTCCAGCCACTCGCGGCGGTTTTCGGAGAGACGGTAACCGTCGATGTGGATGATCGGGGCGCCGCCGGCGATCGGGTATTCGTGGACGATGGCGAACGACGGTGAGGCCACCTCGATGGCGTTCGCACCCAGCTCCGCCGCGATTGCACGTGCCAGAAAGGTCTTCCCCGCGCCGAGATCGCCGACGAGATGGACGACGGCCTCGGGAGCGAGCGAGCGCGCGATCTCGCGGCCCGCGGCCTCCGTTTCGGACTCGTCGCGGCAGATGTACGTCCTTGTCACGCCGGTCATTGTAGGTTGGCGCTACACTCCCTCCTCTATCGGCGGATGTGGCGGAGGGAATGTCCGAAACGGTCGCGGCGGCACTGTCTATGTTTCAGCGGTATCTCGACGAGGAGATACCGCCGGCTGCTGCCTCGTACGCGCTGGCCACGCTGATGGCGCAACCGCCTGACGTGCTGATGCAGCGGGTGGCCACGTGGGCGGATGGTCAGAGCAGGGCTCGCTCAATGCCGGTCGGACGGCTTCTGCTGCACGCGCTGACGAAGATCTACGTCACGGGGGAGTTGCAGCTCCTCGACCGGGAAGCCGTCGCCAACTATCTCGATCGCGTGACCGGCGTGGCCTTGCGGCTTTGTCCGGACGCCAGCCGCGATCAGTTGCGCAACGACCTGACGGTGATGCGCCAGTCGCGCACGACCTCGGCGTCACTGCACGAAACGTCGCCGCCGCGGATACCGGCTGCAGTTGCTCCCCTGAACGACGTTGAAGTGCAGGCAACCAGACAGTACTCGCTGATTTTCGATCGGCTGATCCGTGAGCGAGAGGCAGCGGGATCGAAAGGAGTGGACGCTGATCCTCAGGCGATCGCGCAGCTCCTGGCGATGGCGGCGACGCGGTCCCAGACCGCCGATCAGTTGAATCAGTATCTCGAGCAGCTCAGACCGCTCTCCGGCTTCGGTGAAAAGAATGTCTTCGTCATCCTAGGCGGCGCGATGCCGTCGTGGGACATCGCGAACTTCGTTCCCGGCGCCGCGAGGCCGCCGTCGCAGGTTGGCGCGATGGAGAAGATCTTTGACCTGGCGGAGAGTCCCGAGATCGCCATCAAACGATTTCGCGAGATCCTTACAGCGGCCGTCGAGAAGTTCAACCAGGGGGCGCTCGGCGCGGCGTTGTGGATGCTCGATGTGGCCGAGGATTCGATTCCTGAAAAACGGCTCGACCTGACCGTGGTCGACCAGATTCGCGCGGAGGCCGTCGAGATGATCAGCGCCGCGCAACTGCGGAAATTCGCGGAGAACAAATCGCGGCATGCGGCGGTGAAGATCGCGCTGGAGTTCTTTCCGACGCTTCGTCTTGGCGCGCTGTTTGGACAGCTCCGCGTCGAAAGTAGCGCCGAGCGGCGGCGGAGTCTTCTCGGCTTCATCGAAGCGTACGGCGCGGTCGGCCGCGATGCGGCACTCGATGAGCTCGATCAGGAGCTGGAGCGCGACGAACACTTCACGTACTATCTTCGCAACCTCGTCTATCTGACGCATCGCATCGCGCGCGAATCGGACGAGACCATCGGCCGCGAGCTGGCGTCACTCGCGAAATCATCGGAGCCGGGCAACCTCATCTACGTGATCAAGGAATCGGCGACCGCCCTCGGTCTGATCCGCACCGACGCCTCCGTGAGGCTGCTGACCACCCGGCTGGCTGAATTCGAAGCGATGCTGTTTCGCAACGACACCTCGTTGTATCCGGTCGGCGAGATGCAGAAACTCCTCGACAGGATCACCGGCGCGCTCGGGCGGATCGGTACGCCTGCGGCACTTCTGACAATCGCCCGGCATGGGATGAGGCCGAATTCGCTGCTCGGCGATACCCGGGCGCGCCTGGCCGCGCTCGCGCAGCACGATCTCTCGTTCGATGAAGACACTGTCAACGTCCTGCTCAAGGCGTTACGCGAGGAAATCCCCGGCAAGCTCCTCGGCCGCCTGCTGCCAAAGAAACAGGATTCGACGGTTCGTCTCATCGAAGCGCTCTCAGGAACGCCATCGGACGAAACCGAGGCAGTGCTTCGCGATATCGCGCAGCGGTTCCCCGATCACGACGCCGGCCGCACGGCGGCGCAAGTGCTGGCGAAGTGGGCGCCCGCCAAACCGGTCGCGCGGGCCCAATCTGCAGCCACACTCACCGGGGAGCTGGAGTTCTTCGGTTTACCCACCATCGTCCAATCGCTTGCCGAAATGCGCGCTTCAGGGATGCTCACGCTCACCACCAGACAGAAGCAACCGGTGGCGAAGCTCGTCTTCCTCGAAGGCAAGTTCCTCACCGCGCAACTGGGCCAGATACTCGGTGATGAGGCGTTCTATCAGGCGTTGGAGCGCCCCGTGACAGGCACGTTCGCGTTCGTGCCGTATCCGGCGGAGAAGCTGGAAAGCGACTGCGTGCCGCGCGACGTCCTGGAGCTGCTCCTCGAAGGAATGCGCCGCAATGACGAACTGCAGCGCTTCATCGCCCTCGTTCCGGATGAGATGACGTTCACAAAGACGAGCGTCAAGCCGACGCCGCACGCGGAGGAGGACGATCCGGCGCTGGTCCGGGAGGTGTGGATCAAGGCCTCGTCCGGCTCGAACATCGCCGAATGCGAGCGCCAGCTCGCAACGGACTCCTTCCGCGTGCGCCGCCTCGTCGCGCATTGGCTTGAGCAAGGGGCGCTGGTGACGGGGTGACCAAAGGATGAAATCTGAAGGATGAAGGATGAATGCGCATTTGATTCATCCTTCATCCTTCCGCCTTCATCCTTTCTCTGTCGCGGTGTTCAGCCGCTTGACCGCAAACGGAATCCGCTCCGCGAGATCGCCCGCGGTCAGTCCGATGTCGCCCATCTCCTCTTTCAGCAAGTCACCGGCGAAGCCGTGCAGGTAGACGGCGGCGGTGGCGGCGTGGAAGGGGTCGATGCCTCGGGCCAGGAGCGCGGCGATCATGCCGCCGAGGACGTCGCCCATGCCGCCGCTGGCCATGCCGGGATTGCCGGTGGGGTTGACGTTCACATGGCCGTCCGGCTCCGCGATCAGCGACTGGAAGCCTTTCAGGACGACCACGCAGCCGGTGGCGCGTGCCGCCTCGCGCGCGGCGTCGATACGATGCGCGTTGATGTCCTTTGCCGTCGATCCGATGAGGCGGGCCAGCTCGCCAGGATGCGGCGTCAGGACACGCGGGCGCCGGTGAGGGTTCAGCTCCGTCGCGCGCAACGCAAACGCGTTCAGCGCCGAGGCGTCGATGACAAGAGGCAGTTCGATCGCTTCGACGAGCAGACGGATACGCGCATAGCTTTCCTCGTCGTCCGCCAGGCCGGGGCCGATGAGGGCCGCGTCTTTGTTGGCCACGAAGGCGGCCACATCGTCGCCGAAGAACGTCATCGACTCGATCGAGCCGGCGTGGACGAGCGTTGCGGTATCGGCATCGGTGGCCACGCTGACCAGCCCCGCGCCGCTGCGGATCGCGCCGCGCGCGGCCAGAACTGCCGCTCCGCTTCGGCCTGGTGATCCGGCGATGATGGCCGCGTGTCCGTACGTCCCCTTGTGGGTCGTCGACAGCCGCGCCGCGAAGTGCGGGCGGACATCCGTCGGCGTGGTCAGCGCCAGCGTGACGTTCTCGTCCTCGATGGCCGCACTGGGGATGGAGATCTCGGCCACGACGACCTCACCGCAGAAGACCGCGGCCGGCTCGAAGACGTGGCAAATCTTCAGCGCCGCGAAGGTGATCGTGAGGGCGGCGTGCACGCACGGCTGGAACGGCTCAGAGGTCGACGCGTTCGCGCCGCTGGGGAGGTCGACGGCGACGATCGGCAGGCCCAGCTCGCCGATCGAGATGATGGCTTCCGCGTACAACCCCTCCGGCGCGCGATCGAGGCCGGTGCCGAAGATGGCGTCGACGACGAGGTCGGCATCCGCGGCGTGGACGAGCGCTTCGTTGAGTGACTCGTCGTCGGTGATGTCGTACAACGGCAACGCCAGTTGCTCGCAGATGGCCAGGTTCGCCGCCGCATCGCCGCGGATCTTCTTCCGGTCGCCGACGATGAACACGCTCGGCACGACGCCTCGCTGTTCCAGATGTCTCGCCACCGCGAAGCCGTCGCCCCCGTTTGCCCCGAGCCCGCAGAAGATCGCTGCCCGGTCGCAGTCCGGGTAGTGCTCGCCGATGGCCTCGACGACCGCCAGCGCCGCGTTCTCCATCAGCACGATCGACGGGATCCCGAAACGGTCCGTGGCCCGCCGGTCGATCGACTTCATCTGATCCGAGGTGAGGATGTGCATTGCTTCAAATCATTGAACCACAGAGGCACAGAGAACACAGAGGACAAAGGATGAAGGCGGAAGGATGAAGGATGAAACAAACAGCACATTCATCCTTCATCCTTCGAATTTTCATCCCTTATTCTCTGTGTTCTCTGTGCCTCTGTGGTGATAGGTTTTTCGTTCACTCCACCTTCTTCGTATTGTCATCCGGATTCCGGTCGACCAGCTTGTTCAGCGGATCGATCCCGGCGCGATCGGGTTTTGTGGCGACGACGAAAGAGAACGTTGCCTTTGGCGTGGTGAGGTGATGCTTCTCCAGTGCCAGCACCGGCTCATTGCCCTTGGTCTTCGCGCTGCCGAGGGCGCCGATGTCGACCCAGTCATCGACCGGGACGGCGGTCTCTTTGCCACGGTCGTCCGCGCGGAACTTCTTCGACTCGATCGTCACCGTGACCAGGTACTTACCGTCCGGACGTTTGCTCGCCGTGGCCTCGGTGGTCTTGTTGTCGTACAGCGTGATGGTCTCGAAGAGGTCCGTGATCAGCGACTGCTTCTCCGGCGGCGTCACGGCGCGGAAGTCGGCGATGAGGTCGCGCGTCGTGGCGTAGGGCGGCTGTTCGAATGCGTGGTCGTGGATGAGTTGACGTAGCGCGGCGTTGACCTTCTCTTCGCCGATCTCGTCGCGCAACTCGTACATGGCCAGGCTGCCCTTGCGGTAGTGGATATAGGGCTGGTTTTCGACGAGCATCAGCGGCATTTCCGCCACCAGCTCTCCGCCTCGGCCGGCGAGGTAGCGGTCGAGCTCGTACTTGAGGAAGCGCCGCATCTTGTCGCGGCCGTACTCCTTCTCCATCACCATCAGCGCCGAGTACTGGGCCATCGTCTCGACCAGCATCGCTCCCCCCTGCACGTCCGCGCCGATCACCTGATGTGCCCACCACTGGTGCGCGACCTCGTGCGCGGTGACGTAGAAGACGTAGTCGATCGCCTCCTTGTTGCGGAGATCGGCGATGAAGCCGATCGACTCCGAGAAGGGGATCGTGTTCGGGAACGACTGCGCGAATTGTGCGTACCGCGGGAACTCCAGGATGCGCACCTGCTTGTGCTGATACGGCGAGAAATTGGCGGTGTAGTAGTCGAGCGACTTCTGCACGCCATAGATCATCCGGTCGACGTTGTAGGCGTGTTGCGGGTCGTAGTAAATCTCGATCGGGATACCCTTCCAGGAGCTCCGCTTCACCTCGTAGCGCGCCGAGAGGTATGCCCAGAAGGCCAGGATCGGCGAGGTGGTCTTGTAGCGGAAGTAGCGGCGCCCGTTCGATGTCCACTCCTTCTGCAGGTAGCCGGGCGCGATGGCGATCTGGTCGGGCGAGGTGCTGACGGTGGTATCGAGATTGATCCAGTCCGCGTCACGGGTGATCTGGTTGTCCATCCGCGCTTTCGGGTCATCGATCTTCGCCATGCGCACGACGGGAGCGAGCCCGTATTTGCGGCGCTTATGCGCTTCCTGCAGCTCGGCCCCAGGGTTGTATCCGAGGTGCGGGAAGGTGGCGAAGTTGTTGAAGAACGTGCCGTTCTCGACGATGGTGTTGTCGCGGCTGGTGTTCTCGAATCCCCGATGATGGATCTGTACCGTGAACGACATCGGCAGCGTCGCTCCGGGGGCGAGCGGCTGGGCCAGACGGTAGATGAAGTAGCCGTGCATCGGATCGTTCTGCGCCAGCGTCGCGCCCGGGATGCGGATCGTCGTCGCCATCTCCGGCGTCATGACCACGTGCAGATCGCGAATCGGCTGCGCGGTCTTGTTGACCAGCGTGTAGGTACCGCGGATGTCGACCCACCGCTTGTCGGGATGGATGTCGACGTCGGCCTGAACGTCCGTGATGCGCGGCTGCGGAATGCGGTCGTACTTCTTGTAGAGCTTCTCCGCCTCCGCCGCGCGCTTGTCCCTCTGATCCTCGGTGGTGTAGTGATTGAGGACGTTCGTGTTGTAGAAGATGTAGCAGCCGGTGGCGCCGAAGGCGGCCACGAGCAGTGCCAGCGTGGCGAAGACCGGCTTGCCGAAACGCCCGCGTGCCACGCGCATCCGGATCTTCATCGCCGTCTCCGTGCCTCGGACCCAGAAGAGATGTCCTGCGATCAGCAGGATGGCGGCGAAGATCGTCCAGTAGAGACTGAGCCACTCGAAGGGCCGCGTGAAATGGCCATAGCCGTTCATGGCCGAGTAGGTCATGTCTGGCGGATTGAAGACGGAGTAGAGCCGGTGTTCGTAGTGAAGGGCCTGCATCACGCTCTGGGAGATGATGAAAAAAAGCGCGATCAGGAAGCCGACGTAACGGTTGTTCGTGATGATCTGGCCGAAGAACATCAGCACGGTGATCATCAGGAGCTGGATGCCCAGGACCAGGAAGACGCCGCGGAAGTAGAGCCCGAGCTCGAAGTTGTAATAGTGCTTGGCGGCCTGCACCGCGATCGTCGTCAGCACGGCCGCGGTCAATGCGATGTAGAGGGTGATGAAGAGGGCCGTCAGTTTTCCGGCCCACATCGACCACGTTGGCGCCGGCATGGTGTCGGTGACCTCGTTGAGCTTGAGCATCCGCTCGCGGAAGACGATTTCACCGGCATAGAAGGCGCCGATGATGACGGCGAAGAAGAGGAAGTTGCCCTCGATCACGCCCGTCATCACGTACGTCACCGGATAGAACGACGTGCCGAAGATGGGGTTGGCGAAGGACGCGCCGCCGACCGTGTTGAGGACGGCCAGCAGCAGGATGACGAAGAACGGCAGGCTCTTGAGGATCGACCGGGTCTCCACGCGGATGGTGGTGACGTACTGCCTCCACGAGGTCGAGGCGTCGAAGCGCTGGGTGACCTTCGGCAGAGCGAGGCCCGCGTGGTCGAGCGGCACTTCCAATTCGGCAGTCTTTCTCTTCTTCCTTTTCCCACCCGCCGTGCCGGTTTCCATCTTGAAGAACACGAAGGTGAGACCGAGGAGCAGGATGGCCAGGCCGAGCCACAGCAGCCGGTTCCAGAGGAAGATCCCATCGAGCGGCAGGATGCTGGTGTTCTTCTCGAAGACGGTCCAGTAGCGCGTGGCGCGCGTGAACGGCGCGAAGCCGAACGGATCGAGGAGGCTGCCGAGCTTTTCGCTTTCGATGTCGCGCAGCGAGATGCGGGAGATGACGTAGGCGACGTAGAACGCCGCCACGGAGGTGTAGGTCGCCATCAGGCTTCGCGTCAGCGCGGCAACCGCGAAGAAGATGGCGCCGAACAGCAGAAGGTTCGGCAGGACGAGCGCGAAATAGGAGAAGACGTAGGGCTTGAAGACGAACGCCCCGAGGCGCTCCTTGTCCAGCCACGGCATCTTCGATCCGATCATGATCGCCGTGATCACGCCGAGGTAGATCAGGCCGGAGACGATGAACGCGGCGCTGAAGCGGCCGAAGAGGTACTGGCCCTTCTTGATCGGCGACGAGAAGAAGAGCGAGTCGGTGTTGTACTCGAAGTCGCGGTTGATGGCGCTGGCGACGTAGGCGGTCGTGGTCAGCACACCGAAGATCGACATGACCAGCAGGAGCTGCATGATCACGAACGGCGCATTGCGATTTACATTACCGAGCGCGCCGCCGATCGTCACGGCGTCCGAGGTCACGGCGCCGAACGTCAGAAAAAAGAAGATGACGAAGAGGATGTAGAACAGCGGCTGGCGCAGGTGGTACTTCAGCTCGAACTTCAAGATCTCCCAGGTCATGTCAGGCCGCCTGACCCTTCTGCTCGGGATGGGCGTCATGGCCGTTTGCTCTCGTGTAACGGAAGTAGACATCTTCCAGCGAGGCGTTGATCGGCACGAAGCTCGGGTCTGGCTGGCTGTCGCCGACGGCATGAACGACCGTCCGGCCGGCCACGAGTTTCGTGGAGATGATGGTGAAGCGGCGCTGGAAGTCGTCGAGATCCTGTTTGGCGACTATGCGCCGCCACACCTTCCCTTCCAGCTCGCGGACTGCTGCCTGCGGGTCGCCGCTCATCAGCACCCGCCCGCCGGAGATGATGGCCATCTGCGAGCAGAGGTCGCTGACGTCATCGACGATGTGGGTGGAGAGGATGACCACGACGTTCTCGCCGATCTCGGCGAGCAGGTTGTGAAACCGCACCCGCTCCTCGGGGTCGAGACCCGCGGTCGGCTCGTCGACGATGATCAGCTTCGGATTGCCGAGCAGCGCCTGGGCGATGCCGAAGCGCTGGCGCATGCCGCCGGAGAAGGTGCTGAGGTTCTGCTTGCGCGATTCGTAAAGGTTCGTCCGGCGGAGCAGCGCGCCGACGATCTCACGCCGCTCTTTCGGATTGCCGATCCCTTTGAGGACCGCGAAGTGATTGAGCATCGCCTCGGCGGTGATCCGCGGGTAGACGCCGAACTCCTGCGGCAGGTAGCCGAGAAGCCGGCGGACCTTGTCCTTCTCGCGAAGGACGTCGATGTCACCTAGTGTGATGGCTCCCGCGTCGGCCTCTTGCAGCGTAGCGATGGTCCGCATGAGCGTCGACTTGCCGGCCCCGTTCGGTCCGAGCAGACCGAACATGCCGGTCGGAATCGTCAGCGAGACATCCTGCAGCGCCTTGACCCCATTGGGGTACGTCTTGGAAAGACCTTCGATGCGCAGTTCGAGCATGGCTTCTCCTTCGGAGGATCGATGTGACACGTACTACGGAGGCAGGGGAGAAAGGTTGTCTACCTGACGGTTAACGTCCCGCCCGCACCGATTCCAACCGATCCTCGATGGCCTTCCAGGCCCGGCTGATGGCGCGCTTGTCGTCGCGCATCTGATAGGAGAAGTTGTGAGGGGGTAAGGGGGGAAGCGCGGTCTAATCGTGCGGTGCCTTTGGATTGCGCAGATAGGCCACGATGTCGACAAGCTGGCGGGCTGTCATGGGCTGGGCGTAATCCTTCATCGTCCGGTCGAAGAGCTCCTGGCCGGTGCCCGTCTTGCTGCTGGTGATGCGGTTCGCCACGTCACGAGATGAGTAGCGATTCAGGCCACTGAGCAACGGTCCTGCAATCGCGCGCCGTCCGCGCGGGAGGGCGGGATCCTCTTCGACCCGATGGCAATCGATGCACTGAAGAGCGATGAACGCGCGCCGTCCGGCAAGCGAATTTCCCTCTTCGAGATCAGGATTCGAGATCGCGACCACCGATGCAGCCCCCCGGTGAGGACCAAAATGAACCGGGACGGAGGTCGAACAGTACGCCAGGACGAGCAGCAGAAACAGAACGAGCCGCTTCATGACGCGCCACTGTAGCACCGTCTCGTTGCCATGACATCGACGGCCTCAAACGAATGGTCGCGCGACCGGATCACTGAGATACGCCGCGGCTGACATACCTCTCCCAATCCTCGGCCACATCCACGTCCCACCGCACCGGAAGCACGGCCACGCTGCTCTGCAATTCGACGATCTTTCCCATTGTCGTGGCGAAGACGGACGACGTCCCCCACGCCACATCCTCGAAGATCATCGGATCGAACGCCGCGGCCCGGCAGCCGATGAGGTAATACCCGCCATCCTCGGCCGGACCGATGACCCATTCGCAGGAGTCGAGGAGGGCGAAGGCGTCGTCGATCAGGGCTCGCGGAAGGCTCGGGTCATCGACGCCGATGGCGATGATCTTTTGCGTGGCGTGAAAGAAGAAGCGCTCCGAAAACGCCATCGACAGGCGCTCGCTGAGCGTGGCGCCGGTCTGCATGGCCGTGGGGAAGTCGCCGAACGCGCGCGTCAGCGCCGCCCCGTCAGCGGACTCGGTCGGCGCCCAGAGGATCTCGATCTCTGTCTCGGCGGATACGTCTCCGATCGACGCCAGCAGATCGCGCAACATCGTCTCGTACGCCGCCAGCGCACCCTCATCGCCGATCGACGCCGCCAGCCGCGTCTTCACCCGCCCCATCTCCGGCAACCGCGCGAACACGAGCAGACGCTGCGCGGGAGGAGGGACGGTGGGGAACACTGGGAGAAGTATAGTTTTGGTTGTTCGCCGACTAGAACTGACGTTGGCAACCGACAACCGATAACCGACAACCGACAACCGATAACCGACAACCGACAACCGATAACCGACAACCGACAACCGACAACCCAGCACCCCATACACCCCATGTCCGCCATCACCCTCCTCACCGACTTCGGCACGCGCGATCCGTACGTCGCGGCGATGAAGGGCGTGATCGCGTCGCGCTGCCAGGCGCGCATCGTCGATCTGACGCACGAGATTGCGCCGTTCGATGTGTGGGAAGCGGCCTTCTTTCTGCGCGACGTCGTTCGCTACTGGCCCGAGGGGACGATCTTCGTCTGTGTCGTCGATCCGGGTGTCGGGACGGCGCGGCGGATCATCGCGGTCGAGTCGGAGAGGCGGATCTTTCTCGCGCCAGACAACGGACTGCTGCATTTCATCGAAGGAGATGCCTACGTCGTCACGAACGAGTCGCTCTTTCTTGCGCATGGCTCGACGACGTTTCACGGGCGCGACCGTTTCGCCCCCGTTGCGGCAGCGCTGGCGAACGGTCTGCCGGTCGGACAGCTCGGACCGCGCATCGATGACCGCGTGGCGCTCGACTACACGCCGGGGTGCATCATCCGCATCGACCGCTTCGGCAACTGCATCACCGATCTCGTTCCGCCCGAGGGATCGTTCGCCGTCGTGGCCGGAGGCAAGCGCATCGACGACCTCCGCACGGCCTACACCGGCAGTGTCGCATTCATCATCATCGGCTCGACCGGCTGCATCGAGATCTCCGTCGCCAACGGCAGCGCGGCGTCGCTCCTCCACTTGGGCCGCGGCGATCGGGTCTCGATCGTTTCCAAATGACGGCTGACTACATCCAGTCACGCGAAGTACCTCGGGCGCGCGGCGGCGTCCGGCGGTTCGTCCTGCCGCTGCTGATCGCGCTGGTGATTCTCATCGCGGCGCTGTTCGCCGTGGCATGGACTCCGTTGGTGCAAGGCCGCGATGCCTGGCTGCGCGGCCGCGACGACGAGGCCATCGCCATCGGCGAGAGGTGGTCGCGCTTTCACCTCTGGCCGGCGCAGTACAACCAGCTCCTCGCCGCTGCCTATCTCACCTCCGGCGATGCCGCTGCGGCGCGGCAGCACCTCGGCGCGATCGGCAGCGTGCGGCTCTCCGTCATCCCGAAGGAAGAGATGGCGCGCCGCCTTTTCGCGCGCGGCCGCTACGACGATTTTCTCGCGTACGACGCCGCGTCGCGCGATCAGCGCGAGAGCGCCGACGTCCCGCTCTGCCGCGCCGCGGCGCTGGTCGCGGCGAATCGCCTGGCCGAGGGGCGGAAGGCGTTGGCATCGATCGACAGGATGCACGTCGACGCCAAACGTTACGCGGCGTTGCAGGGTGCCGTGGCTGCACGCGCGAGCGGCGACGTGCCATACGTCCTCGATCGGAATGGCGCAACGATCGGTGCCATCCGAGCCAACGACGCCATCGCCACGGACGATGATTTCGCACCGCTCATCAACCGCGACGCCGGCGCGCTGACGATCGGCGCAAACCTGCCCCGCCTCGGCACGAACGCCACCATCGAGACCACGCTCGATCCATTCGTGCAGAAAGCCGCGCTCAAAGCGCTCGGCGACGTCCGCGGCGCCCTCGTGGCCATCGATCCGCGGACGAACGAGATCCTGGCCATCGCCAGCAGCCGCGGCAAAGGAACGCCGGCCAACATCGCCCTCGAGCATCAGTTCGAGCCGGGATCGGTGGTCAAGGTGCTGACCGGCTTGAATGCGGAGAACGGCGCTGCCGATGTCGCACCGCTCTTTCCCTACACCTGCAAAGGCGCGCTCGACGTCGACGGCCGCCGCTTCGCCGACTGGGTGCCCGCCGGGCACGGTGCATTGCAATCGATCGATGATGCGTTCGCTGTTTCCTGCAACATTTTCTTCGCCGACCTCGGTCTCCGCCTCGGCGCCGATCGCCTGAAGAGCTTCATGACCGCCGCCGGTTTCGACGGCGACACCGACCTCGGCGTGTTCCGCGTGCCGCTAGGCAAGATCATCGGTCCGATTCCCGATCGCTTCGAGACCGCCTTCCTGGCCATCGGTCTGAAGCACGAGTCGATGACCGCGCTGCACGTGGCCATGATCGCTTCGATGATGGCCAACCGCGGCGAGCTGACCACGCCGAAGCTGCTCGTGCAGCGCCGCTCGATCCTCGGCGACGTCGTCGCCAAGGCGCAGCCGCAGAGCAGCGTGCGCCTGGCATCCCCCGCCGCCGCCGAGGCGATGGTGCACGCGATGCAGGCCGTCGTCACCGATGCCAAGGGGACGGGACGCCGCGCGCAGGTCCCGGGAATCTCGATCGCCATGAAAACCGGCACCGCCGGCGAACGAAAGAACGGCCTCGACGGCGTCATCCTCGCCTTCGCCCCGGCCGAGTCCCCCCGCATCGCCTTCGGAATCATCGCCGAGGATGCCGGTCCCGCCGAGCTGGCAGGGGCGAAGATCGCGCATGATTTCCTGGAAATCATGTCGCCCCGACTCAAGTAACGCGCGAAGCGCAATCAACCGACAACGCGGCGAAGCCGCAGACAACGCGCGAAGCGCAGTCACGTAGAATAGGAACATGCCCTCCGGCCGAGACCGACGTCGCTCTGAGCGTTTCCCGACGGCGTCGATTCCCGTGCAGCTTTCCGACATCGACGGCGAATTGATCGACCTCAGCCTCAGCGGTGCCGCGGTCATCCATCGTTCGCCTGTCAGCGCCGGGGCGCCGGCCACGCTGGTCTTCCCCAGCTACGGCGGCATTTACATCCCATGCAAAGTCCTGCGCTCCCTCGTCCAGGTGCGCCGCGCCGGCGACGGCCCCGAGTACGTCTTCCGCTCGGCAATCTCCTTCGCCGACATGGAACCGGAGCAACGGGACCCCCTGCGCGAGTTCCTGCAGATCCAGATCGCGCGGCTGAAGGAGAAGCAGGACGAGGCGGCGGCAGCGGAAGAAGGATGAAATTCGAAGGATGAAGGATGAAGTCAGAAGGATGAATGAACGATCGCTTCTGCTCATCCTTCATCCTTCCGCCTTCATCCTTGAGCAGCGCCGATCTGGGCATCGACACTATGTCCGTGGGATCACCGCCTCCCCGTGTACTCACTGAACATCCCCAGCTCGACGTGCCGGCTCGCATCCGCGAACTCGGCGCCTTGCAGCGCCGCGAGGATCACCTCCGGCCGTACGCAATCGCGCGTGGTGGCCCAGTAGTAGGCCAGCATCCGTCCCACCTTGCGGCTGCGCGTGATCACCGTCGCCATCGCCGGCACGACGCCCCCCATGTACGCGCCGAGGAACATGCGCGCGGCGCGTGATGCGGGGGCGGTGATCTCCATGATCAGGATGCGGCCGCCGGGTCGCAAGACGCGGCGGCAGTCGCGGAAGACGGCATCGAGATCGGCGAAATGCCGCAGGGCGAAGCCGATGGTGATCATGTCGAACGACTCGTCGCGGAAGGGGAGATGCTCGCTTCCCGCTTCGATCAGCGGAAAGTGCTCCTTCTCCCGGCCGGCCAGGAGCATGCCGATGGAGGGATCCATGCCGATGATGTCGCTCGTGCTGCCGATGATGGGCAGCGCCGCGCGGGCCACCACGCCGGTGCCGGTGGCGATGTCGAGCAGGCGCTGGCCGCGCGTGAGGCCGGCGCGCGCCAGCGCATCGCGGCGATAGCGCCCGCCCGAGCCGAAGCTGAGGAACGCCACCGACCAGTCGTACCATGGCGCCGTGTCGTCGAAGAGATCGCGCACGAATCGTTCGCGCCGTTCCGGCGCTTCGTAATAGTCAACCAGCGGCGGATGCGGGACGACGGCCATCAGTGAGGGCTCCCCGTTGCAAAACCAGAAACCAGAAACCAGAAACCAGAAACGGCGGCCGAGCGGAGCATTCTGGTCGTTGCAAAACCAGAAACCAGAAACCAGAAACCAGAAACGGCGGCCGAGCGGAGCATTCTGGTCGTTGCAAAACCAGAAACCAGAAACCAGAAAGCAGAAACGGCGGCTGAGCGGAGCATTCTGGTTTCTAGTTTCTGGTTTCTGGTTTTAATTCTCCCCATTTCTTCGAAGATCGCATCGACGTTGCGCTGGTCGCGGTGGGCGTAGGCATCGTCGATCCGTTTCACATAGTCATCCGCGCTCCGCGTGAAGACGCGGTCATTGCCGCCCTTCGCCTCTTTCGCCTTCTCGTGCCCGAGGAGCGTGCGGACATAGAACGTCTTCTCGTTCGCCGGCATCGACTTCCATTCTGCACGATCGATGTTCGTCCGGTTGCAGGCAACGCAAAACCAGAAACCAGAAACCAGAAACCAGAATGCTGCGCTCCGCCTCCGTTTCTGGTTTCTAGTTTCTGGTTTCTGGTTTTGCCTTTCTGGTTTCTGGTTTTGATTCATTCTCTTCTCCACCGTTGCGCGATCGGCATCTGCCGTCCGCTGCCGAAGGCCTTGTTCGACACCCGCAGCGTCGGCGCCGCCTGACGGCGCTTGAATTCGTTCGTATCGACCATTCTGAGGATTCGCACCACCAGCTCGCGGTCGTAACCGGCGGCGACGATGGCGTCGACCTCCAGCCGTTCCTCGATATAGAGCTTGAGGATCCCGTCGAGCACGTCGTAGGGCGGCAGCGAATCCTGATCGGTCTGATTCGGACGCAGCTCCGCCGAGGGCGGCTTCGTGATCGACGACTCCGGGATCACGGCGCGGCCGCGGTTCAGCCAGCGCGCCAGGCGGTAGACCATCGTCTTGTAGACATCGCCCAGCAGCGCCAGGCCGCCGGCCATGTCGCCGTAGAGCGTGCAGTAGCCGACCGCCAGCTCCGACTTGTTGCCGGTGGAGAGGACCATCGCCCTTGTACCGTTCGACCATGTTCGGTTCGACCACGCCATCAGGATGTTGCCGCGGATGCGCGCCTGGGCATTCTCGTTCGTCAGGTCGAAAGTCGTATTGCCGAAGAGCGCGTTGAAGGCATCCTCGTACGGTTGATAGATCGGCCCGATCGGGACCGTGTGGAAGGCGATCCCGAGGTTCTCCGCGAGGACGCGCGCATCATCGACCGAGCCCTGCGACGAGAACGGCGACGGCATGGCGATGCCGGTGACGTGCTCCGCGCCGAGCGCCTCGACGGCGATGGCGGCCGTGACCGCCGAGTCGATGCCGCCGGAGAGTCCGATGACGACGTCTTTGAATCCGCACTTGCGGATGTAGTCGCGTAATCCAAGGTTCAGCGCCATCCCGATCTCAGCGTCGATCGGCAATACCAGAACCGACTCGCACGGCGCGCCCTCGAGCTGGACCAGCGCGCTGTGCTCCTCGAACGCCGGCGCGCAGTAGATCGTCCGCCCTTTGGCGTCGATGACGATCGACGAGCCGTCGAAGAGGAGCTCGTCGTTGCCGCCCACCTGATTCACGTAGACCAGCGGCACGTCGTAGCGCGTGGCGATGCGCGAGAAGAGGTCGTAGCGCGAACGCCGCTTGCCGCTGTTGAAGGGCGACGCCGAGATGTTCAGGATGACCTGCGCCCCCTGCCGCGCCAGCTCATCGATCGGATTGCGGCAGTAGATCTTCGTGCCGAGGATCTCGTCGTCAAACCAGAAATCCTCGCAGATGGCGATCCCCGCCCGGACGCCGGCGATCTCGACGACGCCGACGCTGCGCCCCGGTTCGAAGTAGCGCAGCTCGTCGAAGACGTCGTACGTCGGCAGCAGCGACTTGTGCTGTTCGAGGATGATCTTCCCGCTGCGGGCTACGATGGCCGCGTTGTGCAGCGGCTTGCCGCACCACGATGCGTTGCGGGTGATGCAGCCGAAGACGAGCGTGACGTCGCCGGTCATCGACGCCAGCGCGTCGCGCGTCTCCAGCGCCGCGTTGACGAAGATCTCCCGGTCGAGCAGATCCAGCGGCGGATACCCGGTCACCGCCAGCTCCGTCACCAGGACGACGTCCGCCCCCGCCGCGACCCCCTCCGCATACGCCCGCCGGATCATCTCCGCATTCGCCGCCAGCGCGCCGACGGTGGGATTGAGCTGGGCGATGTAGATCTTCATCCGGGGGAAGTTTATGCGCTTCGCGCGTTGTCTGCGGCTTCGCCGCGTTGTCGGTTGTCTGCGCTGCGGCGCGTTGCCGGGGTTTCGCGCGGCTGCGCCGCTGGGCACAGACAGGAGTGTCTGTGCCACATTTGTCTGCGCGATTCGTGCGTGTTGCCGGTTATCGCCGCGGAGAGCAGGCGAGACGCCCGCTCTCCGCGGCGACAACCCAGCAGCCCGCCGAAGCCGCAGATCAAATGTGGCACAGACACTCTTGTCTGTGCCCTGCGGCGCAGCCGCGCGAATCCCCAACGCGCCGCAGCGCAGACAACCGACAACGCGGCGAAGCCGCAGACAACGCGCGCAGCGCAGTTACTTCTTCTTCGGAATGTCCTTCCCGAAATCGCGGCGGTAAACCTTCCGCATCTCCTCGACATACGGGATCAGATGCGCATGCTCCGGGTCCTTGGACAGCTTCTCGGCCGCGTAATAGATCTCCATCGCCTGCTCCATCGCCCTCTGCTGGGCCGTCTCGATCGACTCCGACAGCTCATCGGCGAACGACTCCAGGGCGTCGGCCAGCGTCTCCATCTCGAACGCTTCCATCTCCTCCGGGGTGCCGGCGACGAAGGCCCCCATATCGGCCACTGTATCCTCGGCCGGCGGCTTTGGCTTCGCGGGGTTCTTGGCCAGCATCGGAATCTTCTGGCGTATCGAGGAGAGCGTCTCGAGGATGCCCTCGACGTCGACTTTGAGTTTGGGTTTGGGCTTGGGTTTGGGTTTGGGTTTGCTCATACGAATCCTCCAAATGGCCGGGCGCGCCACGAAGGCGCGCCCGGCCGACCGGGGGTTATTGTCTCAGACGTGAGGTACTGGTGCCGGCGAAGGTGCCGGTACCGGTTCCGGAGCGGGTGCAGGCGCCGGCGTCTGTGCCTTGGCCTTGCGGTTCCGTCCCAGACGGTTGGCCTTCCGCATGCTGGCCACGTGCGGCAGCAGGTTGGCGTGCTCCGGCTCCTTGACGAGCCGCTTGCTGACCTCGTACGCCAGCAGTGCTGCATGCCCGACGCTGTGGCGAAGCGTCAGGATTGACGAGGAAACGCCGTCCAGCATGGCCCGCAATTCCTCTTCGACCTTCGCCAGACGAGCGGCCGTCTCAGCCATACCCTGTAACGTCTCGGCGCTCTGACCGACGGTCGCCTCCAGCCTCGGCGATGCGCCGACGGCGTCGATGGCCGACTGCGAAAAGTCCGGGTGGACGTTCGACGCGGTCCGGAGCGTCGCCGCGTCGGGGACCGACAACTGCACGTAGTTGGGGATATGACCCTGCAACACGCGAAGCTGCTCCACGATCGCTTCCGGCGTCATAGCCGGATCTTCTGCCGCCGTGGCGGCGTTTGTTTGACTGACTGCATTCTTGTCTAACACGATGAACTCCTTTCCTGCCCTGTAAAGGGCAATCGGTTATGGGACGGCGTTCCGGGCTGTGTGCGCAGACCGGACGCCGTACCGGGTGAGATGCCAAAGAGCGGACGTCGCATACCGTCCGTCGACTGCCCCCGAAGGCCGCGAACCCCGGAGGAACGGATGTTTTGACGAGGCTGGAGGAGCTACCGCTCAACTCCACTTGTATCTGGCTCCGTTTTGCCCTTGCTCAAGCTCGACGGACTCAGCACCTCATTCGAGAACGGTCCTCAACATCCCACCGGTCTCTCGCTCGGGAATCGGACACCATGGCTCAAGTGTCGCCTCCGCGTAACTCGAAATATATATCCACCGGGCTCGACAGTCAAGTGATTTGTTGAGGACGCACGTAAGCCATTGATATGCAAAGCAATTTTCCACCTCTCCTCACGGATGCCGTATCCGGCGGCAGAAAGTTTGTGGGCCTTGTAAGCGAGCCAAGTCCCTTTCAAACGAGATGAAGTCCCTACCGAGAGGGGGCGGGGTCTCTACGTAGAGGGGCAAGGGTCTCTACGTAGAGGGACGGGGGTCTCTACGTAGAGGGACGGGGGTCTCTCCGTAGAGGGGCAGGGGTCTCTACGTAGAGGGGCGAGGGTCTCTACGTAGAGGGGCAGGGGTCTCTACGTAGAGGGACGGGGGTCTCTACCGAGAGGGGCAAGGGTCTCTACGTAGAGGGATGGGGGTCTCTACCGAGAGGGGCAAGGGTCTCTACGTAGAGGGACGGGGGTCTCTATCGAGAGGGGCAAGGGTCTCTATCGAGAGGAGCAGGGGTCTCTATCGAGAGGAGCAGGGGCCTCTACCGAGGGGAACGGAGTCCCTACCGAGGGGTACGAAGTCCCCTACCGAGGGAATCGAAGTCTTTAACGAGATGGGCAGGGTGTCCGGCGGAGCTGGAGATAGGAGCTTCGGCAGGACCGCGACGCCGTGCGACACGCGCGCGGAGGCGCGCCGGACAAAGCAGCCCCGCGCTTTGCGCGGGGTTTGGGTGCGACCCGGATTTGCGGCCGCGGAGGCGGCCGCTGCAAAGGTCGAGCGATCGAGGTGATTGCGACGTATCCTGCCGACGGTTTTGTCGCGGCCGCCTCCGCGGCCGCAATTCCTGGACCACGAACGTACCCCGCGCCAAGCGCGAGGCTGGATTGTCCGGCGCGCCTCCGCGCGCGTAACCGCGCCGCAATCGACCGACAACCGACAACGCGCGAAGCGCTCCGTTACCCCATCGCCGCCCGCAGCTCCGGCAGCGCCGACGCCAGCTCCTCGGCATGCGCGGACGCCACATCCTCCAGCTCCCGCGCCAGCACCGCATCGACCGAAGTCCCCCCCCCGCCGCGCCAGCTCCCGCAACACGTCCCGCTGATACCGCGGCACCCGCGCCCGCAACTCCACCAGCCGGACCGCCTCCGGAAGCACGGACGCCGCGTCATCCCCCAGCGCATCCTCGATGACGGACTGCTCCCACCGCTGCATCGCCGCCGCGATCAGCTCTTCCTTGCTCAGCCGCGGCCCGAGCGGAGTCGAAACCGCTACAATCACCCCATCATCAATGTCCCGCTTCAGCTCCTTCAGCGTGGTTCCGAGCAGATCGGCCGCCGTCATGAGCGCGACGTTGGGACGAGGGGTGAGGAAGATGCGGCGGATGTCGTGGGGGGTGGGTGATTGCATCGAATGCCTCCGCGTTAATCTATCCACTAGGATATGTTCGCAGGCAGCGTTTGTCAAGTGGAGACACTCGTAACATGCCGTCAAAACGCGGCTCAGAAGGCAACGTCTTTGGCGCTCATCTTCGCGCTCTCCGCTCCGCGCGCGGCCTCACTCAAAAGCAGCTCGCCGATCGCTGTGAATCGAACGAGCCGTTCATCAGCAACCTCGAACGCGGGGTGAAGATCCCAAGCCTCTCGATGCTCATTCGGCTCGCCGAAGGGCTAGAGTGCACGATGTGCGTTCTTGTTGCAGTGTTCGATCGGAAGCCGACGCGAGCGCTTAAGCCGCGCCGCTAACAATTGATCAACTTCACGCTCATCGTTAGCTCTCGCCTGACCAGTTCTTAGCGATTGCACTCCAATCCACCGTTCGCTCTTCCGCCAAGGTCCAAACGTCCCAGAAATCAGGGTCGGCGGATCGTGGGCGGTGTTCGTAAGGAAGTTCCTCGATCTCTACCAGCATTGGAATCGGCGTGGCCCAACCCAACAGAATAGCTTGTCGAGACGGGAGACTAGGCAACTCTCGGAGCAATCCACCTACGTTGTCGGGTACCAAGCGGGCAACGAGATTCTGGTCGGCGTCGTTGACAATCCTATGCAAAATAAACGTGTTGCATTGGGCCAACACTGTTGGTGACAATTCCGAAGGTCGCTGCGAAGATAGCACCAACCCCAAGCCAAACTTACGGCCCTCGCGTGCGATGCGCTCGAATGTTTCGCGGCAGAGGTGGCTCGGATTCTCTGCCGGACCATCGTCGTCTCTACCTCGCCGAACGAACGTATGTGCCTCTTCGAGAATTAGCACCGTGGGTAAGGTCTGCCCCGTTGGATGACTACGCCGGTATCGCTGCAATGACTCGAATATCAATCGGGCCAGAACGGAAACGACGATGTGGACGACCTCCGAAGGGACTAGTGAAAGATCGACTACAGCAAGTTGACCGTTGCTTGAACCGTTGTCACCGACGTAGTCTTTCAGCCAAGTACCGAAGGTCGTTGGCGGATCGCGCCCAATCACGGCCCCGAGGCGTGGGTCAGCTAGCATTCCGCGGATACGTAATCCCAGTGTCGAGATGAACCCTGCAACGTTGCCTCCCTGCTCGGTCGCAACCCTATTCAAATGCTCTGCAAGCATGTTCACGTCGAAGAATATCGGCGCATCTTCACCGATCGGTGCTGCGCTCCCCAAGTCAGGTAGTGTCCTGGCTAGCGCGTCGAGACTCCTTCGGACCTCCTCAAGGTCAGTTATCATGAAGTCGTCAAAAAACTTAGGATTGCCCTTACTCCTACGTGCGTTAATAACTTCGGTCGTCTGTCTATCTATCGCTAAGAGTTGGTCGCTGGTTGGATGCTCTACTTCTTCAGCGAACTGCGCGCAGTCGTGCGCAATCGCTTCAAGCAAATGAGCGCAGTCGAATCTCGGGCGCGGACCACCCGCGAATGTCTGCGTTCCCGTGCTCAGCAATGCAGAAATCCGAGTTGAGTACGACACCAAGTATCGGCGAATAGTAGCCTCGCGTGGTACGCCTTCCATTTGCCCGCTTTTCAGCTCGCGAAGACCCTGCATGAGCAGCGGACGTTGCGCCCCAGGTTGTGCGTGAGCCACAGCAGTCCATTCATGCCCGCTCCACAACCAGGCGGGAACGTCCAGCGGGCGCTCGACACCGACCACTGGAGGAACACGAAACAAGCGTAACTTGTCCCCTTGGTCTGCGAACGCCGTGGCATATTCGCCGTTCGGGTCGAGCACGATAAAGCGCGCATTCGGTACGCCTATCTTCCCCTCGTCCCGAATAGCTTTCCTCGCAGCATCCATGGACCACCGTATCAGTCCGGCAACCGTGCAGGATTTCCCGCTTCCAGTGTTGCCCAGCACTGCAAGATGCCGCCCGAAGAGCTTGTCAGGGTCCACAACGATAGAGGCGTTGGACGCCATGGGCGAAGCGCCGATTCGCACTCGCTTGTCGCTGTCCTTACCCCCGACGATAGCCTCCACCTGCTCCGGCGTCGGGATCAGGACTTGGTCACCGACAGAGGGAAAGGCCACCACACCGCGCGACAGTTCGTACTTCGTAGTACCTAACGCCCGATCGGGCCGAGAGGTCAACGTCCCGACTGGCGACACTGACATCTTGCGCAGCGGGAACGGGAGATCGATCAAGCCGAAGTCCTTGAGCCCCGCCCGCTTTGGATACGGCGAGCGTTCGATGCCGATCCAGACGATATACGCGACGGTCGCTCCGGCTTCGTTCGGTATGAGAACGTACCCATTCAGGCGTGGAAAGGCCGAGGGTGTGCCGGTGTTCAACGCCGTGGCGTGTGGCGCGTCGAGGTCCAACAGTACGCGAACTTCGTCCGGACACGGACTCGACTGCGCCTACCACAAGATTCGCCAATCGCTCGATGGGGGTCGTCATATTTGCCTCAACACGCGCCGCCACCTATCGGGGGGACCACAAAAGGCGATGGGTCGTCCGGTTTTGTGTCAATTGGGCGATGCTTCATCAACTCCGTCATGCGAGCGGTGATGTAGTCCAGCGCCGGTTTGGGAAGGTAGTTCTCGACCAAGGTGCCAAGATCGGCAAAATGCTCACCAACCAGCAGCGACACCTGCGCGTCTCGGGTCTTCGCGCAGAAAGCCTTCAAGCGGTCATTGCCCGTGTACGCGACGATGACCAAGTGCGTGGACGGAATCGTCAGCATGTCCAGCAGGACCCGGTTGACGTGGTCGTCACCAAACCCGTACCCGTAGGTCACCACAACGGCGTTAGGACGGCAGACGGCAGCCGCTAAGTCGCGGAACAGTTCTGCGTAGGGGTACTGCGTGGTTTCCACGTCCTTCGCTGCGTTCGGATAAATCATCACCGTATCAAAAGGCTCCTTCGGTACGTCGGTGTGGTCAGCAGGCGCGCCGAACGGGATCCCCTTGCGGTGAATCCGCCGTTCGTCCTTGTCGAAGAACCAGTCCAGCGAGCCGTGCAGCTTGGTGAGACGGATCACGCCCTCCATGAATCGCGGTTCACCCCGAATGCCAGGCGGGTTGTAGTGCACGTCCACCTCGACCCGGGACGCTCTGAAAATGGGATTCAACGCGCCGACGAATCGGTCGATGATACGCAGTCCGGCTAGATCGCATCCGTGCTCGATCAGACGGTCATAGTTGGTGGTGAACGCGTGGAGTCGTTCGCGAGAGGCGGCGCGGCTAGCGAAACTCAACAGGAAGGATTGAAGCGCAGCCTGGGCTTTCTCGCGGGAAGGCGGGTCCTTTCCTTTTGCGATGCCGCTCTCTGTCTTCAGCAAAGACGCCAAGAACGCGGACATCTGTGTGCCTATGGCGGTTTTGAGCAGTTTGGCCGCGCCGCCAGTGTTGATTATCTCCAGCCCTTCCAGCAATGCAATGGCACTGCGAAACTGATCCTCGATATTCGCAGGTGCCCTTTTCATTCCCTTGGCACCAGCTTCCGCATGCGCGTCGATGGCCGCATCGTACGTTGTCCCGAACTTCACCGTCGCCATACTCGCGGCCGGAGCACCCGACATGTATCCGACGGCGGCAGTGAAGCCACTGCCCAACAAAAGATTCAGGTGTTCTGCCTGGAATACGGCCGATAGCCAAGGCTCAATGCGTTTTCGCGAAGCTGAGATAAGTGCGTCTAGTTCGTCGGGCTCGGCAGGAAGATCGTCCCAGCCTCCCGAATGGCTTCCAACGCGGTAACAGTGTTGTTTCCATTCCATCGGACCTCCCTTGCCCGTCACGAGGCTTCGCACCTGGTGGTGGCCAGCTGAAGGACGTAAGTGTAGATCATTGTCTTCGAGACCGTCCGATGGCCTCGGGACACTTGGACGGTAGGATGAGGTGCCCTCGTACAAGCAAGATTGGTTTCGAGCCATCGTACTCAAGGCGGCCCGAGGTCGCCGTCATCGAATCCGACCAAGTATCGCCTCATCGATCACCCTCGATCGACTCAGCACGCCATCGATATTGCCGATGTCATCCCCAGTCAGATCGCCTGATATTTCCAGGTTCGTGGCTTCCGCCAGGCTTTGCATGTCGATGGTTGATATCTCCATCAACTTCACGATCGTATCGAGTGGCAGGAAGGAGTAGCGCTGACCAGGAATGCGAATGATGGAGTCCTGCATGAACCGCGATTCGAAGTGCTTCGTCTTCGAGGTGGCAAGCGCAAAGAAGACCACGCCGTCGTCCGGTGGCCACTCGCGGTTCAGGATCACAGCGAACTTGTGGCGTCCACGCCCCTTATCCATCTCCGGGTGCCACCATCGGCAGACTGACCCTCGCCGCAGCTCTTTGAGCCGGTCGAGGACGAGACTCTTTGGGAACTGGATCACGCCCGCTGCAGCGCCAACAGGAAGTCGCGATCCTCCTGCTCGGCCTCGACGAACTTGAGCAGGTCTTCGTCGGTATTCTCGAAGAAGAGCTGATACGGGATCTCCTCGGTTCCGCCAGCCTCTCGTACACGATCAGGAACTTGCCACGTGGCATCCGCGTGGGTGAGGTCGACTAACTCACTCGCTGAGTACTTTCCGTACTTTTCGATGACGTGGTCGAGCGCCTCGAGATCGGAGGCGGAGAACACCGACGTATCCGGCTCGGACGCCGCTGCCAGTACCGGGTTCTTCCCAGGCTCGATCCTCAACGTCCGCTCGAACAGCTCGCGGACGGGCTCGAACTTGGGTCCGTACTCGACTTCGCGGCCCAGGGCATTGTTCAGGAAGTTGAGAGTGTCAGAGGGAACGGGTCCGAAGTCCATGCAGACGTAGTGATCGCCGAGCACCGGCCGTCCGTATTTCAAGAGGTGATACTTGTCCACGTAGTAGAGCAACTTCGCGGCTTTCAACTTCGTGAGATCACGGATGCCATGCGAGGCGAAGTACGCCAGCGCGTTGAGGACCTTGGGAAGTTGAAAGCGGAAGCGTATGTCAGTCATGTCTGTTCATTCCCCGCGTAACAAGGCGGCATTCCGCAGCGCCCGAGGAAGTGGAAGAAACGCGCCAAACGGATGGAGTTTAGTCAGAATTTCGCGGGGAAGCGAGTTCGGCGTTCGACTAACATGCCCCCCGGAGGTTCCAAATTTCATGCGTCTTCGTCTGGCCCTGCTTTGCCTGCTTGCCTTCCCCATTGCTGCTTCCGCCGACAGCTACTACCTGACCATCGCCGGGAGCGTCGGCGTCTTTCGGACCGATGTTCGGATCTTCAATCCGTCGTCGTCTGACTCCAACGTCTCGCTCGTGTTCGTTCCGGTCGGGAATCAGAACAACGGCGCGGCCTTCGCGAACAGCGTCCACAAGGTCATTCCGAAGGGGCAGGGGGTGGCCTACGACGATGCGGTGGCTACGATCTTCGGGAAGACCGGACTCGGGGCGATCTCCATCGAGGCCGATACGCCGCTGATCGTCACCAGCAGGATCTACGCGCAGACCGCCAACGGAACGCTCGGTCAGGGGTTCCACGCGGAGCGGACGGGCAATCTGCTGCTGAACGGAATCCTGATCCAGTTGCGCTCGGACGCCTCGTTCCGCACGAACATTGGGGCCGTGAACCTGCAGAACGCGGAGGCGCACGTCACGTGGAGCCTGTATGACAAGAACGGCAACCACGTCAGCGACGGGACGATGACCATCCAGCCCTACGGGATCATCGGCCCGACGAGCATCACCTCGGGGTTCTTCTTCGATGCCGGCAACGCCGATCTGAGCGATGCCCGAGTCATCTTCCAGAGCGACGTCGGCCTCGGCGTTTACGCATCGGTGATCGACAACAGCACCACCGATCCGACGTACTTCCCGGCGATGTCGCCCACCGGCTTTTGAGGCGTTCGTTCCGTCCCCATTTGTCGCCCCGCCCGGATTTTGCAAAGATGTCCACTCCGAGGTGATGGATGTCTGACGATTTTGGGACGGTGAATGTCAAACGGGGGGATCGGGCGCGGGAGATCGAGGTGGTCCGGCAGCGTTACGGGACGCATCGCGACGCGCTCACGCGGATGATTCCGGATGCGCCGAACGAGCAGTTGGCAGCGGAGTATCAGAGGCTGGTGGCGTCGATCGATGACGCGCTTCGAAAGCTCGGCGAGCTGGAGGGGCGAGGGACCGGCGCGACGGCGCCAGGGTTCGGGGAGACGCAGAGGATGGGGACGACGCCGGGGAACCGTCCGCTGGTTCCGTCCGAGCCGGTGACGGATCACGGGATCGCGAACTACGACGTGCCGGTCGACCGCCCGTCAGGCAACGGGTCGCGCGTGCTGCTGATGCTGGTCATCGGTGTGGTGGTCCTCGGCGTCATCGGATGGCTGATCTGGCGGGCCAGCTCGGATCACAAGCCGGCCTCGGCGCAGGTCATCGAGCAGCCGGCGTCGACGACGAGCCCGGACACGGCGGCGGCCCCCGCGGGGATACCGGTTCCAGTGCCTGTCGCGGCATCGATCAGGATCGCCCCCGAGGTTGCGGACTACGGGGCGATTCGAAAGGGGACGAGGGCGGTGCGGCAGTTCGAGATCACGAATCTGACATCGACGCCGTTGTCGATCACGGTAGCGCGCTCGGCGTGCAAGTGCCTCTACTACGAGTACGACGCGAAGAGGAAGCTGCCGGCGAAGGGGAAAGAGGCGCTGACGGTGACCGTCGACGGCGCACGGGCGAAGGCCGGCGCGCTGGATGAGAAGATCGCGGTCTCCTCCAAGGACGATCCGAATGCGACGGGTACGATCGGGGTGCGGGCGGTGATCAAGTAGGGGAACGATCAAATGTGAATGCGAGGATGAACCTTGCCAGGCATCGTAACGATCGGTCCTTACCGATTCTATTTTCACAGCAACGAGCGCGGAGAGCCTCCTCACATTCACGTCCGCGAGGGACGTAAGCATGCGAAGTTTTGGCTAGAGCCGGTGGAACTGGCATCATGTGCGGGATTTGCTTCGCACGAGTTGAACCGGATCGCAATCCATGTGCTCCGGCACCGTGATGAGTTTGTCGATGAGTGGAATGACTACTTCAGCTATCGAAACTGACCAGCGCGCGGTCGACGCCTCTGTTACCGAGTCGGACATCGTCGTTCGTATCGCGGACGGTCGAACCATATCCGTACCCATTGCATGGTTCCCGCGCTTGCTCGCTGCTTCACCTGCCGAACGCCAGAACGTCGAGGTAATCGGAGATGGTGTAGGTCTTCATTGGCCCGAGCTTGACGAAGATCTTAGCATCGCCGGTTTTCTCCGCGGTGAACCAGGTGTCGCCCCTCGTTCCGCGCCCGTATCGATTAATCAGAAACGAGCCGAGTCCCTTGTCAGTGCTGTGGCATCGGCGCCGCCTTACGGGGCTGACGATAGGGTGAGGCGATTTCATGCGACTTTGGCTGGGCTCGAGCATGAAGTGCAACAGTTTGTCTGCCCAATCTACGGAGTCCGTGGGGACGAGGGAGCACCGATCGGATCAGGGTTTCTCCTTCAGCTCCACGAGAGACTGATACTCGTTACGGCGGCGCATGTTCTTCACGCGCGGAACCAATTCAACCTCCAGATGCCCGGCCAAACGAGGATCGTTCCTTTCGGTGGGGTTGCATATTCAACGGGGCCTTCGCGGGACACTGGCACGCCAGATTTCGAGCACGACATCGCTTTTCTCGTTCTTGACACAGCCGCAATGCTGGAGCCACCAGGTACTCCACCGCTGTCGCCATCAGACCTCGATGTCGGCGATTTGCCGGCAAGCCAGACTTCATATGGCTTTGTCGGATTTCCCGGCTCCGAGAATAGACCGCTGCCTGGCTTCAAGTTTCAACAAAGCACGGTTTATTACGGCGGCCAGCCGTCAGGGCGAGACAAGTATGAGCGCCTCGGCTACGATCCTCGAACGCACTTCATCATGTCATTCGAGAGAGAACGGATGGTGGATCGTTTCGGGAAGATCGTTGCCGTCCCTGAACCATATGGGATGAGCGGCGGGCCGGTCTTTAAGCTTGGTACCTTCGAGGAGATCGACAATCAAACGGCTCGACCTCAGGTCATCGCCTTAACGATCGAATGGTGGCAGAGGCTCGAAGTCTTGGTCGGCGTCCGCATTGCGCTACTTACCGAAACCATCCGGCAGGCCTTGCCTGACGTCGCTTCGGGCTTGCCACACTCTCCACATGTTCGAACCAGCGTGGCCGTAAACGAGATTTGACGTCATCGTCGCGGCGCGGATCGTGTATGTGCGAACGTAAAACACCTATCTCGGGCTCCTCGTCTCACGAGGCCGTCGGTGAGTACTGGGACGATACGATCTGAGCGACCACTGGGATCAGACGAACCCAGCGGAGTTTGAAGTCGACCTTCGGAGCTCGTCGATCTACTTCCACTGCAGCGAGATCTGGCCGAACAACTTCGGACAGCAGCGGATGCTCAGGGTGTCTCGCCGGAGACGCTTTTGAATCTCTGGGTTCAGGAACGAATGGCTGAGAAGTCGGTTTCGAAGTAGGCGGCAGCGGCTCGCGGAGTTGGAGTCTGCCAAGCTCCGGCACAGACAAGAGTGTCTGTGCCACATTGGCCGTCGGTAGTAGCAGCATGGTGGAGTCTTGCCGGGCCGAATGTGGCACAGACACTCTTGTCTGTGCCGGAGCTTGGCAGCCGCTCAGCAGCCGGCGAGACGCCAGCGCTCCGGTCCGACGGCGCCTCCGGCGCGTCGCGGGTTATCCTTTCGCGTTTGTCACGCGTCCGAACACTTGTCATCGCCGTGCTAGGCTTTCTGGGCTCGATGTGTGCGTCGGTCCCGCAGCATCACATTCCGAAAGTTGATGACCTCTCGCTCGATGAAAAGATCGGGCAACTGTTCGTCGTTCAGGGGCGCGGCGTCTTCATGGCGGAGTCGTCGTGGGGGTATCAGGAGCTGATGCACCAGGTTCGGGAGAACCATGTCGGCGGCGTGATCTGGTCGATGTCGAACGTCTACGAGACGGCGGTGCTGAGCGGGCGGCTGCAGGCGGAGGCGCGGGTGCCGCTGCTGATCAGCGCGGATCTCGAGTCGGGGATGGGGATGCGATTCCTCGACACCACCTACTGGCCGGGGGCGATGGCGGTGGCGGCGACGGGGGATCCGGCGCTTGCCGAGGCCGAGGGGCGGGTGGTGGCGCGGGAGGCGCGGCTGGTGGGGGTGAATCACATCTATGCGCCGATCGCGGACGTGAATGTCGATGCCGACAATCCGGTGATCAATACGCGCAGCTTCGGCGAGGATCCGGCCGAGGTCAGCCGGTTCGTGGTGAGTTTTATAAAGGGCATCCAGGCGGAGCATGTGCTGGCCACGGCCAAGCATTTTCCGGGACATGGCGATACCCACGTCGATTCGCATCGCTCGCTTCCGATCCTCAGCGTCGACCGGGCCCGGCTCGATCGGGTCGAGTTGCTGCCATTCCGCGCGGCCATCGATGCGGGCGTGCGGTCGATCATGATCGGGCATCTTGCCGTGCCGTCGCTGGACGATGAGGTCGTGCCGGTTCGTCAGTATGGGGCGGGGGAGAACCCGTACGGAACGGCGGCATCCGAGGTGCCGCAGAACGGGACCATGCCGGCGACGATATCGAAGAAGATCGTCGGACAGTTGCTGCGGCGCGACATGAAGTTCGACGGCCTCGTCGTCAGCGACGCCATGGACATGGGCGGCATCACCGAACACTTCGATGCCGGCGAGGCGGCCATCCGCGCCATCGAGGCGGGGCAGGACCAGATCCTGATGTCGCCGAACGTCGATGCGGCCGTCGCGGCGGTGAAGGCGGCGGTAAAGAGCGGGCGGCTGAGCGAGGCGCGGATCGATGAGTCGGTGCGGCGCATCCTCGACGCAAAGTCGTTCGCCGGAGCCCCCATCGGAACGTACGATGAGATTTTCAGCGGCATCGACACGAAGGAGCATCGCGACCTGGCGGCGAACATCGCCCGCCGCGCCCTCACGCTCGTGCGCGAGCAGAGCGGGTCGCTGCCGGTGAAGAAAAGCGCACGCGTCGTCATCGTCACCGTCAGCGATTTTCCGGAGACCGTATCGCCGTTGCCGGACTTCGAGCGCGAGATGCGGAAACGCGTTACGGATCCGCCGCAGACCTTCCTGGTCGACTCGCGGACGACGGATGTGGCCCCGATCGCTGCTGCCGCGAAGAATGCGGATGTCGTCGTCTTCGCGCTTGCCGTGCGTGCCCGCTCCGGCTCGGGCTCGATCGCGGTCCCCGAGGTTGCATCGAAGCTGCTCGCCGAGCTGGCGCCGCGCGTTCCGACGATCGCCATCTCCTTCGGAACCCCCTACCTTCTTCGCGAGATCCCCACCGTCGGCACGTATGTTTGCGCGTACGGCATTCAGCCGGTCATGCAGCTCGCCGCGGTGCAAGCGCTGTTCGGCGAGGCGCCGGTCACCGGCAAGCTGCCGGTCACCATTCCGGGACTCGCTCCACGCGGCACCGGGATCACACGCTGATGCATCTCGGAACGATCGACTACGCCATCGTCGCCGCCTATTTCGCGCTCATCATCGGGATGGGCCTCTATTTCGGGCGCAAGGCCAAGCGCTCGATGCTCGACTACTTCCTCTCCCACCGCTCGATGCCGTGGTGGCTGGCCGGCACGGCCATGGTGGCGACGACGTTCTCCGCCGATACGCCGCTGGCGGTGACGGAGATGGTGGTGAAGAACGGGGTGGCGGGGAACTGGCTGTGGTGGTCGATGCTCGGATCGGGCATGCTCACCGTCTTTTTCTTCGCCCGCCTCTGGCGCCGCGCCGAAGTGGTGACCGACGTGGAGCTGACGGAGTTGCGTTACGCCGGCCGCCCCGCCGGTTTCCTCCGCGGTTTCCGCGCCGCCTACCTCGGCCTGATCGCGAACATCATCGTCATGGGCTGGGTGAACCTCGGCATGGCCAAGGTGCTGGCGGGGACTCTCGGCATCTCCAACCGCGGCGCGCTCTTCGCCTGCCTGATCATCGTCTTCGCCTACACCGTCTACTCCGGCTATTGGGGCGTGGCCACGACCCACGGCGTGCAGTACTTATTTGAAATGGCCGGGGCGATCATCCTGGCGGTGGTGGCGTTGAGCGCGGTCGGTGGCGTGAACGTGTTGAAGGCAAAGCTGGCCTTCGCCCATCCGGCGGGGTCGCCGCCGGGGACGACGTTCGGGACGTCCGCGGCCGCGATGTCGTTCTGGCCCTCGGGCGACGGGGTCTGGATGGTGCCGACCATCATGATGGCCGCGCTGCTCTGCCTGAACTGGTGGGCGTCGTGGTATCCCGGTTCGGAGCCGGGCGGCGGTGGCTACGTCGTGCAGAACATGCTGGCCTGCCGCAATGAAAAGGAGGCGCGCAGCGCAGCGCTCTTCTTCAACATCGCCCACTACGCGCTCCGAAGCTGGCCGTGGGTGATCACGGCGTTGTGTACGCTGGTGATGTACGGCGGGGCGGTGCATGAGGGCGATCCCGGGATCAACTACGTGCGGGCCATGGTCGACCTTCTGCCGGGCGGTCTTCGCGGATTGATGCTGGCGTCGTTCGTGGCCGCCTTCAGCTCGACGCAGGCGACGCAGATGAACTGGGGATCGAGCTATCTGGTCAACGACCTCTACCGGCGCTTCATCAAGCGCGACGCCACGGAGCGGCATTACGTCCTGGCCGCCCGACTGGCGACGGCGCTGACGCTGGTGCTCTCACTCATCGCCACGCAGTTCATGGATCAGATCAGCCACGCCTGGCAGTTCCTGCTGATGCTTGGCGCGGGGACCGGACTGGTCTACATCCTGCGCTGGTACTGGTGGCGAATTAACGCATGGTCGGAAGTGAGCGCGATGGCGGCGGCGCTGGTGGTCTCGCTGACGCTGCGCAACTTCATCGACGGGTCGTCGCCGAAGGGCTTCGCCATCAGTCTGATCATCACCACGCTCGCGACGACGGTGGTCTGGCTGAGCGTGACAATGCTGACGCGCCCGGAGCCGCGCGCGACGCTCGATGCGTTCTACAAGAAGGTGCGGCCGGCCGGGCCGGGGTGGGGGGTGATCGCGCGAGAGAGCGGGATTTCACCGATTCCCGGCGAGCTGTCACGCAATGCCCTGGCGTGGGCGGCGGGGGTGGTGATGGTCTACTCGATCATGTTCACCACGGGCGCGGTGATCTTCCGCAATCCCCGTCAGATCGTAATCTTCGGAGGAGCGCTGGTGGTTTCGGCGAGCGTGATGATTGTGGTCATGAGGCGGGAAAGGGAGGAGACGTAGGGTTACAATAGTTGTCGATGTCACGCGCTATCGTTGCCGAGTATGACGCCAGCGAAAACACGCTCCGCTTGGTTGAGCCTCTGACGGGCGTGAGCGATCACGCTATGGTTCGCGTCTCGATCGAGACGGATGACGCTTTCGATCCACTGGCGCGGCTCGCCGCTCTGAACGCACCGACGGCCGACATTGAGCAGATGCTCGCAGAGATCGCAGCCGGACGCCGGTGATCGTTTTCATCGATGCGAACATCCCGATGTACGTGGCGGGACGCGAACACCCGCATCGCGAGCCTTCCTTGCGCTTCCTTGAATCCGTGCGTCGAAACGAAATTGAGGGTTGTACGAGCACCGAGGTCCTCCAGGAGATTCTCTATCGCTACTCTGAGTTGCACCGTTTAGATCTGGGGCGCGAGGTCTACGACCTCTTCGTAGCCATTTGTCCGAAGGTCTTCGACGTCACGCTTGCGGATACGAATCGTGCGCGCGACCTCTTGGCGGAGCATCAGGGCCTATCCGCTCGCGATGCCGTGCACGCGGCCGTTATGCTGAATCGCGGCATCGAGTGGATCGCCACGTTCGATGCCGGCTTTGATCGCGTGGCAGGTATCCGTCGTTTCGTGCTTGAGTAGCAGGCCCTTCGCGGGTTGCAATTTCTCACTCCCAACCACCCGAAGTCGATGTAACGACGAAACGCGATCGATCGTCGAACGAGGAGTGAGTTTTGGTACATCGGTGGTTATCCTCGGCGTCACTTGCGGACGGCCATCGTCGGCGTGGCGGGGTCGCTTGGCTGCGGGCTTCCTCTCACGGGACTTGCCGTTGAGCGCCTTGTGGGTTTCCGCAACAGCACTGTTGACACCGGCAACACGATCTCCGTTCAACCTGTTCGGCGTTCTATTTGCCGGGTACTTCACGTTCTGCTTCGGGTATGGGATGGTCATCGGTGGTGTCCGTGACTCGATGCGCGCGCGCATCGTTCCCTATTTCGAATCCCGGATCGGAAGGCACGATGCGTTCAGACACGGAGCCGTAGTTGCCCGGCGTTGTGCCTCCCTCGATGAGTTATGCCTCGCACGTGGAGTGCGTCCGATCTCATCATTCGGATTCGCGGACGATATCCGAGGGGAGCGCGTGGTCTGGTACGACGCGTCTGAGGGATTGCTGACAATCCGTGAGCTGATGGCCGCGGTGCATGAAGAAATCCTTTTGGGTGAAGACTTGCGTGCGATGGAACAGGCCCTTCTGCGGGCAAGCGAAGAAGACATCCGGTTTTGCTTCATCCTTCGCAACGGGATGGATCACTACATCTCGCCAATGGAGATGGATCGCCGAGTGGGCTCATTCTGGTAGTGCAGCCAGCCGCTGATGACGTTTAATCGATTCGACTGGTGTCGTCACGATGGCGGTAGCCGACGTCACACGTCAGTGTGCGCGCGCACATAGGTGCCCTCTACGCTCTGCCCGACTCTCTCTGTCCATCACCATGGAATGATGGCTTATGCCTACACTCAAAAGACTTCTTGTCGTCATCGCCACCGTTCTGGCCACGATACCCGCCTCTGCCCAGTCGACTCGCGTTCTCGTGCCGATCGTGGCAACCAGCGCGAGCGGCGCGTTTGATTCGCTGTGGACCTCGGAAGCAGAAGCGTTCAACAACTCCGCGGTTCCGGTCTTGATTCTCTATCCGCATCGCTGCGATACAGAGTGCGGAGCGGGGGTCGTCTTTGGCCTAGCCGAGGGCGGCGATCTGCACGTCACTTCGGGATCGACCGTGCCCGCGGCCTTCATCTACGTCCCGAATGAGTCGATCGATGCAGTTGAATTCGGTCTTCGCGTTCGTGACGTATCGCGACAGATCGACTCCTGGGGTACGGAAGTGCCGGTCGTGCGGGAGAACCGTGCATTCCAAAGGTCGTTCGACCTGCTCAACGTTCCGCTGCCGGTCCGTTTCCGCCAGACTCTCCGTATCTACGACTTCGAGGACAGAGCCGGAAGCGGCGTGCACGTGCAGTTCTTTGACATGGTGACGGGCCGGCCCCTGAAGGATTTTCAGCTTGCGATGCTTGCGCCGCAATCGAACGATGTTTTCACGCCAGAGTACGCGCAGCTCGACCAGTTTGGACAGGCGCCTGAACTGGCAGGTATCGATCGAATCCGGGTACGCATCTCGCCGACCAATGCTACGCAACGACTCTGGGCGATGGTCTCGGTGACGAACAACGTGACGCAGGAGCTCACGATGATTACGCCGCAGTAGACCCTGCCACTATGCGCACTCTCAAAACGTTTCTGCTCGTCGTCATCATCATCCTTGCCGCGTTACCCGCGTCTGCCCAATCGACTCGCGTTCTCGTACCGATCGTGGCAACCGGAGTCAGCGGAGCGTTTGATTCTCAATGGACCTCGGAGGTCGTGGCGTTCAACGCCTCAACTGCTCCTGTCGTGATCGATTACTCGCATCGCTGCGATACGTTGTGCATCCCAGGTGTTGTCGTGCACTCCTCCGAGGCCCTCGATGTGGCGATTTTGACGGGATCAACCGTGCCCGCGGCGTTTATCTACGTGCCGAATGAGTCGATAGACGAGTTCGAGTTTGGACTGCGCGTCCGTGATGTGTCGCGGCAAAGCGACTCGTGGGGTACGGAAGTGCCGGTCGTACGGGAGAGCCGTGCATTCCAAAGTTCGTTCGACCTGCTCAATGTTCCGTTGCCGTCGCGTTTCCGCCAGACCCTCCGCATCTACGACTTCGAAGATAGAGCCGGAAGCGGCGTTCGCGTGCAGTTTTTTGACATGGTGACGGGCCGGCTGCTGAAGGATTCTCAGCTTGCGATGCTTGCGCCGCAATCGAAAGATTTGCTCACGCCAGCATACGTACAGCTCGACCAGTTTGGACAGGCGACTGAACTGGCAGGTATCGATCGAATCCGGGTACGCATCTCCCCGACCAATGCCTCGCAACGACTCTGGGCGATGGTCTCGGTGACGAACAACGTGACGCAGGAGCTCACGATGATCACGCCGCAGTGAGGGGACGGGTGACGGGTGAACCCAGGGCCGATGTGGCACAGACACTCTTGTCTGTGCTCAGGCCGGAGCCGCCGCCGCAAAGGGCTTGCATCTTCAGTCGTGGCGAGATCCGGCACAGACAAGAGTGTCTGTGCCACATCGGTCTCGCGATTGGCGCATCTACTACCTCTAATCAAGGTTTCGTCGTCGGTCAGCCATGGCGCGCGACGCCCGCATCACTGTCATCCTGCGTCGTCCTCAGCTCCTACCGGGGCATCGGTGACGCGGAGCTATGAAAAATCTCGGCCCATCAACGCCAAATTGTCATCCTGAGCCGCCGGAGCTGTGAGTCGCGAAGCGATGAAGCAGCGTAGGACGGTCGAAGGACCCCCAGACTGAAACCAGGGAAGGGCGGTGGAAAAGTCGACGGAACCCCCGCCCGTCCCGGGTTTCAGGGAGGGGGTCCTTCGGCGTCCTCCGCGCATTTCGCTCGCTACGCTCGCTCAGCGGCTCCGGCAGCCTCAGGATGACAGTGAAGTGAGAAGCAGGGAAATCTCCACTTATGCCGATCCTACCCTCGCTCTTATCTGCGTTCATCTGCGTCATCTGCGGATAAGCCTTCTGCCGAATGACCTGGAATTCTCCCCAACTGACCGTAGGTTCAGCGCGGTGACTTATGCCTAAATCCAAGGAAGACGTCGTTCAGGAGTTTCGTGTTCAGTCCATTCAGGAGGCGGCCATCCGGGTCATCTCGCGGAAGGGAATGGCCTCGGCGACGATGCAGGAGATCGCGGAGGAGGCGGGGGTCGCCAAGGGGACCATCTACCTTTACTTCCGCGACCGCGAGGAGCTGGTCGAGAAGACCTTCGAGACTGCCATCGGCGAGCTGCACAAGCAGGTCGACGCCGCGCTCGACAGCGAGGGAACATTCGAGCAGAGGCTGCGCGCGATGACCACGGCCAAGTTGGCCTTCTTCAACCAGAATCGCCAGTTCTTCCGCCTCTACCACGCGCTGAAGATGCCGGAAGGAAACGTCTCGCAGCAGCGCCGGCAGAAGAGGACATGCCAGCCGCAGTTCCGTGCGCGTGTCGAACGGGTGGCCACTGCTCTGAAAGAAGCGATGGATGCCGGTGAGATACGGCCGCTCGATCCCAACCGCCTTGCGCTGATCCTCATCGAGACCAGCACCGCCATCGTCCTGGAACGGCTCAGCGAAGACGCGCCGCCGCCGGAGAGTGAGGACGTCGAGTTGATCGTCTCCACGCTGCTGAGCGGCATCGCCATCCCGAAATGAAACGGAGCTCACATTGAAACGTGCAGTCCTTACTTTGATGCTGATGCTGCCGGCGGCAGTGGCCGGGGCGCAGACGACATTGACCCTGCAGGAAGCGCTCGCGCGCGCGCTGCAGGTCAACAACACCATCGATCGCTCGCGCGTCGACGTCAACGTCGCCGAGGAGAATCGGAAACAGTTGCTGTCATCGATCCTGCCGCAGGTGAACCTGACCGGCTCGACGATCCGCAACACGACCCAGGTGTCGTTCGGCAGCGGCGCCGATGCGCGCGTCATCCTTCCGGAGAACGACTGGAACTACCGCGTCGTTCTCTCGCAGCCGGTCTATGCCGGTTGGCGCGAGAAGCGCGCCTACGACCAGGCCAAACTCGGGGTCGTCATCGCGCGGCAGGGCGTGCGCGAGACCGAGGACGCGATCTTGCTTCGCGTGGCCTCGAACTACCTCGACGTGGCGAACGCCGACGCCAACATCATCATCGAGCAGAAGAACATCGACATCGCCGAGAAGCGGCGCACGCAGTCGACGGCGTTCTATCAGGCCGGCGAAGTGACGAAGGTCGATGTGCTCCGCGCCGAGACGGCGATCAAAGCGTCGCAACGCCTGCTCGCCACCGCGCAACAGCAGCGCGAGGCGGCGGAGAGCGCGCTACGCGCCGATCTCGATCTGACCGGCGACATCGCCGTGACCTCGTCCGCCCCAACCCTCGATGCGCTGCCGGATGAGCAGACGCTGGTGGCCAGGGCCCAGGCCAGCCGTCCCGACATCGCTATCGCCCAGAACAACATCCGCGTTGCCGAGCTGGAGGTTCTGAAGCAGCGCGGCGCCTACTATCCGGTGGTCACGTTTGACGCCGGTTACATCGATCAGAAGTCCGCCTTCCCGGCCAGCCGCTACGGTTACGGCGCGTTCCGCTTCTCGGTGCCGATCTGGCAATCGGGACAGGTTTCGTCGCACATTGCCTCGGCCAAGGATCGCGAGCTGCAGGCGCGGTCGCTGCTCGAGGACGCCAAGGTTGCCGCGCGCGAGGACGTGCACAAAGCGATCACCGACCTGCACGCGGCTGACACGACGCTGCAACTGGCGAAGGAGCAGTTCGCCGCCGCCGAGGCCGAGTACGCGCAGGTCTTCGAGCTGTATCGGGCGCAGGAATCGACGTCGCTCGATCTGGCGACCTCCGAGGTCTCGCTTGCCGATGCGCGGCGCGCCGTGGCCTCGGAGACCTTGAATCACAACCTTGCACAACTCCGCGTCTGGTATGCCGCCGGCGCGATCAAAGAGGCCGTTGGCGTGGGAGCGACACATTGACGAAGCGTTCATCCATCATCACGATTTCGATTTTGATTCTGGCGCTGCCGTTCGGCTGCGCGAAGAAGGACACCGGCGCGCCGGCGACGACGACCAAGGCGGCGCCGGCGCTGCCGGGCGACGTGCAGGGGGTCGCGGCGGCCGCTTCGACGGCGGCGACCACGGGCGCGACACAGACGGCGCCGGCTTCGTCCTCGGAATCCGGCGGGACAATCGTGGCCACGGGCGAGCTCGTTGCGCCGGTGCGTTCGGAGCTCGCGGTCAAGTTTCCGGGGCGGGTGGCAAAGATGTACGTCGATGAAGGATCGCGGATCACCCGCGGTCAGCCGCTGCTCGACCTCGAGACTGACTATCCGCGTCTCAATCTCGAGAAGGCGCAAGCGGATATTGTTCGCGCCGAATCGGTGGAGCAGGACGCGCAGCGCGACCTCAACCGCAAGAAAGAGCTGATCGGCAAGGAGTCGATCCCGCAGTCGACGTACGACCGTTCACAAGCGGCGTTCGATCAGGCTCGCGCGATGAAACAGTCGATGCAGGCCCAGGCGTCCATCTTCCGCCAGCAGATCGCTGACTCCACGCTCCGTTCGCCGATCGACGGCGTCGTTGCCGAGAAGCGTACCGATGTCGGCCAACGCCTCGGCGATGCCACCGTGGCGCTCGTGGTCGTGCAGACCTCGCCGCTCAAGCTCCGCTTCCGCGTCCCGGAAAAAGAGCTCCCGCGCGTCCGCAACGGCCAGAACGTCAGAGCAACGGTTGACGCCTATCCCGGCGATGTTTTCCAGGGGAAAGTTGCTGTGGTCGGCGGTGTCGTCGATCCCGTAACCCGTTCGTTCACGGTGGAAACCGAGTTCCCGAACCGCGACGGCAAGTTGCGGCCGGGGATGTTTGCGAGAGTGGAGATGGGGTCAAATGGCCGCTGACGTGGCGTTGTCTGCGCCTCGCGCGTTGTGTGCGCGTCTTCGCGCGCGTTGTCGGTGGTCTGATCCCCGTTCTCAGCCGAAAAATACCGCCGGCGAGCGACGAATGACTTCCGGCACCCGACAACGCGGCGAAGCCGCAGATAACCGACAACGCGCGGCCAAGACGCGCGCACTGGAGATTGGACGTTACGACGCCGCGATAGCGGCTCAAGAAGGTAGCCAGGGGTGCGAGCGTTTTCTGCGAGCACCCCTGGTCTGCGTTGTCTCTTGGAAGCGTGCCGCGTCAGCGGCACTGGATGGAGTCCCCGATTGCTCCAGTGCCGCTGGCGCGGCACCAAACCATGAGATCCCTTTACCAGGGGTGCTCGCAAAAAGCGCTCGCACCCCTGGCTACCGTCTTGTTGCCGCTGACGCGGCGTTGTCTGCGCGTCTTGGCGCGGGTTGTCGGTGTTCGGTTCCCGGTTCTCAGCCGACGATCGTCACCGGTGACCGACAAATGACACTTCCGGCACCCGACAACGCGGCGAAGCCGCAGATAACCGACAACGCGCGGCGAAGCCGCGCAGACAACGCTCCGAAGGAGCAGTAAATGCATAAACTCGCCGCACTCTGCGTCCGCCGTCCGATCTTCGCGACGGTCATCGTTCTCTCGCTCGTCGTCGTCGGCTGGTTCGCGTATCTGCAGCTCGGCGTCGATCGCTTCCCGAAAGTCGACATCCCGACGATCACGATCACCACGCGGCTCGTCGGCGCGGCGCCGGAAGAGATCGAGACCGACATCACCGACAAGGTCGAAGAGGCCGTCAACACGATCAGCGGCATCGACCAGTTGCAGTCGATCTCTTCCGAGGGGACCTCGCAGGTCATCGTCAGCTTCGTGCTGGAGAAGGACATCGATGTGGGCGCGCAGGAAGTGCGCGACAAGATCAACACCATCCTGCGCGACCTCCCCAAGGACGCCGATCCTCCGATCATTCTGAAGATCGATCCGGACGCCATTCCTGTCCTCGGCATCGCCCTTTCCGGCCCGGCGCCGATTCGGGACATCACCGAATTCGCCGACAAGAAGCTTCGCCGGCGGATCGAGTCGATCGACGGTGTCGGCCAGGCGCTCATCGTCGGAGGACGCCCGCGCCAGATCAACGTCGTGGTCGACTCCGCCAAACTCTCCGCGGTCGGAATGACTACGGCGCAGCTCGTGGCCGCGCTGCAATCGCAGAACGTGCAGATTCCCGGCGGCAAGGTCGAGCAGGGTCTGCGCGATCTGACGTTGCGCACGTACGGCCGCGTCCAGTCGCCGGCTGATTTCGCGAACATCCCGCTCACGACCTCGAACGGCTATGTGGTGAAGGTCGGCGACGTCGCCCACATCGAAGACAGCGTGGCCGAGCCGGAATCGATCGCCACTGTTGATGGAAAACCCGCGGTGGTCATGAACATCCGCAAGCAGTCGGGAACCAACACTGTCGAGGTCATCGAGCGCCTCAAGGAACAGCTCGGTCTGGTGAGGGCCGACCTGCCGAAAGGGTGGACGATGCAGATCGTCCGCGACCAGTCGGACTACATCGTGGCCGCGGTTGATGCCGTGAAAGAGCATCTGATCCTCGGCTCGCTCTTCGCCGCGCTGATCGTTTGGTTCTTCCTCTCCTCGCCGAAACTGCGCGAGGCGGTGATCATGCTGGCGGCGACGCTGACGACGTACACGCTGCTCTTCGGCGTCAACGACATCGCCGCGCGCGCACCTCTGCTTCACGTCTCGATCCCGGCCTTCGTCATCCTGTTCGGTCTGGTCAGTTGGTGGGCGTCGAGGAAACAGCTTCCGTTCGCGTACCGCGTCGGCGGGGCCGTCCTCGCTTTCGCCATCGCCGCATTCGTACCGAAGGGCGGCGTCGTTCCCATCAATCCGATCCGGCTGGCCGGCGCGCTGGTGGCCTTCGGCATGCTGCTCTACTTCTTCCGGCGCTCGCGCCCGACGGTCATCGCCGCCGTGGCCATTCCCAGCTCGATCATCGCCACCTTCGCGGCGATGCGTTATGAGAACTTCACGCTGAACGTCATCACGCTTCTGGCGCTGACGCTGGCGGTCGGCATCGTCATCGACGACGCCGTGGTCGTCCTGGAGAACATCTTCCGATTCATGGAAGAGAAGAAGATGCCGCCGGCGGAAGCAGCAGTCGAAGGGACGAAGGAAGTGGGCATGGCCGTTCTGGCCACGTCGCTTTCGCTCATCGCCGTCTTCCTTCCGGTGGCGTTCATGGCCGGCATCGTCGGCCGCTTCATGCACTCGTTCGGCGTGACCATGGCCATCGCCATCGCCGTCTCGTTGCTGGTCTCGTTCACGCTCACGCCGATGATGTCGGCGCGCTGGCTGCGGCGCGAGGACCTCTCGCACGAGGGATCGACGCGCGAGCACGGGGTCTACGCCCGGATCGAAGGCGTCTACCTGAGAATGCTCGACTGGTCAATGGCCCACCGTTGGGTGATCGTGCTGTCGATGCTCTTCGCGCTCTTCTCGATCGTGCCGCTGGGCATGGCTGTGAACAAGAACTTCCTGCCTGCAGACGACGAGTCGCAGTTCCAGGTGCAGGCCCGCGTCCCCGAGGGAGCCAGCCTGCAGACCACGCAGACGATCATGGAATCGATCGCCGCCCGCGTCCGCAGGATGCCCGAGGTGGAGACGACGGTCGTCACCATCGGCGACGATCCCCAGGTCACGCAAAACCTCGGCACGGTCTACGTCAAGCTCGTGCCGGTCGACAAGCGGAAGCGCGATCAGTTCGCCGTCATGGCCGACGTTCGCAACAACCTCATGCCGCAGTACCAGCGGCTGAATCTCCGCACGTCGGTAGGGCCGGTCAACGCCTTCGGCGGCGGCGTCAACGCCGACATCATGTATTGGGTCGGCGGGCCCGATCTGAACCAGCTCTCGAAGTATTCCGACACTCTGCTGACCAACCTTCGCGGCATGAGATCAATCGGTGCCATCGATCCCGATACGAACCTGATCACCGGCAAGCCGGAGCTCGGCGTCCGCATCGACCGCGACAAGGCCTCGGATATGGGCGTCCGGGTGCAGGACATCGCCTCCACCCTCAACGTCCTCGTCGGCGGTCTGAAGGTGACCGACTACTACGAGGGGGGCGAGCAGTACGAGGTTCATGTCCGTGCCGAGCACGAGTACCGCAAAGATCCGCAGGGGATCACGCAGGCGCAGGTGCCGTCGGTCGGCACGCGGGTCGTGCAGTTGCGCGACGTCGTGACGATGTCTCCCGGCGCCGGTCCGGCCTCGATCAACCGCATTCAACGGCAGCGGCAGGTCATGCTGACCGCCAACATGGCCCCGGGAACGTCCGCGCAGACGGTGATGGACAATCTGGTCACGGAGACGAAGAAGCTGAACATGCCGCCGGAGTACTCGTCAGGGTTCACCGGCCGCTCCCGCGAGCAGGGCCGCGCGTTCACGAACTTCATGTTCGCCTTCCTGCTCTCGATCATCTTCATGTACCTGATCCTGGCGGCGCAGTTCGAGAGCTGGGTTCACCCGGTGACGATCCTGCTCGCTCTTCCGCTGACGGTTCCTTTCGCGCTCTTCTCGATCCTGGTGCTGAACCAGTCTCTCAACATCTTCTCGATGCTGGGAATCCTGGTGCTGTTTGGCATCGTGAAAAAGAACGGCATCCTCCAGGTCGATCACACGAATGGACTTCGTGCGCACGGTCTGCCGCGCGCGCAGGCGATCCGCGAGGCCAACCGCGATCGTCTCCGTCCGATCCTGATGACGACGCTGGCCTTCGTCGCCGGCATGCTGCCGCTCGTAGCATCGAGCGGAACCGGCGCGGCCACGAACCGCGCCATCGGCTCGGTCATCATCGGCGGCCAGAGTCTGGCGCTGCTGCTGACGCTGCTGGCGACGCCGGTGGCCTACTCACTCTTCGATGATCTGCAGGAGAGGATGAGGTCGCGGAAGGTGGAGAAGGTGGATGAGGAGTTGGAGCCGGCGACGGTAGGGTAGTTCTTTGGTTGCTGCGTTGCTGGCGGGTGGTGTGAGCTCAACCAAGCAACTCTGCAACCCAGCAACCCAAAAACCTACAGCCTCTTCAGCGCAATCTGTACTTCCGACGCTCCAACGCTGCGGAGGACGTTGCGGGCCAGGTCGACCTGCAGGTCGCTGTAGGCGGTGCCTTCGACGCGAAGGATGCCTTTCAAGCAGCTCACGCGAAGATCGCATCCGTCGAGGCCGCGCGTTGAGGCGAGGTTCCGTTCGGCCACGCGGCGGATTCCTTCGTCGTCCGCGGCGGTTTGCGCCACGATCAGATTGGCCACGCGCGCGAAGCCGAGCTGCTTCACCACCGTCGCTGCCTGGAGTGCCGCAGCCGGGTCAGCATAGCCCTTGAGCACCACGATCCCGCCGACATTCGTCGCGCTGAGCCCGTCAATCCGGACGTTGGCGTTCTGGATGGCCTTGACGATCTGCGCATCCGGAACCTGCGGCGTCATGACCTGCGCGCGATTGGTTCTCGCTGTCGACGCGCTCCCTCCGTGCCGCACGAGGATGGAAGTCATACCAGCGACGGCGATGATCGCCGCGATTGCGATAGCTAGCTTCTGGTTCTTTCTCATGCTTTCTGACAACTCAAGCGCCGTGCCATCGGGGGTGGGCGCAGGCAAGGGTGCCTCGCACCGGCGCGCATTCCTGCGGAGACTCGAGCACCTTCTTAATGAGATTGCCGGCAACTGTTACCTCGAGATGGAAGTAGCGGACTCCTCGTCCGCTCCAGCCGTGCCTGCTGCCACAGCCGGAGACTAATGTGGCACAGACACTCTTGTCTGTGCCCCGGCCGGAGCCGCTGGCTGGGAGTGCTTGCGATCTAAGTCATGGCGAGAGCCGGCACAGACAAGAGTGTCTGTGCCACATTGCTCCCCATACCAGCCTTCTGACAGCGACGCTTGACAATCCGCCTTCTCCGACTTAGTGTATTAGATAGCTAATACACAGGTACGGAGGATCTCAAAGGCCATGTTCGCCATCAACCCGGCCGATCCCGCGCCGATCTGGCGGCAGATCGAGGAAGGTGTCCGGCGGCTGATCGCCCTCGGCGCGTTGCAGCCCGGCGCCTCGGTGCCGTCCGTCCGCGACCTTGCCAAGGATCTCCGCGTCAACCCGAACACCGTCGCCCGCGCCTACCAGCGTCTCGCCGAGGGGGGAGTGCTGTTGGTGAAGAGGGGAGAGGGGACGTACGTGGCCGACGAGCAGCCGCAGCCGAAGAAGGCGCAACGGAACGGAGCGCTGCGCGACGCGGCAGTCCGCTATGCATCGACCGCCATCGCCGTCGGCTCCGCGCTCGAGGATGCCGTCGATGAAGTCGAAACGGCGTACCAGCGCGTAGTGCGCGAGCACAGGAGAAAAGCATGACAAGCATGACTGACAACGCCATCGGGATCTGCGATCTCACCGTGCGCTACGGCCGCACGCTCGCCGTCGACCAGGTTTCGCTGAGTGTCGCCAAAGGGAGCGTCTACGCGCTCGTCGGCCGCAACGGCGCCGGGAAGTCGTCTCTGGTCCGCTGCCTCCTCGGCGAGCAGAAACCGGAGCACGGAACGTCGATGCTGCTCGGCGAAGATGCCTGGTCACACCGGGCGGCACTCATGCAGCGCATCGGTATCGTCACCGAAGAGGCAGACGCACCGCCGGAGATGAAAGTGTCGTCCATCGCCCGCTTCTGCTCCCGGCTGTATGACCGATGGGATCAGGGAAGCGTCGAGACGCGGCTGCAGACGTTCGGCGTGCCGATGTCCAGCCGTTTCGGGAGTCTGTCGAAAGGCCAGAAGAAGCAGGTGTCGCTGGCACTGGCGCTGGCGAATTCACCGGAGCTGCTGGTGCTCGACGATCCGACGCTCGGCCTCGACGTCGTGGCCCGCCGGTCGCTGTTCGAGGAAGTGATCGGCGACCTGGCAGACCGCGGCACGACCATCTTCATCACCACGCACGACCTCTCCGGCGTCGAAACGTTCGCGGATCGGGTGGGGATGATGGAGAACGGCCGGCTGGTCCTCGACGAAGAGGTCGACGCGCTCAAGTCGCGCTTCCGCCGCATCCGCTTCGCCACGCAGCCGGTGGCGATCGATACGGCCGTGCTCCGGACGACCGTGATGCGGAGCTGGGGCGCCGGCGCGGAGGCGATCGTCAGCAACTACGACGATCTGGCCTTCGAGCGGATGCGCAGCGCCAGCAACATCGGCGCGGCGGAAGTCGAAGCGATGTCGCTCGAAGAGATCTTCATCGCCATATCCGGAGGGAAGTCATGAGAAACGCGCTCGCCATTGCAGCTAGAGAATTCGAGGAGAAGCGCTTCGTCGCTTACGCGGCGGTGGCTTTCGCCATCGTTCCTTTCATACTCAGCGTGATTCCGGGGATCAACGGCAGGTCGCCGCAGGAAACGATCGCGCTGTCATCGCTGATTTTCGCCACCGGCTTCGGCGTCGCCCTGGCGGTGATGTCCGGCGCCAGCTTCGTCGGCCGCGATCTCTCCGACAACCGGATGTCGTTCTACTTCTCACGCCCGGTGGCGTCCGCATCGATCTGGTTCGGCAAGCTGACGGCGGGGCTTCTGATGGTCGTCGGCTGCTTCGCCGTCATCATCGCGCCGGCCTGGCTGGTGGTGGGCGAGTTCTGGAAGAGCTTCTGGAGCCTGACACTCGCCGAAAGTACAAAGTACGTTCTGACGATTGCGCTCGCGCTTTTCCTGATTACACACGTCATCAGTACCTTCGCGCGCTCGCGGTCACCGCTGATCGTCATCGACTTCGCCGCGGCGGTCGTCTGCGGTCTGGCAATCCGCTACCTCATAGTTCTCCTGGCCACCGGCTGGGCCGTCGAGGTCATGAAGTGGACGGCGACCGCGTTGGCGTTGGCACTGGCGGTTGGCATCGTCGCCGGCGGCGCATGGCAGCTCGAGCGTGGACGCACTGACCGGCGCCGCAACCACCTGGCACTGTCCCAGTTCCTGTGGGGAACGATGGCGGCTGCGCTTCTCCTCGCGGCTGGCTATGTCGGATGGGTGTTGTCGGTAACGCCGGGTGATCTCAGCATCGACTTTCATGCCACGCGCTCCACGAGCGGACCATTCGCCATGATCACAGGCAGAAGCCCGGGACGTGGCGACTACCATGCCGGATTCCTTCTGAATACCGACGACGGCTCGTCGGTCCGCATCGGCAATCTCTCGGCGGTCGTGTATACGCGCGATGGCCGCAGCGTCATCGTGCCTCGCATGGAGGGTGGCGTAGCAAATCTGTGGATCTATCGGCGCGATTTGAAAAAACCGATCGATATCGGGCTGACCGTTGAAGCGCAAGGCCTCTTTGTCTCCGACGATGGCGGACGGGTGGCCACTCTTTCGAGTCTGAACATTCTCTCGGTCTACGACGTCGCGCAAAAGCGTTCGCTGGCCTCGGTGAGGCTGCCTGACGGCCGCTATATGCGTGCCTTTTTCGTGTCACCGGATGTGGTGCGTCTCTATCTCAATACCAAAGAGAAACTGAAGATCGTGGAGCTCGATGTGAGAGTTCGCGGCCTGCGCGAGACCGGCTCCCTGGCAACGGCCACATTCGCCCGGATCTATCCGGATGCGCCCGCCGCGCACATGCTGGTCAGGCCGGAACGCGGCGCGGACGTCGTGACGCTCAATGACGCCCGCACCGGTGCGCTCATCACCACACTCGCCAGCGGTACGCAGGTGAAGACAGCGCGGTTCCTTCGCGACGGACGCATCGCCATCGTCGACGGACCGGACTCCGCTACCGTCCTGCACATCCTTTCGGCCGCCGGTGCTCCGCAGCGCGACATTCCACTTGGCCCTGCGAGATCGTCGATCTTCGTCGGGGATGACGGCACGCGGTGCGTCCTGGCGGTCGAAACCGCAGCAGGGGTTGGCCAGCTCATCGCCGTCGATCTCAATCGTGGCGTGATTGCGCAGCGAGTGGACAAGGTGGTTTGGGTACCTTCCGGGACGCTCGATCCGCGTCCCCCGATCGAGCCGCTGCGCGATGTTTTCTACGGTGACTACAGCGATCGCAAGAACCACATCGTCTCCTGGAACCCTGCCACCGGGGGCAAGCGGAGGATTATCTGACTGTCATCCGGTACCACCGGGATTCATGACCTCATCCCGCTCTCGAGGTAACGGGCTCAGTGGTCCGATGCGCCGAAGGGTGCGCGGGGAAAGTTCTTGCGAAGCGTTTCCATCACCGCCTTAACGGTCGCGTTCGAGCCCGTGGCGCGACTTACGTCCGCGAACGAGTAGCGCGGCCCCTTCACGATCTGGAAGTTGATCTGGTAGCAGACATCCCCGGCCGTCTGGGACTGGCATGTGTACCAGACCTTTTCGAGGTTGGACAGTCATCCATGATCGGAGGCCGTCACATCCTCTTGTGTCGTCCCACACAACCTCACGTGAAAACAGCGTGACATCGTGTTACATGGCCCATCTGGCTCCCTATCCGCTCGCGGGCCTCTTCGCGCGTGCGTTCGCGGAGCTCGAACAGAACGGCAGCATCTTCGACCTTCCGTCGCATCGCTTTTCGCTTGGCGAGGGAGACGTCGACACGCGCGTCACGATTCACGGCCGCACGGCCGGCGCACCGCTCGGGCCCTCGGCCGGACCGCACACACAACTGGCGCAAGGGATCGTTCTCTCCTGGCTCGGCGGTGGACGGTTCATCGAGCTCAAGACCGTGCAGTGCAACGACACGCTGCGCATCCCGCGGCCTTGCATCGACGTGCGGGGCATCGGCCTCAATGTCGAGTGGTCGCAGGAGCTGCGCATCGAACAGTCGCTCGAAGAGTACGTCAAGGCGGCCATGCTGATCGAGATCCTTGCTCGGCACTTCGGGGTCGCGCCTGGATGTCTCTTCGACATGAGCGTCGGATACGACCTCGACGGCGTGCGCAGCGATCGCATGGTGGCGTTCATGCGCGGTCTCGCCGATGCGCGCGGGACGATCGACCGTCTTCGCCGCGAGCTTCCGCCCCCATGGCGTGATTTCGACTTTGAAACGGCCGTTTCGGGCAGCGTAACGCTCTCGACGTTTCACGGCTGTCCGGTCTCGGAGATCGAGCGGATCGCTGATTTTCTAATGTCGGAGATCGGCCTCGACTGCGCGATCAAACTCAACCCGACGCTGCTCGGCCGCGCTCCTCTGCTCGAGATTCTGCACGACGGCCTCGGCTACTCCACGATCCAAGTGCCGCCAGGCGCATTCGACAACGATCCCGATTGGGACGAGGCCGCGGAGATCGTCGGGCGGCTGCGCATCCGCGCGCGTGAGCTTGGCCGCTCGTTCGCGGTGAAGCTGACGAACACGCTCGTCGTGGAAAACCACAGCGAATTTCTTCCGGCGTCCGAGAAACTCGCCTATCTCTCCGGCCCGCCGCTGCACGTCCTGGCGATGCATCTCGTCCGCCGCTTCCGGCACACATTCGGCGATTCGCTTCCGATCTCGTTCTCCGCCGGCATCGACCGCCGCAACTATCCCGACGCCGTGGCCCTCGGCCTGGCGCCGGTCACGGTCTGTACGGATCTCCTCAAGCCAGGCGGTTACACGCGGCTACACGCCTACGGGTCTGAGCTCGTGCGGCGCATGGAAGCCGCTGGCGCGCGAACAGTGGCCGAGTTCGCGCACGCCGGCATCGACGCTTACGTCGAGTCGCTCGATCGCGACCCGCGCTATCGGCAGGAACAAGTCGAGCACGTCACGCACAAGACCGGGCTTCCGCTCGGTCTCTTCGACTGCTCGACGTGCGATCTCTGCATCTCCGCATGCCCCACCGACGCGAACATGCGTCTGCGCTCGCTCGACTGCGCCATCCCCTTTACGCGCAAGCATCAGATTGCGAATTTCGCCGACTTCTGCAACGACTGCGGGAACTGCGAGATCGTCTGTCCCGACCTGGGCGCGCCACAGCGGACGAAGATGCGCTTCTTCGGCAGCGAAGAGTCGTGGCGAAGCAACGCACCGCTCGACGGATTCTGGATCGGCGCCGGCATCACGCGGGCACGGATCGACGGAGTGGAGCACGACGACGGCTCGGCGCATCCGCTCGCGCAGTACGCCCGCCGCGCCGCGCTGGACCGCTCGTACATCAATTACATCAATGCACTGGGGTGAGGAACGATGACCATTTGTGAACCAACGCTTCTGAACTTGATCGATGATTCCATCCTGGGCGCGCTACATGGCCGCAGCATGCTGCTGACCGACGAATGGAGGCGCGAAGAGATCGAAACGCTGTGCAGCGTCGCCGCGATGCTCGAGGGTCTCGATCGCCGTGGCAAGGTTCCGCCGCTCCTGCGCGGCGAGCTGCACTACGGTCTCTTTTTCGACAACTCGACGCGCACGAAATCGAGCTGGGCCGGCGCTTCCGTGCGCCTCGGCGCCACCCCGATGGTCGTGGACGGCTCGTCGACACAGGTCGCGCACGGCGAGACCGCCGAAGAGACGGGGGCCATGCTGGGGATGAACGCGCACGCCCTCGGCATCCGTCACGATCTCATCCTCGGCGAGGGCAATCGCTTCATGCGCGGTGTGAAGGATGGCATCGAGAGTTACCTCCGTGAGCGCGCCGACGATCGCGTCGTTCCGGTGGTGAACCTGCAGTGCGACATCGATCATCCGACGCAGACCCTCGCCGACCTCTGCTGGCTGCGCGAGCGCTTCCCGGATGGACTGGCCGGAAAGACAGTGGCCGTGAGTTGGGCCTACTCGCCCAGTTACGCCAAACCGCTGTCGGTTCCGCAAGGACTGATCACGCTGCTCACCCGATTCGGCATGAACGTCCGACTGGCACATCCTCCCGGCTACGACTTGATGCCGCAATGCACGGAGAGTGCGGCGGCGCATGCGAAGGAATCGGGGGGAAGCTTCGCCATCATGAATGACATGTCCGAGGCCTTCGCGGACGCGGATGTGGTCTACCCGAAAAGCTGGGGACCGTTCGACCTGATGCTCGAGCGCCGCCGCGAGCCGCAACGGATGAAAGAGATCGAGGCCGCCGCGCTGGCGCGCAATCTCGAGCACAAGCAATGGATCTGCGACGAGAGCCTGATGTCGCGAACGCGCGGCGGCAACGCGCTCTACATGCACTGCCTTCCCGCCGACATCGGCGCGGAAGTGAGCGCCAAGGTAATGGAGCGCGCCCGGCTTTCGGTCGCGCGCGAGGCAAACAAAAAACTCTACGTAATCATGGCCCTGCTCGCGGTCGCCAAAGTGCGCCGCCTGCGCGAGGCATTGGAGAACGCATGACGATCTCGACCGAACTCACCACGAAGCTCGATGAGCGCACCGCGGCGCTGGCGCGTCAGTACCGCCCGCTCGCAATCCGCATCCTTCGAGAGGCCATCCGCATTCCGGCCGACCATCTCGATTCCGATCCCCGCTGCGGACTCTCCGGTCACGAGCAGCCCCGGCTCGAGTATCTCCGCAAAGTGATAGGTGAGATCGGCGCGGTGGAGCGCGAGCAGGACGTCGCCTTCGACGCCTTCGGCAATCTCGTCTGGAGCGTCGAAGATCGTTTGGATGGCATTCCCGCCGGCGAGAAAGCCGTGATCATGCTCGACGGTCACACCGACACGGTCAACGCCCTGCGCGATCGCTGGCACGAGGCCATCGGCGGCGGAATCGATCCGTACTACGGCTGGATCGACGGAACGAAAGTCGATCGCGCCTTCCTGGCGCACGAGCTCGGGTATCTCCCGCCGGAAAGTGAATGGGAGCATCTGGTGTGGGGCCGCGGATCGGCGGACCAGCTCGCGGGAGTGGTCTGTCAGATCGTGGCCACGAAGATCCTCAACGAGCTGCGCAACGAAGGCGCGCTGCGCGGCGTGATCGTGCGGGCCTACGGCACGATCTCAGAGGAGGACAACGACGGCGGCGGACCGATGTATCTGATGCGCGATGTCTTTCCGGCCGCGGCGCAGGAGCACATCCCCGACGTGGTGATCCTCACCGAGGCAACCGGCTGCGCGAAACTCGGACCGCTGGGCATCTATCGTGGACAACGGGGAAGGATGCAGATCGAGGTCGAAGTCACCGGCAGGAGCTGTCACGGCTCGATGCCGTGGGAAGGACTCAACCCGCTCGAATACGGTGCGGCCATGATCGTGGAAGCCGCGCAGCGATATCGCGATGGCGAAGGGTTTGCGGGGGACCCGTTCCTCGGCGGCGGCACGCGCACCGCGAGCTGGGCCACACTGGCCACACCGAGCGACTGCGCCGTTCCCGAGCGATTCACGTTCCGCTTCGATCGCCGGCTCACCGCCGGCGAGATTCCCGAACGCGCGCTCGACGATGTGCGCTCTCTTCCCTCCGTGGCCAAGGCAATCGCCGACGGCCTGCGCATCGACATCCGCGCGCCGCTCTACACCGACCCGACCTGGCGCGGCTATCGGCTCAACAACCCGCAGGTCTATCCGGGATGGGTCACGCCCGAAACGCATCCGTCCATCGTTGCCGCCGTAGACGCATACACACGTGTCGCCGCCCGCAAGCCGCGCGTGGCCCGCTGGATCTTCTCGACGGACGGAGTCGGATTCCCGACGCGAACGCTCGAAGTACCGCCTGCGAAGCGCTGGATCCACGACGGCGACTATCGGTATCCGGCGATGTTCGGCATCGGCCCCGGCGTCGAACAAAACACGCACAAGATCGGCGAGAACGTCGATTCGCGGGAGTTCGATACGGTCATCGCGTTCCTGGCGCGATTCCCGAGCGTCTTTCACAAGGTGACGCGCGGCGAAGGATGAGAGGTACGTGCTCGAGATTTCCTGAAACCCGGATCGGAAAGCTTTCGCGCTTGAAACTCACATCGGACAAATGCTCGTGCGCCGCGGAGGTGATTGCGGCGGTGCACTACGCCGATCATGTCTCCCTCACGGACACGGACGTCACGTTGGCCATTCGACCGCTCGGTTCCGTGGATACCGAAGTGTGGCGTTCTCGCCTGCCCGTGACTCGCGGCACGCGCGGCGCGGTCGCCTTCGCGCACGACGAGCACGTTCTGGCAGGTGCCATCGCGTCCTCTGATCCGAACGTCGAACGTGCCGCGCGCGTCGCGTACGGCGCGATCGTAGGCGTCATGCGCGCCGAAGGATTCCCTTTCTTTCTGCGCATCTGGAATCACGTTCGCGACTTGAACGCACAGTGTCACTCTGCGGCTCTCGATCATGATGGTGAATCTCAGGATCGGCAGGCTGACGGGGACCGCGAGCGCTACAAGTGTTTCTCGGCCGGAAGGCACGATGCGCTCGTCGCCGCAGGGCTGACGAAGTCTGATTTTCCGGCAGCCAGCGCTGTCGGCATGCGGGGTGGGAATCTCAGCATTCACTTTCTCGCGTCGCGCGAACGAGGACGCAACGCGGAAAATCCGCGGCAGGTGAGCGCGTACGAGTATCCGCGGCAGTACGGACCGCGCAGCCCCTCCTTCGCGCGGGCGACGATTGCGCATGACGGCAGCGTCTTCATCTCCGGAACCTCGAGCGTCCGCGGCCACGAAACGTTGCATGCGGGCGACGTCGAAGGTCAGTTGGAGGAGACGATAGCGAACCTCAATCGGATCGCCGTGGAGTGTGGCCGCTCGCTTGGCGAGGCGCAGGCACTGAAGCTCTACGTACGCCACGCCGCCGGCGCCGCGCGCATCGTGGAACGGTTTCGTGAGTCCGCGCCGGCAGCGTCGCTGCTCGTACTGGAGAGCGACATCTGCCGTGCCGGCTTGCTACTCGAAGCGGAAGCGATCATTCTCAGTGACCAGTCATCGATCGTTCACGATGTCTGCTCACGCTGAGGGATCCGCTGTTGCCGCTATCGGCTCAACAACTCTCCAGAAGAAACGCCGGCATTTCCTGCCCAACTTGTTCGGCACCTTGCCACGTAGTGGTTCGGAGACAGCGTACGGAAGAGCTTCGAGTCGTTGCGCCGTCACACCCATATGTGACATTTGCGCCCGTCAAAATTCAGATGTGACATTTATGGCCGATCGCCTATTCGCGATGCGTGCCGTCACATCCAGATATGACACACGCTTACGTCTCGCGTGATGTTCTTCGCTTCGCAGTCCTTAATGTGTTGCAGTGCCTCCACATAGCGCGATCTCCGTCTTTCACCCGGCCATTGCGCGGACGGACTGTTTGTGTCCGACGCAAGACACCGGCAAGGACACACTCTTGACAAACGACGAACAGATACCCATATATAGAGGTTGCGCCAGACGTAAGGCTGTCGGGGCGTCTAGAGGCGTGATGGGTTTCCATCAAGTCCTTCTTCTTTGCGGGCGTCTGTGTCGGACGCTACAAAGCAAGGCGTCGACGTCGGACGCTAACCACGGGCGATGGGAAGGTCACATCTGCCCGATTCGGCCAGGAGGTGGCTATGAAGTCATTTCTCAAATTCGGTTTGATCGGTATTTGCATCGGGATGTTGAATGCGGCCATTGCATTTGGGCAGGCCGCGGCGCCTGCCAACCCCACACCGCGGCCGCTGGATCCGTTGACGATTCCCAAGTATGTCAATCGCCTCACCAAACCGCCCGTGCACGTTCCCTTCTATACGTTCGACTTTTCCACCCTGTCCTTCGTCCCCAATTACACGGTCACGGCCATGAAGACTCGTGAACAGCTCCTGCCACAGGGTTTCCCCTTGACGCCGGTGTTTGCCTACGGCGGCGTCGTGAGGGACGCCGACGATGATCGGTCTCCCCAGAGGATCGACTTCACCGTGCCGGGACCGACGTTCGAGGCCATTCGCGACCAGCCGATCTTCGTTCAATACCGGAATGAGCTTGACGGTGATCACATGTTCCCGGTCGATCCAACCCTGGATTCGTTCCCGAATCCGAACAACATGCGAATCCCGCTTCCTCCCTTCAAGCCGTTCCCGCCGGGCTATGCGCAGGCCCAGGATCCGATCCCCATGGTGCCGCACTTACACGGGGGCGTCACACCGTCGGCGTCCGACGGTTTTCCGAAGGCCTGGTTCACGGCCGACGAACGGATCAAAGGCCCCGCGTTCTCGGGTTCGATGTTTCACTATTACAACGTGCAACTGCCCACGACCTTGTGGTATCACGACCACACCATCGGCATGACCCGGCTCAACGTTGCGGCGGGCCTGGCGGGTTTCTACCTCATTCGTGACCCGAAGGACCCGATCGCCCCTTTGCTGCCTTCAACGCAGTTTGAGTTCCCCCTGATGATCCAGGACAAGGCCTTCAACACGGATGGCTCGATCGCCTTCACCCAGGTGGGTGACAATCCCGGTATCCACCCGTATTGGGATCCGGAGTATTTCGGCAACACGATCATGGTCAACGGCAAAGTATGGCCCGGCCTCAGCGTCGCCCGCCGCCAATACCGATTCCGGATCGTCAATGCCTCGAACGCGCGCTTCTACAACATCCGGCTTTCGAATGGCATGTCCTTCACCCAGATCGGCGCGGATGGCAGCTATCTGCCCGCGCCGGCGACACTCACCTCGAAGCTCATAGCCCCAGCCGAGCGCGTGGACATGCTCATCGACTTCTCCACGGTGCCGGCCGGAACAAAGATCATCCTGCAGAACACCGCCGCCGCCCCCTTCCCGACTGGTGATCTCCCCGATCCGCAAACGACCGGGCAGATCATGCGATTCGAGGTACAGAGCGGACCGGCAGTGACCCCGCGCCCGCTCCCCGCGACGCTCATCAGCATCCCCACGCTCACGCCGACACCGAACATCGGAAACCCGAAGCTCTTCACCTTGAACGAGCAGGAGAGCAACACCGGCGATCCGGTCGCCGTGCTCATCGACGGGCAGCATTTTGATGCCGACATCACCGAGCTCCCCAAGGTAGGCACCACCGAGGAGTGGTACTTCCAGAATCTCACGGAAGACGCCCATCCGATCCACATTCACCTCGTCGAGTTCCAGTTGGAGGATCGGCAGGCAATCGACAAGGACCGTTTCAAGGCATATTGGGAGAGTCTGAACGGGGCGACGTTGCCGCTCAATCACCCAACGGTGAGAGCCAACGTCGAGGTTCCGGTATTCGACCCTGCGACGGGAACCGTCCATGACTTCCTCACCGGTCCCGTGGAAGAGCCCTCGCCGTCCGAGAGTGGGTGGAAGGACACCTTCGTCGCGCCCCCCGGAAAGGTCACCAGAATCCTCATCCGCTTTGCGCCCCAGACCACGCCGCAGAGCGCCTTGGTGAAGGGATTCAACCCATTCCCCTTCGATGCGACCAAAGGGCCCGGCTATGTCTGGCATTGCCACATCCTCGATCACGAGGACAACGACATGATGCGTCCTATGAAGGCAAAAGCCCCGTAACTCCCAAGCAGAACAGACCAGACCGCGTTGAGAGCAGTGAGCCTTGTCCGGCAGCAGGCTGCCGGGCAAGGCTTCGTCGCCCCCGCCGAATTCAGCTCAAACACAACGGTCATCGCGTTCCTGGCGCGCTTCCCGAGCGTCTATCGCAAGGTGACGAGCAACGTGTCTTGACCCTGCCGCGCCCAGTCCGCCTCATGCTCGAGTAGGTGAGGCGGACGGAAGTTCTCAGAGACGCTTCTTCGAGGGCCGTCCGCGGGCTGCGCGGGGCTTCGATGACGGAGCGGCGAGTCCCCAGAGCAGGCGGAGATCGAGCTCGATGGCGTCGAACGGCTCGGCGCGAATGAGGGAAACATCATCGTCGCCGTGAGTTGCAATCAGAGACCATCGCCGCTGTTCGAGGCGGTAACCCTCCAGCGTTCGAACGCCGGGATCGACGAGCCAGAGATGCAAAACGCCTTGTACGGCGTACTTCGGCATCTTTCGCACGCGATCGAGACGCCCCGTGGAGGGAGAGACGACCTCGCAGACCCAGTCGGGAGCGATGTCACACCACGCTTCGTCAGGGACCTCGGGCATCCGCTCGCGCCGCCAGCCCGCGAGATCGGGTACGAGAACATCGGCTTCGAGATGCAGCTCCGGCTCGAAGAGGATCCACCAGCCGCCGGGCCCACCGTGGCCGAACATGAACGCCGAGCCCAGGAGTGCACCGAGAGCCGAGGATGCCGTAGCGTGACGCAACGCGGGGCGTGGGCTGGTAAACAGCTCGCCATCGACGATCTCGGCGATAAAATGGTCGGGCGCCTTCAGAAGATCGTCATACGTCGCCGCGCGTTTCGCTGCACGAGCCATCGCGGAGCATCATAATCCTCACACCGGGGCAGCCTCAGCTCACGCCGATCTTTCGCGCCACGGCACGGCCGATGAAACGCAGGCGATCGGGCCACGGGAGGCGTCCCAGGGTGGTCTTGACCACGCCACGCGTGAAGAACGTCTTGCGTGAATAGTCGATCGCCACCTCGACGACCACCGGGCGTCTATCGCCGGAGATCGTCGCCGCGCGCTCGACCACGTCACGGATCGCGTCGTCGCCGGCCAGGGTGAGGCACTCCACCCCCACTCCGCGGCAGATCGATGCGAGATCGAAGTCGGGGAGCTCGCTCTGCGCCTTTCTCCCGAACGCCACGGACTGAAACTGCGCGATCTGCGCGAGCTCGCCATCGCGAAGGACGAAGACCATCAGCGGCAACCGAAGCGCGGCGGCCGTCAGCAGTTCGAGGCCGGTCATCAGAAAGGCGCCGTCGCCGGCGAGCGCTACGACAGGGGCGTCGGGCGCTGCGAGCTTCGCGCCGATTGCCGCCGGAACCGCGTAGCCCATGCAGGAGTAGTCGACCGGCGCGAGCAACTTCCCGGGCTTGTCGAGCACCAACGCTTCGACGGCGAGGAAAGTGCCGTTGCCGCTGTCGGTCGTGAAGATCGTCTCCGGTCCGAATCGCTCCTGAAGCGCACGAAGCAATCGGCCTGGAGAGACTCCCTTCCGGGCGGGCTCTGCGATCTCGCGTGCAACGTCCTCGCGCCCGCCGCGGATCGCGGCGCGCAGTTCTTCGTCGACAGCGCGCGCGGAAAGCCGTGCCAAAAGGGCCGGCACGATCTCGCGCGCGCCGGCGGCGATACCGACGGCCGCTGGGTAGTTGCGTCCGACGGCCGCTGGATCGATGTCGACATGAATCAGCGGACCGCGCGGCGGCGCGCTGTAGCTTCCCGTCGCCACTTCGCCGAAGCGGCAGCCGATAGCCAGCGTGATGTCGCAGCCGGCCGCGATCTTCCGGGCGAACGGCGGCGCGGATGCCCCGTAGCCGGGCCACAGCGCCAGCGGGTGCGTCTCCGGGAAGACGCCTTTCCCCTGAAACGTGGTCGCCACCGGCGCCTCGAGGCGCTCCGCTAATGCCACGAGATCCGCCCCCGCGGCCCCCAGTCCAACGTAAAGCAACGGTCGTCGCGCCTTCGCGAGCAGCCCCGCGGCTTGTTCCAGCAAATGGTCCGGGACAGGAGATTCCCCTTCTGCTTTCTGCCCTCTGCCTTCTGCCTTCCCATACCGGAAGAGATAGAGATTCGCCGGGATCTCGACGAATACCGGTCCGGGACGCCCGGCTCGTGCCAGCGTGCATGCGCGGCGGATCGTGGGATAAATATCCTCTCCCCGTTCCGGCGAGAACGTCCCCTTCGTGACTGGCCCAACGACCGCCCTCTGATCGATGTCGTGGAGCTGATAGGCCATGCTGCTGTCGGTGCGAATGCCGCACCCGAGGACCAGCATCGGGACCGCGTCCATGAACGCTTCGGCGATTCCGGAGAGCGCGTGCGTGAGTCCCGCCCCGGGAACGACGTTGACGCAGGCCATCACGCCTGACGCACGCCACGCCGCGTCGGCCATGAACGATGCGCTCTGCTCGTCGGTCACGAGAATAGGGCGCACGCGATCGGACTCCAGCAGAGCATCGTACAGCTCGATGTTGTGCGTTCCCGGGATGCCGAAGGTGAGGCGGATGCCCTCGTCCTCCAACGCGCGGATCACCAGTTCGGCACCGCTCATCACCATCGCGAAACCGCCTCGTTCATCGGCAGAAAAGATCCGGCGTCCTGCCGAATCCCTTCAGCCACCCGATCGGCGAGCGCCATGATCGTGAGATACGGATTGATCTCCAGCGAGTCGGGGAAGAGGCTGGCATCGGCTACGCGCAGCCACGGCATTCCATGAACGCGTCCGCGCGAGTCGGTCACCGAATCGGCGGCGCTTCTGCCCATGCCGCAACCTCCCATCAGATGCGCCGCCGAGACGGAGATCTTTCCGGGCTTGAAATGCCGGGCGTCGATCCGCTCGTCGATGCGATCGACGTCGGCCGCTTCGAGCAGCGGCGGATCCGCCGAAGGAGCATGAACGCGCACCGCTCCGGCCGCGAAGAAGATCCGCGCCGATGCGCGCGTGGCGCGGATCAGCGCCGCGATGGTCTCCTCCGTGAAACGGTAGTGGACGCGTGGCGTTCCGTCGCGGCCGACCGTAACCCGATTGCCGGGCACGGCCTTGTCGCACGCCAGCACCAGAATCATCTGCAGGCGTGGGAAGGCCTGCATGAGCGTGGAGTGCGGCTCTCCGAATCCGGCCAGATTCTTCGCCGTGGTGAACGGGAAGTACATACACGTTTCGAGAACGTACCCTTCCTCCTCCGCGCGGTCGACGAAGAAACTTTTCGGATGTCCGACATCGTTCGTGATGGCGCCCGGATGTTCGCCGACGAGGATGTGTGCGGGATGACAGGTGAACCCCTCGCCCACGCGACGCGGCAGACCCGGCAACTGCGAGCGGAGGAGAAGCGCAGGGGAGCCGACCGCACCCGCGGCGAGAACGATGGCACCGGCGCGGATGCGGTAGTCCCCCGGCGGCCACTCCGACGGCTGACCTTTCGCGCCGTCCGGCTTCTCCGAGACCCGGACGATCACCGCATGCTCTTCGATTCGAAGCGCTTCTGCACGCGTGACCACCGCCACGCCCGCTCGTTCCGCCGCGGGAAGCTGCTTGCGATGCGTTCCCTGCTTCGCGCCGTGGGGGCATCCGAGGTTGCAGAGGCTCGAGCCGTTGCATCCGCGGACATTGATCGGAAACTGCTGCGCCACGTAGCCGGCACGCCGGCAGCCTTCAACGAACAGCCGGTTGTTCTCGTTGATCAGTTCGTCGGCGAGGAAGTGAACGTTGTTCTGCGCGGCGAACGTTCGAGCGCGCGCGTCGAGATCGGAGTGCTCCACCCCGGGCACGTTCCAATTGCGGATCACCCGTTCGGGCGGCTGCATGGACGTTCCGGTGTAGACGAACGTCGAGCCGCCGTAAACGCGTCCGAACGCGAGCGTCATCGTTCCATCGGCGGTAAGAAAGCCGCCGTCGTCCTGGTAGAGCGCCGGCGCCATCTCCAGCTCCACGCCGTTGCACTCCTCGGGCGAAATGCGCGGCCCCTGTTCGACGACCAGCACGTTGCGGCCATCGCGCACGAGCGGGGCCAGCTCCTGGGCGACCGTACCGCCTCCCGCTCCCGATCCGATGACGACGACGTCGTATGACTTGTCGATCACCGGCGGATCTCCCATCCGCGCACATCGGCGCGATAGCCGATCGCCGCGGCCGCGCCGGCGCGCCCGTAGTAGCCCATGAAGATGAGCGTGCGAAGACCCCAGAAGCCGCGGCGGACAAGCAGCAGCCGCGCGTCCTGCACGGCGAGAAGGAATCGCGTCCGCCGCCGGCGATCGAGCGCACGGAACGTGTGGCCGAAACGGAGGAGCGGAAGCAGGTCGAGCGCGCGGACGAAGAGCCGCAACTGTCTCCGCACCGAGGAAGGGCGTGAAGCCAGTCCCTGCTCGACGATGCTCTCCAGCTCCGCCCACCCGGCCTCGTCGAGCGCCTCCGCCTCCGGAACGATCGTGCGTGCGATGGTCCGAAAACGGTCGCGAACCGGAGCAAACGTCGTGTTGGACATCGGCAGTGTTTTACCGTGCAACACGGCGCGTGGTCATGGAAGCGCTAGCGTCACAGGATGCCGTTGCGGGCGTCACAGACAATGGCGCCCCTTCATAGCGGACACGCGCGGCGCGGGATAACAGAGCGTGGCCTTCGACGAACACTTTGACTCGTGATTCAAGTCACGGACAGGCCCACGGGCGCCGACGCAGGAACACCCCGCGACGAAACATGACGGCGTTTCATCGGGCATCGCCGCGCGTTTGTCAACCGAGATTACGCGGTGATGTTGATGAGCTCGCGCTTCTGGTCCCACCCCCGCGGCACATCGGCAAGGAAGTTGACGAGCTCTTTACGGCGCGGCTCCGGCAGGTCCTTGTTGCGGATGTTGATGCCTTCGCCGGAGGCAATCAGCTTGATCACGCTGCCGATGCTGCGCGAGCCGTGTTTCGGCGTCGACTGCGCGAAGAGGCGAAACAGGCCCTCCTCCGCCGTCTTGATGCGAGGGAAGCGTTGCAGCAGATAGTTCGCGGTCAGATAGACGATGTCTTCGCGGCGGAGATGCAGCGCCGGCACGTCGATATGCACCTCGATCCGCGACACCAGGTCGTCGAGCTTGGACGGTTTCTTGCTCTCGCCGAGAAGCGCTTTCCGGGAGTGCCAGAACTGATCGCTGCCGGCGAGGAGAAAAATCGTCGGGCCGAACGCGCGCTCCTCGCCGTGCACGACGTACTCGCCGTCCCACAGCGGCGCCAGGAGCTTGCCGTAGAGGTGCTCGCCGTGGAGCGAAGTATCGACTTCGTCGATGAAGACGAGCGGCTTGTGCTTGCGCATCTGCGCCGTGCGGATGCGCTCGCACATCCAGCCGAGATCCTCGGCAGTGTTCCACTGCGCCGCGTTCTCGAACATCGCATCGCAGCCGACCACGGCGGCGAGCTTTTTGGCGAGCATCGTCTTCCCCGCGCCCGGCTCGCCGCATACGGCGGCGACGAACGGCCGCGACGTCGGCTTCGCCAGGTAGTCGCACATGCGCCGCTTGAGCTTCACGATCTCCGTGCCGAACTGGCTGTTGATCGTCAGGAAATCGTTCAGATACCACTTCGCGTCGTGCAGACAGATGGTCGTGCGGGGAGCGACCTTCCGCTTCGGATCGCGGAGGATGTTGACGAGATCGCGAGCGGCGCTGAGGTGTTTGACGGAGTCGGTCAACGACAGGCGCGATCGCGAGCTCACCGCCGGGGCGACGTCGATCGCTGATTGCTCGACTTCGATCGGCGGCGCGTAGTAGTGGTCGGAGACCTCGGTGATGCGCTGGGCGCGCGCGGAGAACGCCGTGCTGGCCTTGACCGCCAACTTACCGATTCTCTGGAGCAGCTCGTCGGTCAATCGCTGGCCCGGCTCCCATTCCGCGAGAAGATGGTGGACGAACCATGCGAGCTGTACGTCGTTCGCACCGATGTTCAAGCCGCGGGTCGGCTCGGGCGTGGGCAGGACCAGCGGCGTGATCTGGTCGTCGTGAAGCAGCAGCGCTCCGTCTTCCTCGAGATTCAGCAGGAAGACCTGCTCCGGGCGCATCTTCACTTTCTTGACGAACGACGACAAGGCCTCGAGCAGGTCGGGATGCCAGCGGCAGGTGTTCTCGACCTGTCTCGTGACCGGCAGATCGAACAGCTCTTCGCGATCGAGGACGCGTCCGAACCAGTAGAGATTCAGGGTCAGAATCGTCCAGTGGAAACCGCGCAGAAGATCGGTATCGGAAGAGCGAATCAGAATCGGGCAGTTGCGGTAGTGATTGCGAACGTATCTCTTCAGCTCCGGGCGCTCGAGCAATTTGCCGTGGTAGTCGGCCAGGATGAGCAGCGCCACGTCTTCGGCCGCGGGCAATTCGGCGAGATCGAGCGGGACCGGCGTCGTATCGATGTCGCGGTCGAAGCGGTACAGTAGCTTGGCCCCCTTCACCTCGGGAACGTAGATGCGATGGCGGATCGACGTGAACTTCGAGGTGCCGAGCTGCCGGAACGCCAGCTCAGGGAAATCGCTCTTCTTCGGAGGCACCAGCTCGTCGATGCTCTCGGCGACGTTCCTGTCCCAGATGCCGGCGGCGATCACGGGGCGCTTGGGGTCGATGGCAGCGATCGCGCGCGCCACGGTGCCGATGCCGCCGGCGACGTCGGTTTGCCGGTCTGGCTCGAGGAGCGAGCGCGGAAGGGACTCGCCGGGAACGGGAACGCGTTTTTCGGCGAACTCCGGGCCGACCAGCCAGGAGCGGTCGATGACCAAGTCCCCGAGGACAAGGACCGTGTCGCGTGCTGCTGAACGTGCCGGTCGCCGTCGCGCGCGCAACCGCGGAGACGGGCGTGGCGCAGGAGCCGATCGTCTACTACGACGCATAGCATTATTATAGCCTTCCGCTCCTACGTCGGCCACCAAACGATAATGGCACCTTCCTGAAAAGGGATCCTGATTCCCTTGGATCATGCTCACTTTGACTCGTGATTCAAGTCACGGACAGCCACACGCGCGCCGGCGTTCACTTTGAGAGTTCGGAAGGTTCTCGGTGAGAGCTCGTTCGTTCCTGAAGTTCGTGTGTCGGCAGGGACACAGGATCTTCAAATTAATCCAAACTTACCCCATGAGAGAAGGTACATCATGAGAATCCGTTTCATTTCGTTGGCCCTGGTGATGGTGGTGATCGGTCTGGCAGGGCAACTGTCCGCGCAGCCGGTGACGTCTCGAGTCGCGGCGCTTCCCCCCGACGCGAAGCTCGGGGGCACGGGCGTCGTGTACTCGAATTCGTTCTTCCAGGAGCGGTACATGCAGCTCGGGAGAACGATCGCGTACGGCCTGTTCATCGGAGGCGCCTTCCAGCAGGCCGTCTGGCGGGCGTCAGGCAAGTACGAGGGCAAGGCTCCGGTACGGCAGGAAGCCAACGCCTTCGAAGCCCTTCTCGGTGATTTCGACGTGACCGGCTCTGTGAACGAGCGGCTCCGCGCGAGGATGCCGGAGGCGCGTCACTTCGAGATCGAGTTCACCAACGACGCCGCGCTGGCCGAGGCGCTGGTCAGTCTCGCTTCTTCGGAGGCAAAAGCCGGCGGCGAGACTGCGCGGAAGATCGCCGCCGAGGGACGCGACGTGATGTGCGTCGTCAAGGTCTCCTACGGTTTCGGTGCAAGGGCCGGCCGGGAGCAACTGGGGTTCAAGAAGACCTACCGCCCCTTCGTCCGGCTCCTGGGCGTGGTTCGCAAGAACAGCACGGGCGAGGTGATCTGGCACGGCGCGGTGATCGCATGGTCCGCAAAGGGTTACAAAGGGCGCGAGGCGAAGGAGATCCCTCGCGCGGAGCTGGTCGACGCCCTCAAGACGGTCTCGGAGGATGCGATCTCCCTGCTTATCCGCAGTTTGAACGGGGAATCCCTTTCGCCGATGGGACAGCTCGTCGACGAGACGAACGAAGACGGCAAGTTCTGACGCATCGGCTCGAACGTCGTAAACGCGGGCCGATCGTCGCACGTCCCATGAGCATGCGCACCTCGGCCTTTCTGGGGCATTCCGGCAATTCTCCTCGTGCAGCTTTCCGACATCCGCCGGTTATCCACGGCACGGCTCTCGCCAGCATCGCTACGCCCAATCGCCGCCCCTGCACCTCAGGGAAACTAGAGAGGATGAAGTGGCGTCGTAGGGTCGGGCCTTCGTTCTTCGAGCCGCTTTCGACGATGCGTGATCAGGTGCGTGGATCATCGCCGGAGTCCGCGGTCGTGGCCCTCTTGTTTACGGCGGCAAGGAGAGCCACGTGCGCCGCACGATTAGGGTCTACTCGTGGAGCGACATCGCGCGCTTTTGCCGTCGCATTGCCCGGTTGAGCGCGTTCTCATGGCGTCATGTGTCTGGCGGGAGCCAGGCGTGAACCACGTGTCGAAATCGTCATCCCAAGAGCGGGTTTGAAAGACGCAGTCCCTCAAAGCGGCTGAAATCGCGATCGGTTGTGCAGAGTGTGGCGCCGTGTTCGATGGCCAGTGCGGCAAGGTGAGCATCCATCACCAGGTTGCCGCGAACCTGACCACTGGTGAGGAGCCGGCCGAATATCTCCCAATACATCTCGCCAGGTTCGAGGAGTGCAACCGATGGTTGGGCGAGCCAATCTTCGACCAGTGAGCGGGCCTCGCCGATGGGAAAGGCCTTTGGGAAGATGCTCGGATGCGTTGCGATTCGAAGAAACGCGTGGATGGTGCTCCACGCCAGACGCACCGGCTCAAAGCCCGAGAGGACTCGCTCGAACCATTTCCGTGCCTGGACGTGCTGTGGCGCGGCTGAATGATGGGCGTAGATGATCAGGTTCGCGTCGATGGTGATCATTTCCGGAATGGCCCTTCGACTTGATCGAGAAGCTGCTCGATGTTGTCGAAATCCAGGTCAGGGCGAGCTCCGAGGTCACGCGCGCGCACCTTGAACGGCTTCAATCCTCGTGGTTTGCGCGGCGGGCTCGTTGCCCGGCGGAGCGCCTCGTTGAGTACATGGCGGAACGGCAGACCGGAACGGTGCGCCTCGCCAGCCAGCTTGGCTACGACGTCATCGTCGAGAGTCACAGTGGTGCGTTTTGGCATGCATCAAGATGCTAGAAAAAGATGCATGGAATGTCAAACTGGTTCGTTGGTTTCTCAACCCGCACCGCGGCCTGTCGATGTGTACCGCGAGTGCCTCAGGACGCCGTCGTGGGCGTCACAGACAACGGTGCGGTGACGCTCGCCCCCGTAAACAGCACGCCCACGGACTCATCCCCGCATCGCATTGAAAGCGCGCCGGCGAGGCCCGCGGATCCTGTGGCGCTCACATCATCTCCGGCGATGCGATTCGCTTCGCGCAGCTCGTCTTCGCTGACCGTGATCACCGAGCCGCCGGTCGAGAGAACACCGCGCAAGACGGCGGCCCAGTCGTAGGTCTCGTCATCGAGGATGCCGGTGGCGATGCTGTGCGGTGCGGTTTCCCACGGCCACATGAACCGCGAGCGATGAGCAATCGCTTCGTCGATTCCGTGCTCCAGCACGCGGTCGTACGCACGGCGCAGCGGTGAGGCGAGCGTCTGCACGGCGTGGATGCGAGGCATGCGCGGAAGGACGCCGAGCGCCTGCGCCTCTTCGAGCGCGGCAATCGTTGCGCTGGCGAGGGCGCCTCCGCCGACCTGGATGAAGAGATGATCGAGCGCCGCGCCTCGCGCCGCAAGCTGCGATGCAAGCTCCCATCCGAGCGTCTGGCCCCCTTCGATCACCAGCCCGTTCTCGTTTCCCTGACAGGTGAACGGCAGCGCACCGCGCGCCACCGCCTCGCGAAAGCGGAGATAGGCAGGATCGCCGGCGACGCCCGGTTCGCGCATGCAGCGCGTCACGTTCGCGCCGAGCGTTTCCAGACGCGCGATTACTGATGGCGATGCATCGCCGGGCACGTAGACGTCGAGCTCCCGCTTCGCCGCGTGTGCGAGCGTCGCCGCCGCGAGCGCCGCATTGCCGCAGCTCGCGATCGCCAGGCGTGCGTGCGCAAGCGATGGATCGATGCGCTCCGCGACGAGCAGCCAGAGCATGAGCCCCATCAGATGGCGCGACTTGTGAGATCCGGCGACGTTGCCCGTTTCGTCTTTCACCCAGAAGCCATCTCGCTGCTCGAAGGGCGTGACCACAATTCCGCCGGCGTGCGCGTCGAGAGCGCGTACGAGATCGACGAATTCGCCGTCGCTCATTCCGATCGCTTGCGCCGTGTGCCAGGCGTGCGTGAACGTGCGATAGCGGAGAAATGGATTCGTCTCGGTCTCAAAGAACGGAACCGGCGAGGCGCTCTCCAGCCGGCGCGCCAGCACGTGATCGACGTCATCTCTCCCTGCGTGCGGACAGCGGAACGGGCGTGGATCGAGCGGCGGGGCGGTCCAGCCGCAGCCCGCGCAGATCATCCTCGAGCTCATACAGCCGTCACGCTCACCCCGGCATTCACCTCGTCGATCATCGCGTCCCACGCGGGGACGAGATCCTGCAAGTCGCTCCAGAACGACGGTTTTGCGCGCGCGCTGAACTCGTCGACGCCGTAGCCCTGCTGCTCGACCCACGTGAAGTAGCCGAGGTTGAAGATTCGCTCGCGATCGCGGAACGACAGCTCGATCAGATGATCGGTCGCACAGCCGAGGATGTGCTGGCCGTACACGGACGCGGCATCGGCGGTGTCGAAGCGGCGGTCGAAACGCTCGTTCAGGATCTTCGCCTTCTCGCTCGCGTACATCTCGGCGCCGTCGGTGGCGATGGTGGCAACGACGTCCGACGGTCCGAGCCGGTAGTACTTCGCGGTCTTGATCGCCGCCAGGATGTTGCAGATCGAGGAGATCCCCAACGAGTCGAGCTGCAGGAGCACCGCCTCGCTGACGCCACGGCGCTCGGAGAGGTAGCGGTGCCCTTCGGCGGTATTGAACAGGACGTTGAGAGCGTCGGTGCTGCGATCGGAGACCGCGGTCACGACGTCGGTATTCATGACGTTGTGAATGAACGGGATGTGCTTGTCGCCGATGCCCTGGATGCGATGCTCGCCGTACCCGTTGTAGAGCATCGTCGGGCACTCCAGCGACTCAACCGCCACCGTGACGCTGCCGTATCGAGTCTTCAGGAAATCGCCGGCGGCGATTGTGCCGGCCGATCCCGTCGCGGAGACGAACGCGCGAAGCTGCAGCGGTTCCGGTGAGACCATTGAATCGAACAGGGAATCGAACAGGGACTCGAACACGCGTCCGACCGCGGCTCCCGTGCAGCGGTAGTGCACGAGATAGTTCGCCAGCTCGCTGAACTGGTTCAGGATCACGTTGTCAGGATTGCGGGCAAGCTCCCGGCAGGCATCGTAGATTTCCTTGACGTTGCTCTCCGTTCCCGGCGTGCGGACGATGTCCGCGGGATCGCTCACCCACTCCTCCAGCCAGCGAAACCGCTCGGCGCTCATGCCGGCCGGGAGCACGGCCACACCGCGGCATCCGACGATGTGCGAGACGGCCACGCCGCCGCGGCAGTAGTTGCCGGTCGACGGCCAGACCGCGCGCTGGCGCCCGATGTCGAACGCGCCGCTGACGATGCGCGGTACGAGACACGCGTATGCGGCGAGCACTTTGTGCGCGTGAATCATCGGGAAACGGTTGCCGAGGAGCACGACGATCTTGGCATCGACGCCGGTGAGCTCGGGTGGCAGGACGAGATGCTCCGGAACCGTGGCGATCGCGTCTTCGCCGCTCGATGACTTGTTGAACCAGTGAACCCGGAAGAGGTTCATCGGATGTGCGGCATCGCGGTGGACGGACGTCAGATCTTCGCGTACCGCGTGCGGAATGGATTCGGGATTGGCGAGCTCCGAGAAACGCGGCAGGACGATGCCGCGCTCGCGCAGCCTTTCGATGTTGCGGTCGCGGACAGCCTGGTCAACGATACGGGGCGACGGCGCACTGTGACTCATTCATCCTCTCCCAAAGTCTTTCTGCTTCCTTCGCGGCTTCGGCGCGAATGGCGTCGATGTCGAACGTCGCCGGCTGGCGGCCGCGCAGTCCCAGCTCGCGCGCCAGCACCTCGCCGGCGCCGTCGCGTTGCGCGATCACATCTGCCGATTCGCGATGAAGAATCACTTCCACTTCATCATCAATATTCGAGGGAAAGCCGTCCGTTCCGAGCGCCACGCGCGAGGAGGCGCGCAACGCGGAGGGATAGCCGACTCCGTTTGCCTCGTTCGACCGCGGATTCTGCACGAACCAGCATCCGAGGAGATCCGCATGGCGCACCTCTTCCTCGGTCAGATGCACGCCGTGCGCGAGGATCGACCCCGGCACGAGCGCATCGTTCGCCACCAGGCGCGCGAATCCCTTCGCATCGATCGCATCCTCGGCCACATGCACGTGGAGCGGCGCGCCGAGCTCGCGGCAAAGCCGTCCTGCCGCGCGCATCGTCTCGTCGGACACGGTGAACGCCGCGTGTAGTCCGACCGCGCCACGCACGAGCGGGCGCCGATTGCTGGTAATGAAACGCCGGCATTCGGCGAGCCCCTGCCGCGCCTCGGACGCGCCGCCGTTGCGCTCCGTCGCGCCGTAGCAGACCAGCGCACTGACTCCGAGCTCCTGGCAGGCGTCGGCGATGACGTCGAGCGAGCCCTCGATGAAATTCGGGGACTCGTGATGATCGATGAGGACGTCCGTACCGGCGAGGCGCGCTTCCGCCACATAGAGCCGCGCGGCCGCACGCAACGAACGCTCGTCCAGCGTGCGATCGAGCGGCCACCAAAGGGACTCCAGGATGGCGAGGAAATCCCTTCTTTCTTCGCGCACGTGCTCCCCGCTCGCGGGGAAACGCGGAACCAGCGCCGAATAGAGATGCGTGTGCGCGTTGACGATCATCGGAGGTGTCCTGCGCGCATCACACGCGAAGCCGCGGAGTCCTTCATCGGGAGCGTCATGCGGCGGATGCCGTCGAATGCTTCCAGCGCTCCGGCAACTGCCGGCGCGGTCGGGACGAGACCGATCTCGCCGACCCCTTTCGCGCCGAACGGTCCCTCGGGCTCCGGATCTTCGACCAGGATGACGTCGACCGGCGGCATGTCCGTGGCGCGCAGCACGCCGATCTCCATCAGCTTGAAGGTCGCCGGCATCCCTCCCGGACAGGGCAACTCCTCCGTGAGCGCGTATCCCAATCCCATGTGAACCGCGCCTTCGATCTGCCCCTCGCAGAACGCCGGATTGATGGCGCGGCCGACATCGTGCGCGGCCACGATGCGCTCCACGCGGCCCTGCTCGTCGAGGATGCAGAGCTGCGTGGCGAACCCGAACGTGGTGTGTGTCTTTGGTCCGGTACCGAGGGCATTCGTGTCATCGATCACCACCTCGCCGGCATACTCGCGGCCGGCAAGGGATTCGGGCGTGGCTCCGCGATCGAGATCCAGGCGCAGCTTCTGCGCCGCCTCGACCACCGCCCGCCCGGCCAGGAGCGTCGCCCGCGAGCCCGTGGTCTGGCCGCAATCCAACGCGAAGCGGGTGTCGACGCGCGGGACAAAGCTCGACGTGGGCAGTTTCGTCACCTCCACGGCGAACTGTACGAGAATCGTGCCGAGGCCCTGCCCCATCTCGGAGAAGCCGAAGTGGATCGAGATCGTGCCGTCGTGTTCGACGACCAGCCGCGCCCGTCCGAACTCCTTCACTCCGTTGCCGATCCCGGAGTTCTTCACGCCGCATGCAATCCCGACCGCGCGGCCGCGCCGCTTGGCCTCTTCGTACTGTGGACGAACGGCCACCAACGTCTTCCTCAACCCAACCGACTTCTCGAGGACCTGGCCGGTGGTGAACGTCCCGCCTACGTCCAGCGCGTTGCGCCAGCGCATCTCCCACGGATCGATGCCCGCCTCCGTCGCCAGAAGATCGATACATCCCTCCATGGCGAAGTTCGTCTGATTCACGCCGAAGCCGCGCATCGCGCCGCATGGCGGGTTGTTCGTATACGCGGTCGTCGCTTCGATGTCGGCGTTGGGAACGTGATACGCGCCGCAGGCGTGACCGGCGGCGCGCTCGAGCACCTTGTCGCCGACCGACGCGTACGCGCCGCTGTCGCCGAGGATCCGCGCGCGCACGGCGGTGAGATGGCCTTCGGCGTCGCAGCCGGCCGTGTAATCAAGCGTCATGGGATGGCGCTTGGGATGAATGCGGATCGATTCCTCGCGATTCAGCGTGAGCTTCACGGGCCGCTTGGTCATGAACGTGAGCAGCGCCGCGTGCGCCTGAATCGACAGGTCTTCCTTTCCGCCGAACGCCCCGCCGCTCGAGAGCTGCTCGACCAGCAGCTCTTCCTCGGGGATGCCGAGGAATGCGGCCACCTGACGGCGGTCGTCGAAGATTCCCTGTCCGCTGCTGAACAGACGCAGCCGCCCGCCGTCAAGCGGCTCGGCCATCGCGCTCTCCGGCTCCAGGAAGAGATGCTCGATCCGCTGCGTCCGCCACGTGCCTCGGACGACGTGGGCGCTGGCCGCGAGCGCAGCATCGACGTCGCCACGTTTGATATGCGTCCGCGAGTAGATTCGCTCCGCGTTTTCCGGATCGAGGATCGGCGGCAATGGCTCGTACTCGACGTCGACCAGCGTGGCCGCCTCGCGTGCCGTCGCTTCGTCGACCGCGGCAATCGCGGCGACGATATCCCCCACGTAGCTCACCTCTTCGCCGGCCGCCACGAAGCCGGGCCAGTCGTCACGAAGAAGGCCGTAGTGGCGCTGGCCCGGAACGTCATCCGCCGTCGCCACCGCCACGACGCCGGGATGTGCGCGTGCCTTCCTGGTGTCGATCGAGACGACGCGCGCCCGGGCATGCGGCGAGAGAACGACCGCGCCATGCAGCATGCCGGGTCGGACGAGATCGTCGACGAATTCCTTTCGCCCGAGGATCAGGTCGGCGCCTCGGAACCGCGCCGCGCGTACGCCGACGCCGCCTTCCACAAGATCGGGCAAGGCCTCGCCGCGCCTGGCGCGCGCGAAGAGCTCGATGGCATCGATGATCTTCGCGTAACCGGTGCAGCGGCAGAGGTGGCCATCGATCGCACGCGCGATCTCCGCGCGCGACGGCGCGGCATTCCTGCTGACGAGATGATGTGCACGAAGGGCGATGCCGGGGATGCAGAAGCCGCACTGCACGCCCGCCGCGACGACGAACGAGCGCGCCAGCATTCGCTGCTCCTCGGCGGCAATCCCTTCCAGCGTGACGATGCTCCGTCCCCGCGCCGCCTCTGCCGGCATCGCACAGGACACTTTGGCGTTGCCGTCGATCAACACGAGACAGCAACCGCACTGCCCCTGCGGCTGGCATCCGTCTTTGACCGACATCACACCGCAGCGCGTGCGTAGCGTTTCGAGCAGCGTCTCGCCCTGGCGAACCTCGACGCGCAACGACACTCCGTTCAGCGTGAGATCGAGGGTCGCCATGGTCGTGCAGCGGACCATGCGTGCTCACACCGGTCAATGTTGAACGTCACACGGGGATGTGAGGGCGCTAATGGACTCGTGGAATCCATTAGTGAGCTTTTGGAGTCCACCTGGTGACCTCCTGGAGTCCACCTAGTGACCTCTGGAGACCACCTGGTGACCTCTGGAGGCCACCTAGTGACCTCTGGAGACCACCTAGTGACCTCCTGGAAGCCACCTAAGTGACCTCTGGAGACCACCTAGTGACCTCCTGGAGGCCACCTAGTGACCTCCTGGAGGCCACCTAGTGACCTCTGGAGACCACCTAGTGACCTCTGGAGACCACCTAGTGACCTCTGGAGACCACTAGGTGGTCTCGTGGAGGCCACTAGGTGGCCTCGTGGAGTCCACTAATGGCCTCGTGGAGTCCACTACTGGACTCGCGGAGTCCACTACTGGACCCGCGGAGTCCACTACTGGACTCGCGGAGTCCCACTACTGGACTCGCGGAGTCCACTACTGGACTCGTGGAGTCCACTACTGGACTCGTGGAGTCCACTACTGGACTCGTGGAATCCACTACTGGACTCGCGGAGTCCACTTCTGGATTCGCGGAGTCGCGGACTTACCAGTTTTGGCTGTTCGCGTTCCTTCCATGGCCGAGGTGGTGTCACGCCGCTGTCCGGCATATCAGCCGCAACCGCTCGACGCCGCCAGGGACAACTTACAACCACGGCAACGTCGGCTACAACCCTGCGATTGATGATCGCGGCGAGAGCCGGCGGCCTCCCGTTCGATGAGCTGATACGGCGTGAAGGGAGGTGGGCGGCTGATCCAGTTCCACATCGGCAGTGGCCCAGGGTTCCGGGCGTTCAAAGACCGCCTGCCGAACGAGCGGCTGACGATCGTGACCCAGGCCGGTTGACGATCCGGAAGTTGATTTTCCAGACGTGATCCAAACGAACGACGAGCCTGAGCCCAACTATTCGCTGCACCGGACCTGGAGCCGTGCGTTGCTGCGTCGCGAGTGCGTTACCATTTCGCGCGCGGCTCCAAGCCGGGGAGCTTGGGTCCGTTAGTAGCCGGACGAAGTCGGAGAGTTGCTCGTGGGCAAGGCGTCTCGCAAGAAACACCATCGGTCAATCACGATCGATCTTGAGCCTGAGGCCGGGAAGGCTTCAACACGCCTGGGTCAGCTCATCGCACCACACGCGGTAGACGACGAAACAAGGAGTAGCTACGAAGCATTGGTGGCATTGGGTGCGATAGCCTGGAATCTGTCCCTCGTCCCCGCGCAGGATCGTGACGACTTGATCCGAGAGGCTGTTCGATCCGCGGTCAGCCGCGGGATTCCACTCACCGATCGCTGGCTCACCGATCTCGTTGAGCGGAAGATGACCCTCTTTCCGTCCGAGGAGCGCTGGATTGAGAGCTACGAGGTCATCGTGCAACCAGACGGCAGGCTTGCCATTCTTGTCGCGACCTTAAGCGCGGGGTAACTCATAGGAACAGCGGGCCGGTCGGGCCGACCAGCATCGACATCACCCCCTGACGGCTGCACGCTCGTCTTCGTCGGCGACGGCGCCTCCACAAACTGGTGCAATACCTGTGGATCGCCAACGGAGAGTCCCTGGTCAGGATGAACCTCATCGACCGCTCGATCTCCGCGCGGACCCCGGTCGCCGACCCCCGCGCCGTCGCCGTGAAGAAAACACGCGCAGGATCTCGCGGCAGGCTGTTGCCAACCACGATTTCTGATCGCATAGGCGTGGATCGTCGGATCCCAGATATGCCACCTTCATCGCGCGCGGCACCGGAGCGCGAATGCAATCTCTCGATCGTCCGCCACGCAATTTTTCACCCGTGGCGACGCGGCGGAGCTTAATCCGAGCCAAGACGCAGCGCTCAGAGGTTGTAGTCGATGTACACCGCTCCCAGCTCGAACGATGACGGAAGGTCGGGCGGGGCCGAGACCGCCGGAATGCCGCCTCCGGCGGCGACTGCGATCTGGTCGCTTCGGACCACGACGCTGCTTTTTTTCGCGAGGGCCTCAAGAAGCGGGAGGCGCGGCACTTCGGTTCCCTTGGACAGCGTCCCGTAAGTCTTCTCTTGAGTTGAGCACATGGAGACGAAGCTCCCCGACATCGCGTCAACGGCTGAGACCGGCGTCGCATTCGTGCTGCCATGGTGGCCGACTTTGTAGAAGTCGAGTTGTGTGAGTATTCTTTTACCCTCTGGCGAGATCTTGTCGATCGAGGGTGCTTTGTCGGGCGTCCCGCCGTACATCCAGTACTCCCAGTTGCCACCCTGCGCGTCGCCGGCAAAAAGAAGATTCTTGCCGCCGAACTTGAAAAGCACGACGAGGCTCTGGTTGTTGAGACAGTCGTCGAGCTTCTTTACTGCTGTAAGGAGCGCACTCGGCTGCGATGCCTTCACCGCATCCTGAAGCGCAGCCACTCCCGAAAACTCGCCGAACGGGCGCTTGGGATAGTCGTCTGATGTGGCGTGCCAGAGAGTACCGAAGGGATCGAACTTGTCGCTGTCCTCGCTGCCGGATTCGCCGAGATACTGTCCCACGCCCTTCTGCAGGTCAGTGAGCTGCAGGAAAGCTACAGCGTCGGCGGGCGGCGGACCGAGGATCTCCGCGGTCAGGCCCGCATCGACGAGCGACTGCGGCAGCTTCGGCTCGTCGCCGTTCTTGTAGTACTCGGGCTTTGGGCCGAGGCCACCCTTGAGCAGCGCCAGCGAACGGGGGTTGCTTCCGCCACCCTTGCCCGTCGGGACGCCAGCGGCCGTAGCGGCCAGCGCCGACTGCTGACCCGCCGTCGGATCGAGGCCGGTAGCGTTGTAAAGCATGGCCAGAATGGCATCAACCTCAATGCTCGACCCCGCCGCCAGCGCCAGCCTCTGCTGCGCAACGAGGGCATTTGCCGTCAGCTGGTCCTGGAACTTCTTTGCCGCCGTCGGCTGCGCCTGCTGGTCATACTCCGACTCCCAGTACGACATCCAGATCGCGTCGACAGTCATGGCCTTGAAGATCTCTTCGCAACGGCTGAAGCCGATAATATGATCCATGTGCCGATGTGTCGCGATGATGAGGGCCAGCTTGTTGTCCGTCTCACGCGCCATGTCGGCCACCGCTTCCTTGATCGTGCCGATGTCGCCCGCGTGCGTCGTGCCCGGCGTAACGCCGCAGTCGATGAGTACGTGATGCTTCGACCCGTCCGGCGCGGTCACCGTCAGCAAAAAGAAATCGCCGAAGCCGACGCGGTACATTCGCACGCGCAGTCCCACGCGCGTCGCGATTTCAGACGGACTCTGAGCCTTGGAAACGACATTCTTTGGTGTCGTCGCGACAGATTTTCTCTGCTTCGTTGCGCTCTTTTTCGTAGTTGCCATTTCAAAGTCCCTCGTGGGTCATAGCGAAGTTGATGCGGAAACGGCTCGCCCCGTCGTCGCCCTCGAGTCCGAGCCGCTCGCAGTAGCGGCGTTGCCGCATCAGCCGCAGGTCCCCCTCCGGCCCGTGCAGGTGTTTCCCGATCACATAGCGGATCTTCGCGGTGCGATCGTCGGTCGCGACGATCTCATCCACAGTAGGCCGCTGGATGATCAGCGTCGCCCCGCCGCGTAGCGGGAAGGTGCCGAAGGCGGGAACGTTTGGGTTCACCGTTTGCTCCCGCGTCTGTACGACCTCCGCGATCAGGTCCATGCGCAGACTGCCGTCGTAGTTGATGCGGAACGCGGGATGGAAAGAGGGGAGCGTCACGGGAAGGGTCGGATCGAAACCGAGATCGGCACGAGTGGACGGGTTGTCTAGATATCTCCGCAGCACCTTTCCCACCTTGTCCGCCTGCTTGTGGGTGAGGCCGTTACCGTCGCCGAAGCGGAGGCCGATGATAGGTGGTAACTGGCGCGACTCAGCGGACGGCCAGGCGATCGACCTCTCGGAAAAGTAGTCGGCATCGTCCGGCACGATGCCGCGCAGCCGAAACGACTGCATTATCGCCCCGCGAATCCCTCCCTCACCGCGCGGCTGGAGATCGACGTCCGCAGTCACGATCGCACGCAGGTAATCGCCGAAGGTGATGTCAACGGGAGGGCAGTAGTCGAGAGCCCGCACGCAGATAAGGAAGAACTGTTCAGACAACCCGGTGGCCTCGTCGCAGAGGCGATCTGCTAGCGCGGTCGGGATGTCCGTCGGATGGTCGCTGCCGCCTCCAGCACGGTAAATACGCCAGAGGTCGGACGTCCGCTGGATGAAGATGGCGAAGAACGCGTCGAAGACGGCGGCGACCAGAATCGAGCCGCGCGCGTGCGGTTCCATCAACTTCTGGATGTCGTTTAAATTCGGCTTCGTACCCAGGGCGGAGCGGAGGGCTCGCTGCCGCCCAGTCGCCTCTCCGAACTGCTTCGCCAACTCGACGAGCGGATTCCGACCGCTGACCTCGAAGCTCCCAACCGGCGTGCCGTCTTTGTCGCCAGCATAGGCGTCAGCGGCCGAGATCGCCGCGTCGGGGCGGAGCTGATACTGATAAAGCGCACCGCCCGTCCGCTCGATCGTGTCCCGCAGCACCTGCTTGTGCGAGAAGTGGCGAAAGAGTGCCGCTAGATCGGCGAAGGCCTCGTGAAAAGCAGGTACGTCGGGATTCGTCTGCTCGGTGAAATACGTCCGGATTCCGTCGACGATCGCGTGCGTCGTCTCGTGGACGATGATGTCATGCGAGAGGCAAGTGTAGACCGTCTGTCCCGGCAAAGTGTTACCCGTGGCATCGCGATCGGCGCGGAAATAACCGAAGAGAATCCCATGTGCCTCTGGACTGTAAAACGCGTTCTGACCGATGAACGCGTGGGGCAACAGAAGGAGCGTCCCGATTTTCTCCCGCTCGGGATGTTTGCGCCCATCCCATAGGCCGCGGCGCCAGTGGATGCGCCGGCCGAGCGCTCTCTCGAAATGCTCGATGGTCTCGGAGACAACCGCGTATACCATCTGCTGATGGAAGCGCGGGTTCGCCTCGGATGGTTCGAGTCCGCCGCAGATGAGAATGCGCGCATCGTCGAGATCGACCGGGAGGTAGTACCAGCCGTTCGCTCCGTCGTAGTCGACGATGGCGATCCCGTCCGCCGTGCGATCAAGGACGGTCGGTCCCCGGTCGAGCTTCTGGTAGCGCACGGACAGCGTCATCTCGTTTCCGAGGAGTTTGCCAACGCTCGGATCGAACGCGTACGCCTTCAGCGGTCGAGCAACTGGCTGCGGAACTTCCGGTCTCTTTCTTTTCGACGACTGGGAGGGCGGTTGTGGCGCAGGGGTAAGCTGCGAGCTTTTTGCCTTTGGCAGCGACCGGGCGAAGCCCTGTCCGCTCGTGGCGCGATTCCTACCCGCGCTCATGGCCGAGCCCCGCCTATAGCAGCGGAAGTTGCCCGAAGCGTCTTGATCCGCTCCTGCACATCCTCCGGTAGATCTTTGATCGCAACGTTCTTCAGCCCGATTTCCTGAAGATATGAGTCGAGGTTCGGCTGAGCAGCGAGGAAGCGCAGGACGTTCTCAGGCCGGTAAGGCTTCGAAGAAGGCTGACGCTCGCTGTCCAACACTTCGGAAGGTTTGGCGCGCATTCTCTCGATGACCGACGGGGAGAGGTCGGCGTGGAATCCATGAAGCTCACGCTCACCGCGTCCGACCGTGTTGCGGATAAGATCGAAGACTTGGTAGAACGGCGTTGACGATTGGTACAGAGAGTCGAGCGAACCTCCTTCGTAAACATCGGCGAAGGCATGATCGACCTGCAGCCCCTCTTTCTCGGCACCGTTCATGACCCAGTGGAACGCGACGTTGGCCAGTCCGTCGTGAAGGTAGCCCCCACCGACGTTCGAATGCACGCCTGCGAACCAGCGTTGCTCAACCTCTTGGCCATCGAGGGCTTTGATCCAAACCTCGGGACGGAAATCGAAGCGGCGCTCGTCGATGGCTAGCGCCTGCCGTGCGCGCTTGACACACGAAGCCGGAGCATCGCCGGCAAAGAAGGCTCGATTCTGCGACGAGGTGTTCGCACCCCTCGAATTCAGCCGTGATCCGAGCGCCATGACCGTGTCCCACACGCCAAGGTAGCGGACCGTCACGGGCGTGAACCGCTCTAACGGTTTCTTTTGGGGTCGTTTCTTGTTCTCGTCGTCGAGTTTGTCTTTGAAGCGCTCGTACTGACGGTCATCTGTACCACCCTGAACGCGAAGGTATTCGCGAAAGAGTAGCGGCAGGTAGTAGGCATCGCCCTTTTGTGGCACGCCGCGGTTCCACTCCAGAAACTTCGTAACGGCGCGCGCGGTGCCCGCACCGCGGCTAAAGCCGAAGATGTATACTTCATCGCCCGGCTCGTAGTTCAACGTTAGAAAATGCAACGCATCTTCGACGTTTCCCTCGAATCCAGCGCCGAATGCGCCGCCGAGGATGCGGTCGAAATGGTGCAGCAGCCAGTTCGAGGTTCCTGGGTAGACGGAGAGCGAACCAACACCGATCGCGTAGTAAGCGATCTGCCCCACGCCCTTATCATCGAACGGCTTCACGGCCCGGCAAAGCTTGAGCGGGTTTGTCGGCTTCAGTACCGTTTGGCCGTCGCGTCGCTTCGTCTCATCGAACGCGCCGTTCCATGTCCCGTCAAGACAGAGCACGATCCGCCGCGGCGCGCGCGACGGTGTAGTCTCAGTTTGCGCAGCCTGCCCCGCACCCGCGCGCATGCTTTCGACCGCCATGATGAGTACCCCAAGTCGAACCAAAGTGTTCACGAGCCACCTCACTTATGAGAGTAACACGCCGGAGGGTTTCCCTATCTCCACCTTTGATCGATTGCCATTGGAAAGCACGGCGAAGAGAAAGGGAGAGGATGCGCTCAGTCTTTCTAGTTCGAAGATCGCCTTATTCAGCTCGTCGACTGAAGTGAACGTTCTGCGGCGAATGCGTTTATCGGTGAGGTCCCAAAAAATCGCTCGGTGACGTTGCGCTAGGAACGGCTCGTGAATGAAGGTGCGTGTGAAAGCGGGAGTTAGAACTGCTGCAGCACCCTCAGATCGTTCTCGAACAGCGTCCGGATGTTCGGGATGTCGAACTTGATCATGGCGCAGCGGTCGAGGCCGAGGCCGAAGGCGAAGCCGCTCCATTCCTCGGGGTCGATGCCGACGTTGCGGAGGACCTGGGGGTGGATCATGCCGCAGCCGAGGATCTCCATCCAGCCGGTTTGAGAGCAGGTCCCACAGCCGGAACCTTTACAAAACACACACGACATGTCGACTTCGGCGGACGGTTCGGTGAAGGGGAAAAAGCTCGGGCGCATGCGCATCTTCGAGTCGGCGCCGAAGAGGCGCTTGATGAAGTGCTCGAGCGTGGCGCGGAGGTGGCCGATGTGGATCCCTTTGTCGACGAGGAAGCCCTCGGCCTGATGGAACATCGGCGAGCGGCGCATGGTGATCTCGTCGCGGCGGTAGACGCGGCCGCAGGAGAGCACCTTCACCGGCGGCTTGTACTTCTCCATCGATCGGATCTGCACGTTCGAGGTGTGGGTGCGCAGGAGGTATGGTTCAGCGTTGAGAAATGCATTGAGGAAGAACGTGTCCTGCGTATCGCGGGCCGGGTGGTCGGGGGTGAAGTTGAGCGCTTCGAAGTTGTACCAGTCGGTCTCGACCTCGGGGCCGGGATCGAGCGAATAGCCCATCTCGGCGAAGATGGTCTCCATCTCGCGGCGGACGATGGTCACGGGATGAAGGTGGCCGAGGTTGGGAAGGCGGGGGGGGAGGGTGACGTCGATGATGTCGCGCGTCTCCTTCCGCTTCGACTCCTCGGCGGCGATGCGCTCGTGCTTTTCCTTCAGCTCCGACTCGAGGCGGTCGCGGAGCTTGTTCAGCGCGTCGCCGGCGTCCTTCTTCTGCTCCTTCGGCACTTCCTTGAGGCGTGCGAAGAGCGCGGGGATCAGGCCGCCCTTGCGGCCGAAGTAGTGGACGCGCAGCTCGTCGAGCGCGGCGGCGGTGTTGGCGCCGGCGAGGGCGGCGTCGAATTCGTGATGGATGCGTGTGATGTCGTCGAGCATGTCGGGCCGGCGATTGTACAAGCCGGCACGGCCGGCGGCGTTGGTTGCCCAAGGCTCAGCCGCCATTTCCGCGAAGAATGTACGGTCGCGCGGACTCCTGCTTGAACCTTGGAAACCGTTACGCCGTGGCCTGTTTCGCTGCGGGGTGCTTCGCGGCCGTCTCTTTGTCGAGCGCGGTACGAAGCTGCTGCTTGTTCAGGGCAGCTTTCGCGGCGTCGACGAAGGCGGTGAACGCGGCGGCATCGCGGACGGCGATGTCGGCCATGATCTTCCGGTCGACCAGCGAACCGGCGGCCTTCAGGCCGGCGATGAGCTGCGAGTAGGAGATCCCGTTCAAGCGGGCGGCGGCGTTGATGCGGGCGATCCAGAGCGTCCGGAAATCACCCTTGCGATCCTTGCGGCCGGCGAAGGCGGAGTTCAGCCCCTTCTCGACCTGCTGTTTCGCGATGCGGTGACCGCGCGACTTCATCCCGAAGTAGCCTTTGGCCAGCTTCAGGATCTTGGTGCGGCGGTTCTTTCTCTTTGGACCCCGTTTGACTCTCGGCATCTTGTCTCCTCGTTTGCTTCGTTCTGAGCGGGCGGGTCAGGAGTGGTGATTACCGTGCCTCGCTCGGGTTGGTGACTCTCGGCTGCCGGGTGTCCGACAGCTAAGAGCCGGCTACAGGTACGGAATCATCCGCCGCACGGTCTTCTCGTTCGCTTTCGACACCTGAGTCTCTCGTCCCAGTTCCGCTTTGCGGCCGGGCGATTTCTTGGTGAGGATGTGCGAATGGAAGGCGTGATTGCGCTGAATCTTGCCCGTTCCCGACTTCTTGAACCGCTTGGCGGCTCCACGATGCGTTTTCATCTTCGGCATAGCTTGGCTCCTAACTGACTGAGGGGAATGTGAATTCCACGGGGGTCGGGCGTCGGATGAGACAAGTCGGGAGGTTTTTCTCCGACTCCCGACCCCCGATTCCCGACTCCCTACTTCACCGGCGATATCACCATCGTCATGCGGTTCCCCTGAACGTCGGGATTGGCATTCTCGGGAGCGCCGAACTCCTTGATCTCGCTGAGCAGGCGATCGAGCACGGCCCGGCCGAGCTCCATGTGGGTCATCTCCCGTCCTCGGAAGCGGATCGAGGCTTTGACCTTATCGCCGTGCTGCAGGAAACGGACGATGTTGTTCTTTTTGAAATCGAAATCGTGGTCGTCGATGCGGGGGCGGAACTGCACCTCCTTGACGACGATCACCTTCTGCTTCTTCTTGGCCTCGCTCTGCTTCTTCTTCTGCTGGAAAACGTACTTGCCGTAGTCCATGACCTTGCAGACGGGAGGGTTCGCCGTCGGCGAGATCTCCACGAGGTCGAGGTCTTTCTCTCGGGCCATGTCCTGCGCCTGCAGCAGGGGGACGACACCGATCTGGGAGCCGTCAGCACCGATGAGGCGGACCTCAGGGATGCCGCGGATCATTTCATTGATTCTGGACTCAGGTTCTGCAGGTCTCCGGTCGAAACGCGATCCTCGTCGTGGTGGGAAAATGCGGAAATCCTCCTGTTATCTGTTGCGCGGAAGCGCGAAATCTACGAATAAACCATCACAAAGTCAACGAGCGGGCCGCGATGCCCCGCTTCGCTTCGGCGACGAAATCGTCGACCGACATCGATCGAAGCAGCCGATCGAGGTTGAGAGGAGACCCCAAACGCTCCTGATCGCCGCCGGTCCGTTTCCGGACGGACACCGTTCCTGCCGCGACTTCCTTCTCGCCGACCACCAGCATGTAGGGAATCTTCTTCAACTGCGCGTCGCGGATCTTCGCGCCGAGCTTCTCGTTCGACTCGTCGGTCTCGACCCGCAAGCCGGCCTTGCGAAGCGTGGCCGCCGTCTCGCGCCCGTAGTCGAGGAACTTCTCCGACAGCGGCAGCACCGAGGCCTGCACCGGCGCCAGCCATAACGGGAACGCTCCGGCAAAGTGTTCGATGATGATGCCGATGAACCGCTCCAGGGAGCCGAGTATTGCGCGGTGGATCATCACCGGCTGGTGCACGCCGTTGTCGGCGCCGATGTAGTGCAGTTGGAAGCGCTCCGGCAGCGCGTAGTCGAGCTGGATGGTTCCCAGTTGCCAGGGACGGCCGATGGCGTCGGTGACCTGGAACTCAAGCTTCGGGCCGTAGAACGCCCCTTCGCCGGGGTTGATGTGGTAGTCGACGCCGTTTTTCTTCAGCGCGCTCTCCAGGGCGCTTTCGGCGTTGTCCCACAACGCGTCCGAGCCGAGGCGCTTCTCGGGGCGGGTGGAGAGGGCGATGCGCACCTCCTTGAAATCGAAGATGTCGTAGATCTCCTTGATCAGGCGCAGCTCGCGTTCGATCTCGGGCTCGATCTGATCGGGAGTGACGAAGAGATGAGCGTCGTCCTGCGCGAACGACCGGACCCGCACCAGCCCGTGGGTGACGCCCGAGCGCTCGTAGCGGTGCAGCCGGGTGAACTCGGCGTAGCGGATCGGCAGATCGCGGTAGGAGCGCCGCTCCATGGCGAAGATCTGGATATGACCGGGGCAGTTCATCGGCTTGACGCCGTACTCCCGTTCCTCGATCTCCGAGAAGAACATGTTGTCCTTGTAGTTGTCGTAGTGCCCGGAGATTTTGAACAGCTCGGTATCGAAGATGATCGGCGCGATCACCTCGCTGTAGCCGTCGCGGGCGTAGAAGTCGCGGACGAAGTCGATCAGCGCGTTGTAGATCGTCGCTCCCTTCGGCAGGAAGAAGGGCATCGACGGCGCGAACTGCGAGAACATGAAGAGATCGAGCTCCTTGCCGAGCTTGCGGTGGTCGCGCGCCTTCGCCTCTTCCACGCGCTTGACGTAGGCGTTGAGCTCGTCCTTGTCCGCCCAGGCGGTTCCGTAGATCCGCTGCAGCATGGCGTTGTGCTCGTCGCCGCGCCAGTACGCGCCGGCGACGGAGGTCAGCTTGAACGCGCCGAGCCGGCCGGTGGAGGGGACGTGCGGCCCGCGGCAGAGATCGAACCACTCCCCCTGCCGGTAGACCGAGAGCGGTTCATCGCCGGGGATGCCTTTGATGATCTCGACCTTGTACTTCTCGCCGAGCTTCTCGAACGTGGCGATGGCCTCGTCGCGGCTGAGCACCTCGCGCCGGACCGGGAGATCGCGCTTGACGATCTCCGCCATCTTCTCCTCGATGCGGCGGAGGTCTTCATCGGAGAACGGCCGGTCGGTGCCGAAGTCGTAGAAGAACCCGTTCTCGATGACCGGGCCGATGGTGACCTGCGTCCCGGGGAAGAGATCCTGTACGGCCATGGCCATGAGATGGGCGGTGGAGTGGCGGATGGTATCGAGCCCGGCCTCGCTCTTCGGCGTGACGATCTCGATTTTGGCGTTGTCGGGGACCGGGGAGTAGACGTCGACGACCTTACCGTTCACCTTGCCGGCGATGGCAGCCCTGGCCAGCCCCTTGCCGATCGATGCGGCGACGTCGGCCACGGTGGCGCCGTCGGGAACTTCGCGTTTTGATCCGTCTGGTAATTCAACGTGCATGTTTTGTCTCCAAAATCAAACAGGGCCGATTGCTCGGCCCTGTCGCGTGTTCGTTCAAGCTTGGATCATCGACAGGGCGGAGGAGGCGTCTCCGTCGTTCGCGTGGTGCAAGGTGTCGATGACGGTCGCATGGAGCGGCGGATTGTAGCACTGCCGCGACGCCGCCTTGGGATTAACATCCACAAAACAGGAGATCAATCATGGCCAGCATCATCCTCTGCTGCGATGGAACCTGGAACAGCGCCGATCAGGAGAAGAAGAAGGTCGAAGTGAACGGTAAGGTGACGGAAGACCTGTGTGTCACCAATGTCCTCAAGATCGCCTGCCGGGTCGCTAAGGGGAAAAAAGACGGTTCACTGCAGATCGTCTACTACGACCAGGGTGTGGGAACCGGGAACCTCGCCGACCGCATCGGCGGCGGTGCGTTCGGTGACGGGCTGGAAGGAAACATCAACGACGCCTACCGTTTTCTCATCGCCAACTACGAGCCTGGCGACTCCATCTATCTCTTCGGATTCAGCCGAGGCGCGTACACGGCGCGCAGCATCGCCGGCATGATCCGCCGCTGTGGCATTCTCCGCCGCGACGCCGTCAGGCAATATCCCGACGCGAAGACCCTCTACCGGAGCGGTGTCAAGCCCGACAATCCGGCCGCGGTCAAGTTCAAGAACGCCTACGCGATCGAGCCGGACACGCCCATCCAGTGCGTCGGTGTCTGGGACACAGTCGGAGCCCTCGGCATCCCGCTTCGGGCCTTTGGTGCCTGGAATCAGAAGGAGTTCCAGTTTCTCGACACGAGCCTGAGCCGTGCCGCTAAATTCGCGTTCCACGCCCTCGCCATCGACGAGCATCGCCATCCATTCCTGCCCACGCTCTGGGAAAGCCAGCCCGATCCGGGACAGATGGTGCAGCAGGTCTGGTTCGCCGGCGCCCACAGCGACGTCGGTGGCGGCTATCCGGAGCACGGACTCTCCGACATCGCCTTTGAATGGATGATGGCGTCGGCGGAGACCGCCGGGCTCGAGTACGACCAAAAGGCAATCAGCGCACTCCCGACAAGCCCTGATTACAAACAGGCGGTGCACAACTCGAAGTCGATCGTCTATACCTTCAGCGGAGCGAATCGAACGGTCGGTGCCACGAAGTTCAAAACCGAGTACTTCCACCGGTCGATCATCGAGCGCTGGCGCGACATCGACTACCGTCCCACGCCGTTGACGCCGCATGCGGCCCGGCTGGATGCTCTGGCCAAGGCACCTCTCAACGATCCGATTTATCCGGTCGCGTAGCTAACCGGCGCGCGACAGCGCGGTCCAAGCCGTATTTCTCACACTCTCACTGGAATCGTCGGCACCCTGTACCTCGTCGAGACCCTTCTCCCCCAGCGCTTTTCAGCTGGGGGAGAAGGTGGATGACCACGAACAGCTTCATCCGGCCAACGGAATGTTCGCCATCATCTATCGCGTCGAAAACGGCGAAATCGCAAAGGTCCGCAGCTACTCGATGGAATGCGTCCTCGACGCGAACGGCGCGGCGGTGACGTGGATCGACGGTGTCGACCCGCGCAGGAGCGTCGCGTTGCTCGCATCGCTCATCGCCGCTCCCGGCCATCATTCCGACTACGTCATGTCCGCCCTGGCCCTGCATGCCGACGCCTCCGCGACGACGGAGCTGGAACGGATGCTGAAATCGGCCGACGCCTCGGACGAGACGCGCGGTCACGCCGCCTTCTGGCTCGGCCAGACGCGCGGACGCCGCGGATTCGAGGATGTCCTGGCCGTGGCCCGCTCGCAATCGTCGTCGCCACACTTGCGCGAGAAGGCGGTCTTCGCACTCTCGCAACTTCCGAACGACCAGTCCGTCCCGATGCTCGCCGAGTTGATGAAGACCCACCGCGATCCGGCCGTTCGCAAAAAGGCGGCCTTCTGGCTGGGGCAGAAGAACGATCCGCGCGCGCTGGCAGCCATCGAGGATATTTTGAGGAAATAAGTTGCCTGCGCCGTCCGGCGGCGTTACCTTGTCGCTATCCGCACGACAGGGGAGGTCATCATGAGCCGGCGCATGCACGTTGAGCCTTGTGAGAAGCCGGGCATCGATCCGTCTTCTGTCGCTGGCGCCACGACCGCCAATCCAAAGCTGGTCATCGCGGCCCATCCCGCTTTTCAGCCTCCCATGGCGGCAGCCGAGCTTCCGCCGCTCGATCACCACCGCCCGCCGCGCCGCCGCCGCGCCTCGAAGTGACGATGCACATCACGATGGACCGCAGCGGCGGCTTCGCCAACATCCGCCTTCACCGCGAGGTCGACACCGCCACGCTCCCGCCCGCCGAGGCCGCGGAGATCGAGCGGCTGGCCGCGGCCGCGATCAAGTCACCGGCGTCGCCGGATCCGATGCCGGATGCGTTTACCTACGTGATCACGATCGATGGGGCGCGGCACGAGATGACGGAGCCGTCGGGGGCTTGGGGGAAGTTGATCGAAAGGCTGAAGGCCTAGGCCGGCACGGCCGGCGGCGCTGGTTGCCCAAGGCCCGGCCATCATTTTCGCTCGATCGTTCTGCCGCGCAGACTCCTGGAAACCGTTATGACAAAAGCGAAGCAAGCAGTCGCGACCTCTCGAAAGCGATCAACCAGAGCCGTCAAAGCGAGGCAGGATCTGATCGACGAGCGTGTCATCGCCGAGGCACCTGATCCCTCAGCCTGGGAAGCGCCGGTCGATGTAAAGCGTCCTGCGAAATCAGTCGGTCTTTCTGCGAGTCTCGCCTGCCGAGCCGCGTTTCTGGCGCGATTGCACCGGGAGCGGAATCTCGACGCATGGCTTGAGCGGATCGTTCGGGAGCGCGTGGAGCTCGAAGAGCGCGCCTTTGGCGAGGCACGCCGTCAAATGGGTGCGAAGCGGAACGCGTAGCGTCGCGGCGGCCTTTTCGATCGCTTCACGCCACCCCAAGAGGCTCCACGCCCACCTGAACAGGCTCACAGCCTGGACACTCATTTCCGGGAACGATCCGGGTAGCAAACGGTCTGATCCGCGGAACAAAGTGTCTGATCTCGCAGATCGACATGTTTGATCCCTCAGATCGAAAATTTGATCCTGCAGATCGACATGTTTGATCCCGCAGATCGAAAATTTGATCCTGCAGATCGACATGTTTGATCCCGCAGATCGAAAGTTCGATCCCTCAGATCGACATGTGTGATCCCTCAGATCGAAAGTTTGATCCTGCAGATCGACATGTTTGATCCCTCAGATCGAAAGTTTGATCCTGCAGATCAACGTGTTTGATCCTGCAGATCGAAAATTTGATCCCTCAGATCGACATGTTCGATCCCGCAGATCGAAAGTTTGATCCTGCAGATCAACGTGTTTGATCCTGCAGATCGAAAGTTTGATCCCTCAGATCGACATGTTCGATCCCTCAGATCGAAAGTTTGATCCCTCAGATCGACATGTTCGATCCCTCAGATCGAAAGTTTGATCCTGCAGATCGACATGTTTGATCCCGCAGATCGAAAGTTTGATCCCTCAGATCGACATGTTCGATCCCGCAGATCGACATGTTTGATCGCGCAGATCGACGTGTTTGATCGCGCAGATCGACGTGTTTGATCCCGCAGATCAAGAGTTTGATCCCGCAGATCAACGTGTTTGATCCCGCAGATCAAGAGTTTGATCCCGCAGATCAACGTGTGTGATCCCGCAGATCAACGGGTTTGATTCGCAGATCAACGTGTTTGATCCAGGAGAAGCTCTACGCCCACCCGAAGAGACTCACAGCCTCTATGGGGAGGCTCTACGCCCACCCGAACAGGCTCACAGCCTCTATGGAGAGGCTCGACGCCCACCCGAAGAGGCTTACAGCCTCTACCAAGAGGCTCCGGGTATCTGCCAAGAGGCTCCCGGTATCTGCGGGCAGTCTCTGAGTCCACCTGAACAGGCTTCACGCCGCCGGTGGGCTCCGCGGCTGTCCCCTGGGGATCGGGTCGGCTTGGCAGCGCTCCAGCGCGCTGATTTCAGGCGGTTGCCAATTGCCTCCGCGTTAAACTCCCCCCATGCCGACGCACATCAAACAACCCTCCGTCATCGAAGCAGCCGGGAACAAGCCGAAACGGATCGAAGAGTTCATCGGGCGGGTCAACTCGAAGACCGGCGGTGTGAGCGTGGCACGGATGAAGAGTCCCGGGGGGTGGGTCGAGCCGGGGCAGACACCGGAGTTCGACGAGTACACAGTCGTGCTGAACGGGTCGTTGCGGGTCACCACGCGCGACGGTGTCATCGACGTCGGTGCCGGTGAGGCGGTCATCACGCACAGAGGGGAGTGGGTGCAGTACTCGACGCCCGGAGCCGAAGGGGCGGAGTACATCGCCGTGTGCCTGCCGGCCTTCTCGATCGATACCGTTCATCGCGACGCGTGATGCGCGAGTGGGATCCGCGGCGGCTGACGACGGAGGAGGCAACGCCGCGCTCGTTCGTTGCCGGCGTCGTGGCCCTCTTCGCCGCGATCGCCGCGTTCGTCGCCGTGCATCACGAGCCGTGGCGTGACGAGGCCGATGCCTGGCTGGTGGTCCGGGACATCGATCTCACGCACCTCTTCGACTGGTCGCGGCATGCCGGAACGCCTCTGCTCTGGTACGGATTCATCGCTCCGCTGGCGCGGTCGGGGCTTCCGTACGCAAGCCAGCAGTGGCTCCATCTCGCTGTTGCCGTCGCGGCGGTGGCGATCTTTGTGGCGTACGCGCCGCTCTCGCGTCTCACGAAGGTTCTGGCCGTTTTCTCGTACTTTTTCGCCTACGAGTACTCGATCATCGTCCGCAGCTACGCGCTGGCCATCCTCCTGATCTTCGCCGCGGCGGCGCTCTGGCCGCGTCGGGCGGAGCGGCCGATCGGGCTGGCGTTCGTTCTCGCGCTTCTGTGCAACACGAACGCGCAGGGATTCGTGGTGGCAGGAGCATTCGCGGTAGCGCTTCTAGCCGAGCGGGCCATCCGTCCGAACGCGATCATTGCCATCGGTGCGCTGGTGGCCTGGTGGCAGGTGCGGACGCCGCCCGATCCGGCGCGTGAGGGGGCTCGGCACGCCTTCAACGCCATCGCCATCCCGTGGACGCTCGGAAATGCCTTCGCGCCGACGCTGCCGCTGGCCGCCGGCTGTGCGATCGGGGTCCTGGTGCTCGTCGTAGTCACGCTTGCCATCCGGCATTCCCGGAGCGCGCTGATCGTCCTATGGGTGACGATCGCTGCTCTCCTCACTCTCTATTCCTATGTCTGGCTCGGAGGACTTCGCCACGCCGGGTTCCTGCTGGTCATCACGCTCGTCGCTCTCTGGCTCGGCGCGCGCGATGCCGACCTTCGCGTTACCTCCGCGGCGGCGCTGCTGCTGAACGGCGCGCTCCTGATCTCCGTTTGTGTCGCTGCCCGCTACTGGATCGACGACACGCGGGAGGCGTTTTCCGGTGCGAAGGAGATGGCCACATTCATCCGTGACCACCATCTCGAATCCGCGGAGATCGCCGCGCACAACCTGACGCAGTGCGAGGCGCTGCTTCCTTACCTTCCCCGTACCCGCTTCTGGTACGCCGGTCTCGGCGAGTACGGTACCTATCTGAAGTGGGATGCGGCGCAGGAGCGGGCGCTGGAGATGCCGTATCCCGTCGCCGAGGAGCGGGCAAAGCGGCAGTTCGCGGGGCGCGACTGGCTGCTGCTCTTCAACGTCGAGATCCCGGACGCCGAACGGCACGGATTCAGGCTGCTCTACACGAACCAGCAGGCGGTTTTCGAGAAGACGGATGAGCGGTATTGGTTGTACGCTCCGGTTCGATGACGAAGATTCTCATTCTCAACGAGCACGAGGTCGAACATCTCCTCACGATGCGCGAGTGCATCGGGGTGATGGAAGAGGCGCTGGCGTCGCTGGCGCGCGGAGAGGTAACCAACCCGCTGCGAAACGTCGTGCGGGCATCGGGAGCGAGCGGTTTTCTCGGTCTGATGCCGGCCTTTCGCGGCGGAAAGACCCCGCTCTACGCGCTGAAGGAGGTCTGCGTCTTCCCGGGCAATCCGGCCCGCGGTCTCGACACGCACCTCGGGGCGGTTCTTCTGCACAGCGGCGAAACCGGCCAGTTGATGGCCGTCATGAACGCCTCGGCGATTACCGCCATCCGCACGGCCGCTGTCTCCGCCGTCGCCACGCGCCTGCTGGCACGCGAAGAGGCGCGAAGCCTGGCCATCATCGGCGCGGGGGTGCAGGGGCGCACGCATCTGGAAGCGATCCCGCTCGTTCGCGACATCGATGACATCCGCATCGTCAGCCGGACGCGCGGAAAGGCGGAAGCGCTGGCGGGGAAGGGCGTTCGGGTCGTCGAGTCGGTCGAAGAAGCGGTGCGCGGGGCCGACATCATCGTGACCGCCACCAGCTCACGCGAGCCAGTGATCAAGCGCGAATGGATCGCGGACGGCGCCCACATCAATGCGATCGGCTCGAGCATTGCCGCCGCGCGGGAGCTCGACGGCGCTACGGTCGCGGCCGCCTCGCTGTTTGTCGATCGAAGGGAGTCGACGGTGAACGAATCGGGCGACTACCTCTCTGCCCTTCGGGAAGGCGACATCGGTGACGACCACATCCGCGGCGAGATTGGGGACATCCTGATCGGCAAGACCCGAGGCCGGAGGTCGGCCAAGGAGATCACGCTGTTCAAGTCGCTCGGGCTGGCGGTCGAAGACCTCGCCTCGGCGGAGTTTCTCTTCGAAAAGGCGCGCCGCTTGGGAGAGGGCCTAAGCATCGATTTCTGACCGGAATAAGCGTTTTTCCAGTGCGGTTAGCGCGAGTCCGGCGAAGCTATAGCGGTTGACAGTTAGTGCTATTGACATTTGCCCGGTTGCGCGCGTAGAGTGCGCGAGTTTTGCCCCCGCGGCAAGTGCCTTTTCGCTGTACGTGTCTTCAAAAGGATAGGTAGGAATGCCAACGATCAACCAACTCGTCAGCGCAGGACGCGAAAAGGTCGCGTACAAGACGAAGTCTCCGGCGCTGCAGTCGAGCCCGCAGAAGCGCGGCGTCTGCACGCGCGTCTACACCTCGACTCCGAAGAAGCCGAACTCGGCGCTCCGCAAGGTGGCGCGCGTCCGTTTGACGAACGGAATCGAAGTGACGACCTACATCCCGGGTGTGGGCCACAACCTCCAGGAGCACTCGATCGTGCTCATCCGCGGCGGCCGTGTGAAGGACCTGCCGGGAGTTCGCTATCACGTCATTCGCGGAACGCTCGACACCGTCGGCGTCGCCAAGCGGATGCAGAGCCGCTCGAAGTACGGGGCCAAGCGGCCGAAGAAGGGTTAATCCAGATGCCGAGACGCCGAGAAGTTCCGAAACGCGAGATCCTGCCGGATCCGGTCTACAACAGCCAGCTCGTGACCAAGTTCATCAACTCCCTGATGTCGCAGGGGAGGAAGTCGGTTGCCGAGCGGGTGTTCTACAACGCCCTGAAGAAGGTCGAAGACCGGTCCAAGGATGATCCGATCAAGCTCTTCAAGAAGGCTGTCGACAACGTCAAGCCGGCGCTCGAGGTCAAGAGCCGCCGCGTCGGCGGGTCGAACTACCAGGTTCCCATCGAAGTCCGTCCGTCGCGCCGCACGGCGCTGGCCATCCGCTGGCTGATCACCTACGCCAACAGCCGCGGCGAGAAGACGATGATGGACAAGCTGGCGGGCGAGATCATGGATGCCGCGAACAACCGCGGCAACGCGATCAAGAAGAAGGAAGACACGCACAAGATGGCGGAAGCGAACAAGGCATTCGCTCACTACCGCTGGTAATTTTTTTCGGTTCGCCTGAGTTCTAACGGTTTCATAGCGTCAACCATCGAGATTTCCGTAGCTCCGTCTCGACCGGATAACACAGAACGGGTTCTGCGGTTCCGGACCGAGCAACGGGAAAAACAACAATCGAGGTTTCACTGAACGCCCGGCGGCGGCTAGCCCCCCGCCGAGCGTCTGTTGTCGTCGCGGAAAAGGTAAGTCATGCCACGTCAGGTAGCACTCGAAAAAACGCGGAACATCGGGATCATGGCGCACATCGACGCGGGTAAAACCACGACGACGGAGCGGATCCTGTATTACACGGGCCGCACCCACAAGATCGGCGAAGTGCACGACGGCACCGCCACGATGGACTGGATGGTCCAGGAGCAGGAGCGCGGCATCACCATCACCTCGGCTGCCACGACGGCGTTCTGGGGCGAATACCGCATCAACATCATCGATACCCCGGGCCACGTCGACTTCACCGTCGAAGTGGAGCGTTCGCTGCGCGTCCTCGACGGCGCGGTCGGCGTTTTCTGTGCCGTCGGCGGAGTCGAGCCGCAGTCCGAGACCGTGTGGCGCCAGGCCGACAAGTACGGCGTGCCGCGCATCGCCTTTATCAACAAGATGGACCGCGTCGGCGCGAACTTCACCGCCGTCGTGAATCAGATCCGCGCCAAGCTCGGCAAGAACGCCGTTCCTCTTCAGCTCCCCATCGGAGCCGAGGACAAGTTCCGGGGCGTCATCGATCTGGTGCAGATGAAGGCCTTTATCTTCAACGACGAGTCCCTCGGCGCGAAGTATGAGATCGAAGAGATCCCGGCCGACTACCGCGAAGAGGCCGAGCATCTTCGCGAGAAGATGGTGGAGTCGATCGCCGAACAGCACGACGAGTTGCTGGAGAAGTATCTGGCCGGCGAGCCGATTGCGGTCGACGAGCTGAAGGCCGCCCTCCGCGAGGCCACCATCGCCCAGAAGATCACACCGGTGATGTGCGGCTCGGCATTCAAGAACAAAGGCGTGCAGCCTCTGCTCGACTCCGTCGTCGACTATCTCCCGTCGCCCGTCGACATTCCGCCGGTCAAGGGGATCGATCCGGACGACGAGTCGTTTGTCCAGCGTGAGGCGTTGGACAGCGAGCCGTTCGCAGCGCTCATCTTCAAGATCATGACCGACCCCTTCGTCGGCCAACTGGCCTTCTTCCGCGTCTACTCGGGCCACGTCGAGTCGGGCACGTCCGTGCTCAACACGACCAAGGGCAACTCCGAGCGCATCGGGCGCCTGCTGCAGATGCATGCGAACAAGCGCGAAGAGATCAAGGAAGTGTGGGCGGGCGACATCGGCGCGGCGGTAGGTCTCCGCAGTGTTACCACCGGCGACACGATCTGCGACCGGGACAAGCCGATCGTCCTGGAGACGATGACGTTCCCCGAGCCGGTCATCGCCGTGGCCATCGAGCCGAAGACGAAGGTCGACCAGGAAAAGATGGGCGTCGCGCTCGCGAAGCTCATGCAGGAAGATCCGACGTTCAAGGTCCACACGGACCCGGAAACGAACCAGACCATCATCCGTGGGATGGGGGAGCTGCACCTCGAGATCATCGTCGACCGCATGGTTCGCGAATTCGGCGTCGCCGCCAACGTCGGCAAGCCACAGGTCGCGTACCGCGAAGCGATCACGCGCAAGTCGCAGGCCGAGGGCAAGTTCGTCCGCCAGTCGGGTGGTAAGGGGCAGTACGGCCACGTCAAGATGCGCTTCGAGCCGATGCCCGAGGGCGGGTTCGAGTTCATCAACGAAATCGTCGGCGGCTCCGTGCCGCGCGAATTCATCAAGCCGGTCGAGCAGGGCATCAAGGAAGCGCTCGAGCGCGGCATCCTGGCCGGCTACCCGATCACCGGCGTGCGGGCCATCCTGTACGACGGCTCGTACCACGACGTCGACTCGAGCGAAATGGCGTTCAAGATCGCCGGCTCGATGGCCTTCCAGGAAGGGGCCAAGAAGGCGCATCCGATCCTTCTGGAGCCGATCATGGACGTCGAAGTCGTGACACCGGAAGACTACGCCGGCGACGTGATGGGCGATCTCTCCCGGCGCCGCGGCAAGATCCAGGCGATGGAAGAGCGGGCAGGCGCGAAAGTGATCAAGGCGCACGTTCCGCTGTCGGAGATGTTCGGCTATGCCACGCAGGTGCGCTCGATGTCGCAGGGCCGCGCCAGTTACACGATGCAGTTCCTCGCATACGAGCCCGCACCGAAAAGCGTAGCGGAGGAAGTCATCGCCAAGGCAGCGGGAACCACACAACGAATTTAAGAAACGAAACAACCTTTCGTCAGAAGAAAAGAACAAGCAGGGAGATTTCACGATGGCTAAAGAAAAATTCGATCGTAGTAAGCCTCATGTGAACGTCGGCACGATCGGTCACGTTGACCACGGCAAGACGACGCTGACGGCCGCAATCACCAAGGTCCTGGCCTCGAAGGGCCTTGCCAAGTTCATCGCCTTCGATCAGATCGACAAGGCTCCGGAAGAGCGCGAGCGCGGGATCACCATCGCCACCGCGCACGTCGAGTACTCGACCGAGAAGCGCCACTACGCGCACGTCGACTGCCCGGGCCACGCCGACTACATCAAGAACATGATCACCGGCGCCGCGCAGATGGACGGCGCCATCCTGGTCGTCTCCGCTGCTGACGGCCCGATGCCGCAGACGCGCGAGCACATCCTGCTGGCCCGCCAGGTCGGCGTTCCGTACATCGTCGTCGCTCTCAACAAGGTTGACGCGGTCGACGATCCGGAGCTGCTCGACCTCGTCGAGCTCGAAGTGCGCGAGCTTCTCAGCTCGTACGAGTTCCCGGGCGACGACATCCCCGTCATTCGCGTTTCGGCGCTCAAGGCTCTCGAGAGCGGCGACCCGAACAGCGAGTGGGGGAAGAAGATCATGGAGCTGATGGACGCGGTCGACAGCTACATTCCGATCCCGGAGCGTGTCATCGACAAGCCGTTCCTGATGCCGGTCGAGGACATTTTCTCGATCTCCGGCCGTGGCACGGTCGTGACCGGCCGTATCGAGCGTGGCATCGTCAAGGTCGGTGAGGAAATCGAGATCATCGGCATCCGTCCGACCATCAAGAAGGTCGTCACCGGCGTGGAGATGTTCCGCAAGCTCCTCGATCAGGGCCAGGCGGGCGACAACGTCGGTCTCCTGCTCCGCGGTGTGGAGCGCAAGGACGTCGAGCGCGGCCAGGTTTGCGCCAAGCCGGGCTCGATCACGCCGCACACGAAGTTCAAGGCCGAGGTCTACATCCTGACGAAGGAAGAGGGCGGCCGCCACACCCCGTTCTTCAACGGATACCGTCCGCAGTTCTACTTCCGCACCACCGACATCACCGGTACCGCGGCACTGGCCGAGGGAGCGGAGATGGTCATGCCGGGCGACAACACCTCGCTCACCATTCAGCTCATTCACCCGATCGCGATGGAGAAGGGTCTCCGCTTCGCCATCCGTGAAGGCGGCCGCACGGTCGGCGCCGGAACGGTGACGGAAGTCATCGAGTAGTCGAAAGGAGCCGGGCTCGAAGCCCGGCTCTACGTTCTTTATAAGGTGCCGAAATCATGATGAACGAAAAGATCCGCATCCGACTCAAAGCGTATGACTACCGCGTCCTCGATCAATCGACGTCCGAGATCGTCGACACGGCCAAGCGCACGGGCGCGAAGGTGGCGGGACCGATCCCTCTGCCGACGCAGATTGCGCGCTACACGGTTCTGCGCAGCCCGCACGTCGACAAGAAGTCGCGGGAGCAGTTTGAAATGCGGACGCACAAGCGGCTGCTCGACATTCTCGAGCCGACGACACAGACGGTCGACGCGCTCATGAAGCTCGAGCTGCCGGCTGGTGTGGACGTCGAGATCAAGGCGTTCGGGAAATAGCACACACGAACCCGGTTAGGGTTCCAAGGTGAACGACATGGCAATCGAAGGAATCATTGGCAAGAAGGTGGGGATGACCCAGGTGTTCGCCGACGACGGCGCGCTGGTCCCGGTCACGGTCATCCAGGCCGGACCTTGCCTCGTTGTACAGAAGAAGACGGCCGAGAAGGATGGCTATGACGCCGTCCAGGTCGGCCTCGTGGAGAAAATCTCCAACCGCCGGATCACCAGCGCGGCCCGCGGCCACTTCGAGAAGGCGGAACGGGTTGCCCGTGAGCGGCGGGGTGACGGTCAAGAAGGCTCCATCAACGTCCCCCCCATGCGGACGCTGGTCGAGTTTCCGTACGAGGGCGACGCCAACGTCGGCGACCGCGTGCAGGTCGACATCTTCAAGGCGGGCGATTCGATCGACGTCGTCGGCCAGTCGAAGGGCAAAGGCTTCCAGGGCGTGATGAAGCGTCATCACTTCGCCGGCGGCCGGGCCACGCACGGCTCGATGTTCCATCGTGCTCCCGGCTCGATCGGCGCCTCGGCATTCCCTTCGCGCGTCATGAAGGGCATGCGCATGGGCGGCCGGATGGGCGGTGATCAGGTCACGGTCAAGAACCTCCGCGTGGCCAAGGTGGATGCCGAGAACAATCTGCTCTACATCCGCGGCGCGGTTCCGGGTGGACGCAACGGCCTCGTGGTCGTGCGCTTCTCCAGGAACGGGAAGCGGGGTGAATAACATGCCGACCATCGATATCAAAGACTGGAACAACAAGAAGGTCGGCTCGGTCGACCTGCCGGAAGCGATCTTCGCCTATCCGTACAAAGAGCACCTGATCCACGAGGCGGTGCGCAACTACCTGGCCTCGCTGCGCCGGGGAACGGCCAAAGTCAAGAACCGCTCCGAGGTGAGCGGCTCGGGCAAGAAGCCGTTCCGGCAGAAGGGCACAGGCCGGGCGCGCCAGGGCGGCAATCGTCCGCCGATCCATCGCCACGGCGGCACGGTCTTCGGCCCCACTCCTCGCGACTACTCGTACAAGATGAACGCGAAGGAAAAGAAGAACGCCCTCAAGTCGGCGCTCTCGCAGCGGGTCAAGGAAGGCAAGCTCGTCCTTCTCAATGACCTGGCCATCGACGAAGCGAAAACGAAGGCGCTTGCCGAGAAGTTTGTAGGCATCGGTATCGAGGGCAAGGCGCTACTCGTCGATTCGTTCGAGAACGCGAATCTCGCGCTGGCATCGCGGAACAACCCGAAGCTGACGCTGGTCGATGCGCTCCACGTGACCGTCTACGACGTCGTCAACGCGCGCTTCGTCGTGCTCAGCCAGGACGCCTTGCAGCGTCTGACGGAGGCACTCGAATCATGAACGCGAATCAGATCATCCGCCGCCCGCTCGTCACCGAAAAATCGACGCTGCTGCGCGAAGGTGCCAACGTCATCGCCTTCGAGGTTGACCCGAAGGCGAACAGTATCCAGGTCAAGAGCGCTGTCGAAGAGCTCTTCAAGGTGAGGGTTCTGGACGTGCGGCTCTTCAACGTCCGCGGCAAGATCAGGCGGATGGGCCGGTATGAGGGCAAGCGCCGTGACTGGCGCAAGGCCTACGTGCGGCTCCATAAGGACGACAAGACGCCCGACTTCATCGAGGGCGTGTAGCTCTCGAACGGCGATAAACAGAGGACACTATGCCTGTCAAAAAATACAAGCCGACATCTCCCGGCATCCGTTTTCAGTCTCATCACACGTTTGATGAGATTACGAAGACGTCGCCCGAGAAGTCGCTCACCAAAGGGAAGCCGAAGACCGGCGGCCGCAATGCCATCGGCCGGATCACCTCGCGCTTCATCGGCGGCGGTCATAAGCAGAAGTATCGCGAGATCGACTTCCGCCGCGAGAAGCACGGCATCCCGGCCAAGGTCGCCGCGATCGAGTACGACCCGAACCGTACGGCGCGTATCGCCCTGCTCAACTATGCGGATGGCGAGAAGCGCTACGTCCTGGCGCCGAACGGCCTGGAAGTCGGTTCGACGATCATGTCCGGCCCCGAGGCCGACATCCTGGTCGGCAACTCGCTCCCTCTCTCGAAGATCCCCCTCGGCACGACGATCCACAACATCGAGCTGAAGGAAGGGAAGGGGGGCCAGATGGCCCGCTCGGCCGGGGCCTTTGCTCAATTGATGGCCCGCGAAGATGACTGGGCGACGCTCCGTCTGCCCTCCAGCGAAATGCGCAAGGTGCACATCCGCTGCTATGCCACGATCGGCCAGGTCGGCAATCTCGAGCACGAGAACGTCTCGATCGGCAAGGCCGGCCGGACCCGTCATCGCGGCAAGAAGCCTCACAACCGCGGCGTGTCGATGAATCCCGTCGATCATCCGCTCGGCGGCGGTGAGGGCAAGACCTCGGGTGGCCGTCACCCGGTCACGCCGTGGGGCAAACCGACCAAGGGTCACAAGACACGCAAGAACAAGCGGACGAACAAGTTCATCGTCAAGCGGAGAACCAAGTAATGGCACGTTCACTCAAGAAGGGACCGTTCATCGACGGCCATCTGCAGACGAAGGTCGACACGATGAATCGCGAACGCGACAAGAAGGTCATCAAGACCTGGTCGCGCCGATCGACCGTCATTCCGGACATGGTCGGCCACACGATCGCCGTCCACAACGGGCGCAAGTTCGTGCCGGTCTACATCTCCGAGAACATGGTGGGCCACAAGCTCGGCGAGTTTTCGATGACCCGCACGTTCAAGGGACATAGCGGCAAGAAGGTCGAAAAGACGGCGAAGCCCGCCGCCAGGTAAAGGTGATCCGATGGAAGCGACTGCAACTCTGAAGTATCTGAAGATGTCCCCGCAGAAGGTCCGCCTGGTGGTGGACCTGGTGCGTGGGAAGAAGGTCGAGGAAGCGCTGCAGATCCTCCGCTTCACGAAGAAAACGTGCGCGAAGGATCTGGAGAAGCTGGTGCGCTCGGCGGTTGCGAACGCCGAGGGCAAAGAGGCCAACCTCGACACCGACGAGCTGGTCGTCTCGAAGATTTACGTCGACGAGGGGCCGCGCGAGAAGCGCATTCAGCCGGCGCCGATGGGACGTGCCTATCGCATCCAGAAGCGGCAGGCGCACGTGACGGTGCATGTGTCGGATGAAGTCAAAGCGGTCAACGAGCGGAGCGGCGGCAAAGGCCGCACCCGCGCAGCGAAATAACGGAGGCTATCTTGGGTCAGAAGGTCAACCCCTACGGATTTCGGCTTGGTTTCAACAAGACGTGGCACTCCCGCTGGTTTGCGGGGAAGGCCTACGCGGAGACGCTGCATCGCGATCTGAAGCTTCGCGCCGATCTGAAAAAGCGTCTCTCCCACGCCGGAGTCTCGGAGATCGACATCGAGCGCACGGCGAACAAGATGCGCATCAACATCTACACCTCGCGTCCCGGCATCATCATCGGACGCAAGGGCGCCGAGGTCGACAAGCTGCGCGATGAGCTGCAGAAGATGGTCAACGGCGAGGTGTACATCAACATCCAGGAGATCCAGCGTCCGGAGCTCGACGCTCAACTGGTAGCCGAGAACATCGCCACGCAGCTCGAGCGCCGTATCGCCTTCCGCCGCGCCATGAAAAAGGCGATGGAGTCGGCGTTCCGCTTCGGAGCAAAGGGGATCAAGGTCCGCGTGGGCGGGCGCCTGAACGGCGCTGAGATCGCCCGCACGGAGTGGTACCAGGACGGCCGTCTTCCGCTGCACACGCTGAAGGCCGACATCGATTACGGTCTGGCCCTGGCCAAAACGACGTACGGGATCATCGGCGTCAAGGTGTGGATTTTCAAGGGCGAGATGGCCAAGGCCAGAAGCCGCAGGCGCCCGCAGTAAACCGACGCGATTTGGGCGTCGGGCGTCGGGTGTCGGATGTCGGAGCTGAATCTCCGGCTCCCGACTCCCGACCCCCGACTCCCTCACAGGAGAACAACGCATCATGATGATGCCGAAGAAAGTCAAGTTCAGAAAACAGCAGCGCGGACGCCGCCGGGGTGTGGCTACGCGCGGCGCGAAGGTCTCTTTTGGGGATTTCGGGCTGCAGGCGATGGAAGCGGGCTGGGTTACAGCGCGCCAGATCGAGGCTGCCCGTATCGCCATGACCCGTCACGTCAAGCGCGGCGGAAAGATCTGGATCCGCATTTTCCCGGACAAGCCGATCACCAAGAAGCCGCTCGAGACCCGTATGGGTAAGGGCAAGGGTGCACCGGAAGAATGGGTATGCGTCGTCAAGCCGGCGCGCATCCTCTACGAGATGGAAGGCGTGACGCGCGAGATCGCCGAGGAAGCACTCCGGCTGGCCGCGCACAAGCTTCCGATCAAGACGCGCTTCGTCACGCGCCAGCAGACGGAGGTGGGTGAATGAAGACGAATCAGATGCGTGATAAGTCCGCCGACGAGCTCCTGACCCGGGAGAAGGATCTGACCGAGCAGCTTTACAAGCTCCGTTTCCAGCGCGCCACCGGGCGTATGGAAGCGCCGTCGAAAGTGAAAGAAGTGCGACGCGAGATTGCCCGGATCAAGACACTCCTGGGCGAAAAGGCACGGGGTTAACGATGGCCGAAGAAAAGAAAAAAACTCAGGGAAACATGATGACGAAGACCGGCGTCGTCGTCTCCAACAAGATGGAGAAGACGGTCGTCGTTGCCGTCGAGAACCTCGTCAAGCACGGGATGTATCAGAAGTACATCAAGCGCACGAGCAAGTTTCTCGCGCATGCCGACAACGCCCTCAACATCGGCGATCGCGTACTGATCGTGGAGACGCGGCCGCTCTCCAAACGGAAGCGGTGGGCGGTGCGTGAGGTAGTGGAGAAGGCGGCTAGTTAAGTTGTCGGTTGTCGGTTGTCGGTTTTCGGTTGCGCTGAACGGAGCAACCGGCAACCGATAACCGACAACCAGAGACAAGGGGTACGTCATGATTCAGATGGGAACAGTTTTACAGGTGGCCGACAACACCGGCGCGAAGAAGATCGCCTGCATCAAGATGCTCGGCGGTTCGACCGCCGGCCAGTATGCGCGCCTTGGCGACGTGATTACGGCGTCGGTCAAGGAAGCCTCGCCCGACGGTACCGTCAAGAAGGGCGCGGTGGTCAAGGCCGTCGTCGTCCGGACGGTGAAAGAGAGCCGCCGCCGCGACGGTTCGTACATCAAATTCGACGACAACGCGGCCGTTCTCATCAACGACGCGCGCGAGCCGGTTGGTACGCGCGTCTTCGGCCCGGTTGCACGCGAGCTGCGCGAGCGGAAGTTCATGAAGATCATCTCGCTCGCGCCGGAAGTCATTTAACGGAGCTACCCAATGTACGGAAATCCGACGAAGCAAAAAGAAGTCGTGCGCGTCAAACCGCACGTGAAGAAGAACGATACGGTCCTCATCCTCACGGGTAAGGACCGGGGCAAGCAGGGCAAGGTGCTGCGGGTGAACGCGATGAAGGGCACGGCCATCGTCGAGCGCGCCAACATGATGAAGAAGCACACCAAGCCCAACCCGCAGAAGAACGTGGCCGGCGGCGTGCTCGAGCGCGAAGCGCCGATCAAGCTCTCGAACCTGCAGGTCGTCTGCCCAAGCTGCGACAAGCCAACCCGCACCGGCAAGCACCGCACCGATGAAGGCAGCACGCGGTTCTGCAGGAAGTGCGACACGGAGATGTAGGAAATCCGGGAGTCGGGAATCGGGAGTCGGGAGTCGGAGCCAATCACTCCGACCCCCGACCCCCGGCCCCCGACCCCCTCAACGAGGCCGTACAACGCCGGCCCGGAAGGAACCAGGGAACGCAATGGCAGCACGACTCAAAGAGAAATATCAGACAGAAGTGAGAAAGAAACTTCAGGACCAATTCGGAATCAAGAATACGATGGCCGTTCCGAAGGTCGAGAAGGTCGTCCTCAACATGGGGATGGGTGAAGCGATCTCGAACGCCAAGATCCTGGACGCGGCCGTCGACGAGCTGGGGCAGATCACCGGCCAGAAGCCGATCATCACCAAGGCCAAGAAGTCGATCGCCAGCTTCAAACTGCGCGAGGGACAGTCCATCGGCGCCATGGTCACGCTGCGCGGGGAAAAGATGTACGAGTTCCTCGACCGTCTGATCTCCACCGCGCTGCCGCGCGTCCGCGACTTCCGCGGCGTCCCTTCGAAATCGTTCGACGGGCGCGGCAACTACACCCTCGGCATCCGCGATCACTTCATCTTCCCCGAGATCGACATCACCAAAGTCGAAAAGTCGAAGGGGATGAACATCACCATCGTCACCAATGCGAAGGACGACGACCAGGCTCGTTTCCTCCTCCGCGAGCTCGGACTGCCCTTCACGAAGTAATAAGAGGATCGCATGGCAAAAATCTCGATGATCGTCAAAGCGGAGCGGAAGCCGAAGTTCAAGTCCCGCAAGGTTAATCGCTGCAAGGTGTGCGGACGTCCGCGCGGCTTCCTGCGGAAGTTCCGGCTTTGCCGTATCTGCTTCCGGCAGCTTTCGCTCGGTGGTTACATCCCGGGTATCACGAAGGCGAGCTGGTAGTCCCGGCTCACGACTGACAAGGAATCACAGGAGTCACGAATGTCGATGACAGACCCAATCGCGGACATGCTTACGCGGATTCGCAACGGAATCCAGTCGCATCACGAACGCGTCGAGCTTCCCGCGTCGAAGCTGAAAGTGGAGATCGCCCGCATCCTCAAAGTTGAGGGCTTTATCCGCAACTACAACCTCGTTCAGAAGGACGAGCCCCAGGGGACGCTCCGGATCGACCTGAAATACTCGCCCAGCGGCGAGCCGGTCATCCACGGGATCGAGCGCATCTCGCGCCCGGGCCGCCGTGTCTACCGTAACAAGCAGGAGATCCCGAGCGTGCTCGGCGGCCTCGGGCTTGCCATCGTCTCGACCTCGAAGGGCGTGCTGTCCGGACAGGAAGCGGTCAAGAGCGGCGTCGGCGGCGAAGTCCTCTGCCAAGTCTGGTAGCGAGCACCTGGTAAGGAGATTCCCCATGTCACGTATTGGAAGAAAAGAAATCCCGGTGCCGAAAGGCGTCGAGATCAAACATGACGGAAACGTCGTGACGGTCAAGGGACCCAAGGGCACCCTGACCACCGCGGTCGTCCCCGGCATCGGTGTGACGATCGAGAACAACGTGGTGCAGTTCACGCGCTCCAACGACGAAGGGAGATCGCGCGCGTTCCACGGCCTCATGCGTGCGCTCGTTGCCAACAACGTCCGCGGCGTGACCGACGGGTTCAAGCGCGAGCTCGACATCGTCGGCGTCGGCTATCGCGCCGAGGTCAAGGGGAAGGAAGTGGTCTTCGCCCTGGGGTACTCGCACCCGGTGCGGTTCCCCATTCCGGACGGAATCGATATCGCCGTCGAGCCAAAGACCTACCACATCACCATCACCGGCATCGACAAGCAGAAGGTCGGTCAGACCGCCGCCGAGATCCGTTCGCTCCGCGAGCCCGATCCGTACAAGGGCAAGGGTATCAAGTACACCAACGAAGTGATTCGCAGAAAAGCCGGTAAGGCGGCAGGAAAATAACCGGGGGTCGGGAGTCGGGAGCCGGGTGTCGGAGAAATTGATCGTTCCGACCCCCGACCCCCGACCCCCGACACCCGAAAACAGCCGGGTACAACGCCTCGGCAGCAGGTGAAAAAACAATGGATCGCGCAAAACAGAGAGTTCAATCACGAGGCCGAATCCGGGAACGGATCCGGCGCAAAGTCACCGGTACCGGGGAGCGTCCCCGTCTGGCTGTCTTCAAGAGTCTGAAGCACGTCTACGCGCAGATCATCGACGACGCCAGCGGCAACACGATCGCCTCGGCATCGACCCGCGAGAAGGATGCCGGCTCGAAGGGTGCGAACGCCGCGGCCGCCAAGGCCGTCGGTGTTCTCATCGCCAAGAAGGCGAAAGACAAAGGGATCACGCGCGTGGTATTCGACCGCGGCGGCTACCTGTACCACGGCAACATCAAAGCGCTCGCGGATGCCGCGCGCGAAAACGGTCTGGAATTCTAGGGAGGCATCATGCAGCGTCCGATGCAACGAGGTCAGGGCGGCCCGCGCGGTGATCGCCGCGACGAGCGCAGCGAAAGCGGGATGATCGACAAGGTCGTCCACATCAACCGCGTCACCAAAGTCGTCAAGGGCGGCAAGAACTTCAGCTTCTCCGCGCTCGTCGTCGTCGGTGATGGCAAGGGCCGCGTCGGTTTCGGCTCGGGCAAGGCCAAGGAAGTGCCGGCGGCGATCAAGAAGGGGATCGAGATCGCCAAGAAGAATATGGTCTCGATCTCGATGTCCGGGACGACCATCCCGCATGCCGTTCTCGGTCACTACGGCGCCGGCAAGGTCATGCTCAAGCCGGCCTCGGAAGGCACGGGCGTCATCGCCGGTGGTCCGGTCCGGGCCATCCTCGAGTCGGCCGGGATCCAGAACATCCTGACCAAGTCGCTCGGCACGGCCAACCCGCACAACGTGGTCAAGGCGACGTTCGATGCACTCCAGCAACTCCGCAGCGAGGCGCAGTACAACTCGCTCCGCGGCGTCGAAGAGGGAGCCGAGTGATGAGCGCGGCCACGAGCAGGAAGATGATTCAGATCAAGCAGGTCCGCAGCGGCATCGGCTGCCCGCGCTATATGCGCGAGACGCTTCGTGCCCTCGGCCTCGGTAAGATGCATCGCGTGACCTCGCGTGTCGATACGCCGGAAACGCGCGGCATGATCGCCCGCATCCCTCATCTCGTGCAGGTAGTGGAGTCGTAAGGCGAAAGAGCTGTCGGCCGACAGCCGGAGACAACAATGGAACTGAGTAACCTGAGACCAAAAAGATCCTCCCGTCACGCTCAAAAGCGCGTCGGCCGAGGCCCGGGATCGGGCACCGGCAAGACCGCCGGGCGCGGCGAGAAGGGGCAGAAATCGCGTGCGGGCTTCTCCCGGATGCGCGGCTTCGAAGGCGGCCAGATGCCGCTGCACCGCCGCCTGCCCAAGCGCGGCTTCACCAACATCTTCAAGAAAGTGCACGCGGTCGTGAATCTCGCCGACCTCGAGCGTTTCGACAACGGGTCCACCATTGACGAGGGGGCGCTTCGCCAGGCCGGTCTCGTCAAGGGTAAGAACGACGGCGTCAAGATTCTCGGCCACGGCAAGCTCTCCAAGAAGCTGACCGTGCACGCCACCAAGTTCTCCGAGACGGCCCGCAAACAGATCGAAGCGGCAGGCGGCACCTGCCAGGAGATTCAGTAACTTGAACTTCCTCGAGACACTCCGCAACATCTGGGCAATCGAAGATCTGCGCAAACGTGTGCTGTTCACGTTTGCTCTGCTTGCCGTCTATCGCCTCGGATCGCACATCCCGACGCCTGGCGTCGACCCGGTCGCGCTGGCGGAGTTTTTCAAGTCGATGGGCGGCGTCCTGGGCTTCCTCGACCTCTTTTCGGGCGGCGCGCTCCGGCGCCTCTCGGTCTTCGCCCTCGGCATCATGCCGTACATCTCGGCGTCGATCATTCTTCAGCTCCTCACGGTGGTCTGGCCCTACCTCGAGAAGCTCTCGAAGGAAGGGGAGATGGGGCGCCGCAAGATCAACCAGTACACCCGCTACGGCACGGTGGCGCTGTCGATCGTGCAGGGGCTCGGCGTGGCCTTCTGGCTCAGGTCGCAAGCCGCCCCGGGCGGCGCACCGCTCGTTCCGGTGAGCGTTCAGGACGCTCTGTGGGGTGTCGGCTTCCCGATCATGACGGTGCTGACGCTGACCACCGGCACGTCCTTCATCATGTGGCTCGGTGAGCAGATCTCCGAGCGCGGCATCGGCAACGGGATCTCGCTGATCATCTTCGCCGGCATCGTGGTCAATCTGCCGCATGCCGTCCTGGGAATCATCGACGACATCCGTACGGGTGAACGCAACCTCTTCGCCATGCTCGGTCTGATCGTCTTCATGGTGGCCGTGGTCGCCTTCGTTGTCTTCATGGAGCGGGCGCAACGGCGCATCCCCGTGCAGTACGCCAAGCGTGTCGTCGGCCGCAAGGTCTACGGCGGGTCGAACACGTATCTCCCGTTGCGGGTGAACACCGCCGGCGTCATTCCGGTCATCTTCGCATCGTCGATCCTGGTGATCCCGCAGACGCTGACCACGTTGATCAAGACGCCGTGGGCGCAGTCCATCGGCAGCCAGATGCGCGTCGGCGAGCCGCTCTACTACCTGCTGCAGGTCATCGGCATCGTCTTCTTCTGCTACTTCTACACGTCGATCGTCTTCAATCCGGTCGATACGGCTGACAACATGCGCAAGTACGGCGGCTTCATCCCCGGCATCCGCCCGGGCAAAAAGACCTCGGACTACATCGATCGCGTGCTGACACGTATCACCTTCGTCGGCTCGCTCTATCTGGCCGCGGTCTGCATCCTGCCGGAGTTTCTCATCGCCGGCATACACGTAAGCCAGTTGCCTTTCGGGGTCGGTGCGACGCTCGACCGCGTTCTGCCGCAATGGTTCACGCTGGGGATGGGCTTCAACTTCTACTTCGGCGGCACCTCGCTGCTGATCGTCGTCGGTGTGGCCATGGACACGATTCAGCAGATCGAGTCACAGCTCGTCATGCGTCATTACGACGGGTTCATGAAGCGCGGACGCATCCGCGGGCGGCGTGGGTAAGGGCGGAACGGGTGAAGCTGATTTTCATCGGACCGCCGGGCAGCGGCAAGGGAACACAGGCGAAGCGGCTTGCCGCGCAGCATGGCGTGCCGCACATCTCGACAGGGGACATGCTCCGCGAGGCCATTGCCGGCGGTACCGAGCTCGGCCGGCAGGCGGCTCCGATCATGGCCTCCGGCGCGCTCGTCTCCGATGAGCTGATGCTCGGTATCATCGATGAGCGTCTGGCCAAGCCGGATGCGCAGCGCGGTTTCATCCTGGATGGCTTCCCGCGCACTTTGGTGCAGGCAGAAAAGCTCGATACGATCGTTGGCGACAGTAAGGGAAATGGCTCAGGGAATGGGGCCGGCGGGCTCCGGGTTCTTCAGCTACTGGTCCCTGACGAGGCCATCGTGAAGCGGATCTCGCTGCGCCGGTCGTGTCCGACCTGCGGGGCGATTTATCACCTCGAATCCGCGCCCCCCGCAGTCGACACGGTCTGTGACCGTGAAGGTGCGGCGCTGATTGCTCGTCCGGACGACAATGAGACCGCTGTTCGCAAGCGGCTGGAAGCGTTCCATCGTCAGACTCTTCCCGTCGCCACGTTTTACAAGGCAAAGCAACTGTTGCGCGAAGTCGACGGGGTTGGTCCCGTCGATGAGGTCTTTGAACGTATAGAGAAGTCCCTGTCCTGACATGCTCGATCGAATGAAAGGTCCGATTCTCAAGAACCGCGAGGAAATCGCGGTGATGGATCGGGCCAATCGCATCGTTCTCGAGATCCTCGAGATGATGCGCTCGATGATCAAGCCCGGGGCCACGACGGCGCAGCTCAATGCCATGGCCGAAGAAGAGCTGGCCAAGCGTGGCGCGAAGTCGCCGTTCAAAGGCTACGCTCCGATGGGATTGCCGCCGTACCCGGCCGTCGTGTGCGCCTCGGTCAATGACGTGATCGTTCACGGCATTCCGAGCCGCGCCCGGATGGAGGAGGGCGACATCGTCGGCCTCGATTTCGGTTCGATCCTCGACGGTTTCGTCGGCGACGGCGCCATCACCGTGGCGGTGGGCAAAGTCACCCCCCGGGCGCAGGAGCTGATCGACACGACTCGCGAATGTCTCGATCTGGCCATCGATGAGATGCGTCCCGGCAGGCACCTCGGCGATATCGGTGCCGCGGTTCAGGAGCATGCCGAACAGCACGGGTTCCATGTCATCCGGAACTTCGTCGGACACGGCATCGGGCGGCGCATGCACGAAGATCCTCAGGTCTACAACTACGGCCGCCGCGGCCGTGGTCTGGAGCTGCGGGCGGGAATGGTCCTGGCGGTCGAGCCGATGCTTTGCGAGATCGGATCGAAGCTTCGCTCCCGGATCGAACGGGTAGGCAGGGATGGAGTCATTGAAGACGTACGGACCGACAACGACCGTTGGACGGCCCGGACGATCGACGGAACGCTGGCCGCGCATTTCGAACATTCGATTGCGATCACGGCCGACGGTCCGCTAGTGCTGGGGAAGTAGGAGGAACATGTCAAAGGAAGAAGCGATTGAAGTGACCGGAACCGTCCTGGAGACATTGCCGAACGCGATGTTCCAGGTCGAGCTGGAGAACAAGCACAAGGTGCTCGCGCACATCTCCGGCAAAATGCGCAAACACTTCATCCGCATCCTTCCTGGAGACAAAGTCCTCGTGGAATTGTCGCCGTACGACCTGACGAGAGGTCGCATTACCTATCGGTATAAGTGAGCTGAATCATGAAAGTACGTTCATCGGTCAAGAAGATTTGTGTGAAGTGCAAGGTCGTCCGCCGTCAAGGCGTGATTCGCATCATTTGCGAGATTCCGAAACATAAGCAGCGTCAGGGATAACGAGGAGCTAACGGAACCATGGCACGTATTGCAGGTGTGGACCTTCCACTGAACAAGCGGGTCGAAGTCGGCCTGACGTATATCTACGGCATCGGCCGGTCGCGCTCGAAAGACATCCTGACGAAGGCGACCGTCGGCACGGACACGCGCGTCAAGGATCTCACCGAGGATGACGTACGCAAGATCCGTCAGGTCATCACCGATGAGGGGAAGGTCGAAGGCGATCTTCGCAAAGACATCGGGCTCGACATCAAGCGCCTGATGGAGATCAACTGCTACCGGGGCATGCGTCATCGCCGCGGTCTCCCGGTACGCGGCCAGCGGACGCACACGAATGCCCGCACCCGTAAAGGTCCCCGCAAGGGCGCCATCGCCGGCAAGAAGAAGGCAACGAAGAAATAGTTCTCATGGGTGTCGGGAGTCGGGGGTCGGGTGTCGGAGACAGAATTTCCGACGCCCGACCCCCGATCCCCGGCTCCCGTTTTCGGAATGATGAATTGTTAGAAGGATAGAGAATCAATGGCAACTGCACGAGCACCGAAAGCTGGAGCCCGCCGCGCGGGAACGAAGAAGAAAGAGCGGAAGAGCATTCCGCACGGCGTGGCGGCAATCAACGCGTCGTTCAACAACACGATCGTGGCCATCTCCGATCCGATGGGGAACACGCTGTCGTGGTCGAGTGCCGGCCGCATCGGCTTCAAGGGTTCCCGGAAAGGGACGCCGTTCGCCGCGCAGGTAGCGGCGCAGAACGCCGCCCAGCTCGCGCAGGAGCACGGTGTTCGCTCGGTCGATGTGAGGGTCAAGGGACCCGGCGCCGGACGTGAGTCCGCCATCCGTGCCCTGGCCGCGTCCGGTCTCGACATCAAGTCGATCAAGGACGTCACGCCGATCCCGCACAACGGCTGCAGGCCCCCGAAGAGACGCAGAGTCTGATTTTTGACTCTTAGCTCTTAGCTGCCGGCTCTTGGGGAATCGACGCGCATCGGTCCTTCTAAGAGCTGGAAGCTAAGAGCTGAGAGCTCGTTTTTCCGGTGCGCGTAGCACCGGCCCCAGTTCCGTACGGCGCGCAGCAGCCGTCGTACACGCGACGTTCCATGGTGGGGCGGGCGCGAAACATCAGGAGGCATAGTGGCTCGTTACTCGGATCCCGTTTGCCGGCTCTGCCGGCGAGAGGGAATGAAGCTGTTTCTGAAAGGGGACCGCTGTTTCAAGGACAAGTGCTCGATCGAGCGCCGCAACTACGCGCCGGGCCAGCACGGACGCCGCCGTTCCAAGGTCCTCGGCTACGGAATCCAGCTTCGCGAAAAACAGAAGGTCAAGCGCATCTACGGCCTGCTCGAGCGCCAGTTCCGGCTCTACTTCCAGCGCGCCGCGGGCAAGACCGGAATCACCGGCGACAATCTCCTCCGCCAGCTCGAGCTGCGGCTCGATAACGTCGTCTACTCCCTCGGATTCGCCGCTTCGCGGGCTCAGGCACGCCAACTCGTGCGCCATGGCCACATCGAAGTGAACGGCCGGAAAATCAACATCCCGTCCTACCAGGGTCGTAAAGGGGATGTCATCCAGGTTCGCGAAAAGAGCCGCAAGAATGACCAGATCCGCCAGGCCGTCGAAACGGCCAGCGGCCGCGGCATTCCGTCGTGGCTCGAGCTCAGTCCCGATCAGTTCCTCGGACGTGTGAACGATCTTCCGAAGCGCGAAGACATCCGCCTGCCGATCCAGGAACAGCTCATCGTCGAACTCTACTCGAAGTAAGAAAACAGCTCCTAGCTCTCAGCTCTTGGCTCTTAGGGGACACACTTCTAAGAGCCAGGAGCTGGGAGCCAGCAGCGAACATGAGGAGGCCGCTCATATGTTGTGGTCAGATTTCCAGAAACCAAAAAAGCTCGATTACGATGCCGAAACTCTCACGCCGAACTACGGCCGGTTCGTCGCCCAGCCGTTCGAGCGCGGCTTCGGTACGACGATTGGCAATGCCCTCCGTCGTGTGCTGCTTTCATCGATTGAAGGTGCCGCGATTACGGCCGTCCGCGTCGAAGGCGTGCTCCACGAGTTCTCGTCGCTCACCGGCGTGGTCGAAGATATGACCGACGTCGTCCTCAACCTCAAACAGGTCCCCTACCGTATGCATGGCGAGGGTCCAAAGACGCTTTATCTCGAGAAGAAGGGCCCGGGTGTCGTCACCGCCGCCGACTTCGAGAGTGATTCGGACGTCGAGATCCTCGACCCGTCGGCGCACATCGCCACCTTGTCGAAGGAAGGCTCGCTCAAGCTCGAGGCGCGTCTCAAGCGCGGCCGCGGCTACCAGGTGGCCGACCGCAATTCCGATGGCGATCTGCCGCTCGGTTACATCCCCATCGACTCGATCCATTCGCCGGTCCGCCGCGTGAACTATCACGTCGAAGGAGCCCGCGTCGGCCAGATGACCGACTACGACAAGCTCGTCATCGAAGTGTGGACCAATGGCGCCGTCTCGCCTCAGGAAGCCGTCGGCCTTGCCGCCGACCTTCTCGGCGATCACCTGCGCATCTTCAGCCAGTTCGAAGCGCGCGGCGAAGAGGCGGAAGACGTGTCGATGCCGGAAGTCGATCCGCGCATGGCCGAGATGCTCACCAAGCCGATCGAGGAGCTCGACCTCTCCGTCCGCTCCGCGAACTGCCTCAAGAACGCCAACATCCGCACGCTCGGCGATCTCGTGCAGCGCACCGAGCGGGAGATGCTGTCGACAAAGAACTTCGGCCGCAAGTCGCTCGATGAGATCAAGGACGTTCTCGCGTCCCTCGGTCTGTCGTTCGGTATGACCAAGGCCGCCCGCGGCGCCGAGATGCGCGACTAGTTATCTCCGCCGGACGAGGAAAGTGAGGGGAACGCAATGAGACACGGAATGGTCAATCGCAAGCTGGGCCGCACGAGCGCGCATCGCAACGCGCTCTTCCGCAACCAGCTTGCCTCCCTGATCGACAAGGAACGCATCATCACCACGCTGCCGAAGGCCAAGGAGCTGCGCCCGCAGATCGAGCGCCTCATCACCCTCGCCCGTACCGACAGCGTTCACAATCGCCGGCAGGCCGTGCGCGTGGTCGACGAGACCATGGTCGCCAAGCTGTTCGATATCCTGGGACCGCGGTTCGCCGATCGTCCCGGTGGCTACACCCGCATCATCAAACTCGGACCTCGCCGCGGCGACGCCGCCGAGGTAGCCATTCTCGAGTTCGTCGACTTCAAGCTCGAGACTGAGGCGAAGGAAGAGGCTCCGGCAAAGAAGGCCAAAGCCGCTCCAAAGAAGGTAAGGCCGAAGGCGAAGGCGGAAGAAGAAGAGGGCGATGAAGAGCCGAAGAAGCCGGCTAAGAAGTCTGCCACGAAGAAGAAGGCAGCACCCAAGAAAGAGCCCGCCAAGGCCAAAGCGAAGCCGAAGACAACCACCAAGAAGAAAAGCGGCAAGTAAGCCGATCCCCGAAGGCCCGCCTCGCGCGGGCCTTCGCTTTTATGAAGGTTTGCGTATTGAATTGACGGCTACAGCCGCATCCGCCGCATCGTCGTCGTGAGGTCCCCTTCCTGAACGGGGATCGCCAGGGACGCGTCGCGCGCGTGTGCGAGGGCGGCGCCGGCTGGTGGGAGGCCGTAGGAGCTGTCGACGACTACCGCGTCAATCGGCTCATCCCGTGTCAGGTCGATCTCGACCGTCGCTTCCGACGCCCCTCGGACACTGACGCGATGCCATCCCGGAGCGAGCCCACCGCGGGGGCGGGTCATGGGTGGAGGGGTGATGCCGTTAACGCGCAGCGCGGCGAATGACGGCGCGCGGAAGAGGAAGCCGATACGCGGTGCATTGCGGGCGGAGCGAAGGTGGAGCGTCAGGTGCCGGCCGCCGCTTCGATCGTCGCGGACGATGTTCAATTCCGCGGGTGGCAGTCCGAGGGGTGGTGCGGGAGCGACGAGCGCGCGGAACGGCGGCACGCTCCACTCGTAGACCGGCTGCGGCGTCGGATTGAAATGCGCGGCGCGCTGAATCGCGGGAAGGAGCGCATCCGTCTGCCAGCGGGGGGCGACGCCATCGTCGGTATACTCGAGGTTGATATGGCGCGGTGAGTTGGCTTCGTGTGCCGGAACGATGAGCGCCATGGCGATGCAGGCGATGGCCGCGGCGGCCAGCGATGCATTCAGCGGACGGCGGAGGCCGGGCATGCTCGCCAGGAGCGGCGCGAATGTCGTCGTCACCAGAGCGATCAGCACCGCAACGAACGGCAGAATCGGACGGCCGAGAGCGTCGTACAGCGCCAGGCCGAGCGGGAAGAGCACGATGGCGGCCGCGGAGGAGCAGACGACGGCAACGACACCGTCGCCCACCCGCCAGATCAGGCAGAGGGCGCACGCCAATGCCGGGACGAGGGCCAGATAGCTTCCGCCCGGCAGCACGATCGACAGCGCCACGGCGATGGCCGACCAGCAGAGGGCCTGCCCGAGGAAGAGGCCATCGACGCCGGCACGCGCGACGAGACGCTGGGCGACGAAGATCGTGACGACCGCGCCGATGAACCAGGCCACGGCGATGGCCGGGCCGGGATGCGCGACCCACACCGCGCCGCCGACGCGCAGGCCCGACAGCCGGTTACCGCCAAGCGCAACCAGGAGCGTGGCCACCAGGCTCAGGAAGAACGAGCCGACGCCGATCGTGATCGCGCGGGCCCGCGTCTTCAGGTTGAAGGCGGCGATGAGCAAAACGACGACGCCGGCGATGGCGAGGCCGAGCGAAAAGTATTGCGGCCACGAGATGACGAAGAACGAGAGGACGTCGAACCAGACGGCGTTGCCGCTCGTCTGGCGGAGGTTCGTGGCTGCCAGCGCGCGGGCCATGGCCAGCACGTGATCGCCGTGATGCTGCAGCGTCGACGGCGAGGCATTGGCGAAGTTGTCGAGCGGCGTGTGGTAATGGATCGGACGTCCGATGTTGCCGAAACCGATGCCGGCGAATCCGGCGCGTTTGAAGACCGTGAGGTCGGTGTCGTTCGGCAGCAGCTCGTAGATGTCGTAGTAGAACGAGCTCGTGGCGGGACGCGGCAGCGACCGTGCGATCGCGCGGGCGATCCAGGCGTTGCCGCGGCTGGTCTCGAAGAGGAAGCTCGGTCCGTCTGTGCCGCGCGCTTCGACATTGATCACGGCAGCGGTCCCCCGCAGTGAGGCCGGATCGGCGACGAAGCCTTCCGCCCCGAGGAGCGCCACCTCTTCCCCGTCGGTGATCAAATAGACGATCGGGTTGCGGAAGTGTTCATTGCGCAGCGCGCGGGCCGTTTCCACGAGCGCGGCGATGCCGATGCCGTCGTCGGTGACGCCGGGACCGGCCGGTACGGAGTCGTAGTGCGCTGCCAGAACCAGCGCGTCCGGCCGGGCATCGCCGGGGACGCGTGCGATGACATTTGCCACCGGCGCGCAGGTGACGAATGGGCTGCAGGCGAAGGATCGCTGGATGGTGACGTCGTAGCCAAGTGCGCGGAAACGCGCGGCCAGACGCTCCCGGACCGCATCGTGAGCCGCGGTGCCGACAGGATGCGGCACATCCCCGCCGAGGATCTCGCGCTCGAAGGCGATGGCGCGCGCGGCGGAGAACGACGATGGCGGCGCCGATTCCGGAAGCGGGGCGGGGCCGGGCATCCTCAGCAGTAACACGCCGAGGATGGCGGCGAGCATGGCAAACAGGAGCGCTGTCGCGCCGCCGCGTTTCACGGGAGGGATTGTAGCTGCAACCCGCGGCCATCCGTTGCGTACATCGAGACATGTTCAAGCGCATCCTGCTCACCGCCATCCTCGCCATCCTCGCCGCGGCCGCGAACGCGACCACTCTCGATCAGGCCTTCGACCGCACCTTCGATGTCCGCCCGGGGGCGGTCTTCTCGCTGACGAACACGAACGGACACATCACCGTCCGGGCCTGGGATCAGCCCCGCATCCGCGTTCATGCGCTCAAGCACGTCGAGAGCCGTGACGGCGATTCCGCGCGCGACGCCATGAAGGCGCTCACGATCGCCTTGTCCCAGCCGAACGGCGGCCTGACCATCGACACGAGGTACCCGAAGCACAACGACGGCATCTTCGAGTGGATCGCGGGCACGAGCGTGAACATGACGGTCACCTACGAGGTGATGGTCCCGCGCACGATGGATCTGCGGATCGACAACACGAATGGTTCGATTGAAGCGAGCGACGTGCGCGGTTCGCACAAGATCGAGACGACCAACGGCCGCATCACGCTGGCGCGTTGCGCCGGCGACCTCAATGCGGAAACGACGAACGGCACGATCGAAGCCGAGCTCACCGCAGTCACCGCCGGACGGGCCATTCGGTTGGAGACGACGAACGGTGGGATTCACGCCCGTTTGCCCCGTACCTTGGGAGCGCGCATCGACGCGGCGAATACCAACGGCTCGATCGAGACCGACCTGCCGGTGACCATGACCGGGTCGCACAACAAACACGAGCTGCGGGGCACGTTGAACGGCGGCGGACCGGAGCTGCATCTCCGCACGACGAACGGATCGATTCACATCGAGGCGCGTTAACCGGCATTTCTCACAGTCTGTCTGAATCACTTGCAACGCCCTTTCGTCGAGAGTCCTTCTCCCCCAGCTGAAAAGCGCTGGGGGAGAAGGCTCTCGACGAGTAACAGGCTGCCGACGATTCGAGTGAGAGTGTGAGAAATGCGGGCTAGCAAACGGAGCGCTGGCGTCTCGCCGCCGGGTTACCAGCAAATGTATGGAGTCTTGCCGGGTCGGGGGCGAGACGCCCCCGAGCCAGCCGGCGAGACGCCAGCGCTCCGGCCGATAACCGACAACCGACAACGCGACGCAACCCTACGCGTGCACGCCCGGCGCTTCGTGGCCGCTGGCGTTCACATACTCCACGTACGACCCGCCGTAGACGCGCGGCGCGGCGCCGCGTTCCTCGGGGAGCTCGAGCACGCGGTTCGAGAGGCCGCGCAGGAACATGCGGTCGTGCGAGACGAAGAGCATCGTCCCGTCGAAGTCTTTCAACGCTTCGACGAGCATCTCCTTCGTCGCCAGATCGAGATGGTTCGTCGGTTCGTCGAGCACGAGGAAGTTCGGAGGATCGAGCAGCATCCGGGCCAGTACGAGTCGGGAGCGCTCGCCGCCGGAGAGGGAGCGGATCTTCTTCTCGACCTCGTCGCCGGAAAACTGGAACGCGCCGAGGAGACTGCGCAGCGTCCCGATCGACTCGAGTGGGAAGTCCTTCTGGATCTGTTCCCATACGGTGAGGTTCGGATCGAGGACGTCGAAGGCCTGCTGCGAGAAGTAGCCCATCTTCAGCGACGCGCCGAGGCGGACGCTTCCGCCGTCGGGCTCCAGGGAGCCTGAGACCATCTTCAGCAGGGTGGACTTGCCGGCGCCGTTCTTTCCCATCACGCACCAGCGCTCGCCGCGGCGGACCAGGAAGTCGAAGCCGTCGTAGATCGTCCGCTGTCCGTACTTCTTCGAAACACCTTTCAGCACCGCCACGTCGTCGCCGGAGCGGGAAGGTCTGCGGAAATCGAACTTCATCGTCTTCCGCTTCTTCGGCGGCTCGAGCTTCTCGATCTTATCGAGCGCCTTCACCCGGCTCTGCACCTGCGCGGCCTTCGCCGCATGTGCGGCAAAGCGGTCGATGAAACGCTGCTCCTTGGCCAGCATCGACTGCTGGCGGGCGTACGCGGCTTCGCGGTTCGTCTCGCGGATGGCGCGCTCCCGTTCGTAGAACTCGAAGTTGCCGGAGTAGGTGACGAGGTCGCCCTCATCGATCTCGACGATCTTCGTGACCACGCGGTTCATGAACTCGCGGTCGTGTGAGGTCATGAGCAGCGAGCCGTCGTAGCGCTTCAGAAAGTCTTCGAGCCAGATGATCGATTCGATGTCGAGATGGTTGGTCGGCTCGTCCATCAGCAACACGTCCGGACGGCCGAGGAGGACCTTGGCCATGGCCACGCGCATCTTCCAGCCGCCGCTGAGGGCGCCGGCGTCGCCGTCGATCCGGTCGTCTTCGAAGCCGAGACCATGCAGCACCTCGCGGGCGCGGGCCTCGAGCTCGTAACCGCCGAGGTGGGAGTAGTCCTCTTGGACGTGTCCGAAGCGGTCGAGGATCGCGTCCATCTCAGCGTTATTTTCATAGGTCCGGTCCGGATCGGACATGGCGTTCTGCAGCGCTTCGAGCTCGTGATGGAGATCGCCGAGCCGGCCGCTGCCGGCGATGGCTTCGTCCAGGACCGACCGGCCCGACATCTCTTCGATGTCCTGCCGAAAGTAGCCGATGGTCATTTTCTTTGGGACGGAGACGTCGCCGTCGTCGGCCGACTCCTCGCCGACGATCATCCGGAAGAGCGTCGTCTTCCCGGCGCCGTTCGGGCCGACCAGGCCGGCTCGTTCGCCGGGATTGAGCTGAAAGGATGCATCGACGAAGACGAGCTGCCGGCCGTACTGTTTGGAGATTCTGCTGAGGCTGATCATGAACGCCTGAAAGAACGCGCGGCAGAACGCCGCCGCCGCTGGGGAGATTTCTCACGGCAGACGCGTGCGCCGGCGATGGCCGGGAGCGGATGGACAAGTCCGTCGCGGTCGATGCGGTATCGGAAATAGGCCGGTTCGAGACCGAGCGGCGGGGTAACGTGCGGCATCGTCCGGCGGATGGGCGGCGAGCGTATCTCGAACGGATCAGCCGGGGCAGGATCGAGAACGAGCGTCGCGCTCAGGACGGCGGCGCGGATGGGACCGGTGGGATCGGAGGGCATGCGGTGATGGGAAACCGATGGAAACCTCTGCCATTCCTTGTGTGCTGTCACTCATGGGTTGACTTTGCCTTCTTCTCAACTCACTGTCATTCTGAGCCGCCGGAGCCGCTGAGCGAGCGTAGCGAGCGAAGTGCGGCGAAGGACGGTCGAAGAACCCCCAGCCTGAAACCAGGGAAGGGCGGGGGAGGTCTCACTTTCCCCCTCCCTGTCCGGGTTTCGATCTGGGGGTCCTTCGACCGTCCTACGCTGCTTCATCGCTTCGCGACTCGCAGCTCCGGCGGCTCAGGATGACAGGTAGGCGTACAGGTGATGTGAGCGCTACGCGAGCGCAGGAGCAATCGGGTTCTACGTGGGAAGTTATGGGACGAACGAAGGGTTCCTCGAAAAACAAGGTGGGTTATGCCGAAAAAAGCGCGAAAGCGAAGCGATATCCGCCCCGAACAGGAGTTCCAGGTGATCGCAAAGGGAGGAGTGATCATCCTGGTTCCCGACAAGCCAATCGCCGCAATGCGGGGTTTTGTACGCGGCATGCGAACGACCGGGTTTCGTGAGAAGAAGGACCGCCTTTGATCGGCGAAAGGCTCCGCCCGCAATCCCTCGATCCGCCCAGGGAATGAATCCCTTGACGGGCTCTGTTCGGCAGTGTTACCGTTTCACCCCCTTCCGCGGGGAAGGTGTGTGGTTGTCTTTGAATGACGTTCGGCGCTGAGCAGTTCTCACCTGCGCCGCGGTCCTCCGAAGATCGAAATCTCTAGTTTCGTGGTGTGTTCAGGAGAGTCATGCGTACGTATTTCCCCAAGCAGGGCGACATCGAGCCGAAGTGGTTCATCATCGACGCCGAGGGCAAAGTCCTCGGGCGGCTATCGACCGAGATCGCCCGGATCATTTCCGGCAAGAGCAAGCCGACCTACACGCCGTTCCTCGACACGGGCGATCACGTGATCGTCATCAATGCCGAGAAGATCCTCCTGACGGGCAAGAAGGAGACGGACAAGATCTACCGTCACCACTCGCTCTACCCGGGCGGCCTGAGCGAGAAAGCGGCACGGTTCGTCCGCGCCGAGAAGCCGGAGTCGATGATCGAGCGGGCCGTTCTGGGCATGCTGCCGAAGAACAAGCTAGGCCGGAAGATGATCAAGAAGCTGAAAGTCTACCGCGGTACGGTTCACCCCCACGAAGCGCAGAAGCCGGAACGGCTCGAAGTCGCCTGACAGATCTAGGAGGATTCTTTGGCTCTGGTTGAATACTACGGAACGGGACGGCGCAAGACCTCGACGGCGCGCGTTCACCTTCGTCAAGGCAGCGGTGCCATCACCGTCAATCACCGCACGCTGGACGAGTACTTCGGCAACGATGTGCTGAAGATGATCATCAAGCAGCCGCTCTCGCTGACGGAGACGGCCGACAAGTTCGACATCGTCGTCACGGTTGACGGCGGCGGCCCCAGCGGCCAGGCGGGCGCGATCCGTCACGGTATCTCGCGCGCGCTGCAGATCTTCAACGTCGAGCTGCGCAAGCGCCTGAAGAAGGCCGGCCTGCTCACACGTGACCCGAGAATGAAGGAGCGCAAGAAGTACGGCCAGAAAGGCGCGCGCGCTCGCTTCCAGTTCTCCAAGCGCTAGTCTCCGATGTTCCGGTTTTCCCAAGTTTGATTCCCGAAGACAGGAGCGCCGCTCGCTCCTGTCTTTTTTTGTCTCAACGCAGTCCAACTCAAACGTCACGCGAAAAGGAGGGTTTGCTTGGCAGTCTCTATTACGATGAAAGAGCTTTTGGAAGCTGGCGTCCACTTCGGTCATCAGACCAAGCGCTGGAATCCGAAGATGAAGAAGTACATCTTCGGCAAGCGCAATGGGATCTACATCATTGACCTTCAGAAGACGCTCAAGCTCTTTAAGGAAGCTTCCGCGTTCATCTCGGACCTCGCGTCCCAGGGGAAACGCATTTTGTTTGTCGGCACCAAGCGCCAGGCGCAGGATGCCATTCTCGAAGAGGCCAACCGCTGCGGCATGTTCTACGTGAACAACCGCTGGCTTGGTGGGACGCTCACGAATTTCACCACCGTCCGCAAGTCGATCGAGCGCCTCAAGGAGATCGAGATCATCATCGGCGACACCGAAAAAGAGATGTCGAAGAAGGAGCGCGCCGCACTCGACCGCGAGCGCGATAAGCTCCTCAAGAATCTCATCGGCATCCGCGAGATGGACGGCCTTCCGGACGCGCTCTTTGTGATCGATCCGAAGAAGGAATACATCGCCATCCAGGAAGCGAAGAAGCTCGGCATCCCCGTGGTGGCCATCGTCGACACGAATTGCGATCCGGAGGACATCAACTACGTCATTCCGGGGAACGATGACGCCATCCGCGCCATCCGGCTGTTCACGCAGAAGATCGCCGATGCCGTGCTCGAAGGCTACAACCTCGCCGAGGAGAAGTTCATCGGCGTCGAGGATAAGGGCGAGGCTGCTCCCACTGCTCCCACTGCTCCCATGGCCGCCGCTCCCATTCCGGCCGAACCCGCCGAAGCGATGAGCGCTCCGGCCGCTTCTTAGTTTCGCCAAGACTACTTCCACTTGGAGCGCCGGCTGCCTGATCGAGGCAGACGGCGCTCTTGTATCGAGGAGATTTCAGATGACACAAGTAACCGCGGCGATGGTAAAGGAACTGCGCGAGCAGACCGGCGCCGGCATGATGGACGTCAAGTCCGCGCTGACCGAGGCCGATGGAAACATGGAAGAGGCCACCAAGATCCTTCGCAAGAAGGGTCTGGCCGCCGCTGGCAAGAAAGCCGGCCGCATCACCGCCGAGGGCGCCGTGCAGTCGTATGTCGGCGACGGCCTGGGCGTACTCGTCGAAGTCAACTGCGAGACCGATTTCGTCGGCCGCAACGAGAACTTCCGCCATTTCGCCGAAGAAGTGGCCAAGGTGATCGCGCATAGCAAGGCCGATTCCGTCGACGCGCTGAAGAGCGAGCCGTGGCCGGGAGATGCGACCGATGAGGACGGTCAGACGGTCGGACAGCACGTTCTATCCATGATCGGCTCGATCAAGGAGAACATCACCATCCGCCGTTTCGTCCGCTACGAGGGAGCCGCCAACGCGGTCCTTTCGTCATACATCCACGCCGGCGGCAAGATCGGTGTGCTCGTCGAGCTCGTCGCCACCAGCGGCGAGAAGAACGCGCGCATGAGCGAGATCGCCAAGGACGTGGCCATGCACATCGCCGCCGCGGAGCCGCGATTCATCCGCCGCGACGAGGTGACCCAGAAGGATCTCGATACCGAGCGCGAGATCGCCCGCGACGCCGCTGCCAAGTCCGGCAAACCGGAGAACATCGTCGAGAAGATGGTCACCGGCAAGATGGACAAGTTCTACGGCGAGGCCTGCCTCCTCGAGCAGCCGTACATCCGCAACGACAAGCAGACGGTGAACGAATATCTCGCCGCGTCGGGCAAAGAGTCCGGCTGCGCGTACACGGTGACCCGTTTCACCCGCTACAAGCTGGGCGAAGGGATCGAGAAAAAGAGCGATGACTTCGCCGCCGAAGTGGCGAGCTATATGAAGTAGACATCATCGGCGGCGGGCTCCCGGCCCGCCGCTTTCTCCCGTCGGTCGAATGAGTACCGGCTCACCGTGTTGATGTGTTGGCGCAGCTCCCCGACTGTGATGGAGCGGTCGCGGGCGTAGTCCTCAAATGCCGCGCGGGCCACACCGCCCTGGACCGTTTTCGCGAAGTCGGCGATCGTTGTGGTACCCGTAACCGATTCGAGAGCTTTGAAGATGTTGAACGTCTCTTCAGGGACGCCGACGACGATGGCGAGCAGGAGGAGAACGGATCGGTAGTCCTCTTTCAGGAAGCCGGCCAGCCGCCGCTGCGGAACCGTGGCCCGTATGATTCGATACGTGTTGATGTAACGCTTCACGGTTCGAGGCGAGCGGCCGATGAGATCGGCCAGACTCTTCATATAGTTGCTCTCGTGCTCGGAAAGCTGCAATGGGGTCGCGCTGGCGAGCCTCTCGCGACGGTCCGTGGTCTCCTCCTCTGTCGAGGCGCCGTTGGATGCTGGCGCCTCTTCACGGCTGTCACCCCGTCCTGCTGCGTTCTGCTGCCGCCCCTCGCCGGTAGCGCCGTCGGTGCGCACATCGCCTTCCACGAGCCGCGCGACGAACCGTCTTGTTGCGCCGAGGTCCAGCGTGTTCAGCCAGTAAGGGATCTGGAAGATTTTTTCCAGATAATCCCGCGCCCCGACGCGATACCCCGGCATCCGCGTCTGCTTCCAGACGTTCCTGAACTTGTACTCGATTGATTCCGAGACCCATCGGGCGTCGACGCCGACGACCACCACGAACAATTTGAACGCGAGCAGCAGATGGACGGCCTGTAGAACTTCAACGACGCGGTTCGGAGGACAGCGGTCGAGGTCGTCGATATAAAGAACGATTCGGTCGATCCGGTACTTCTCATCTATGGGATCGATGTGCGCGAGGTGCGCGGGAAGCGGCTGCTCGTCGTTCTGCCGTCGCATTAGTGCACTCAAGTGCTCGAAGTCGTTGCGTGCCGTGGCCAGGACGCCGAGGAGCTTTCGATAGTCGTCGCTTGCAGCACGGTCGCCGATGAAGCGCGCGAGTTGACGGCCCGCGCGCAGGTTTAGGAGCTCTTCTTCCGCTTTCTTAACTGCGTCATTCTGTTCCTGCAACGCTCTTTGCGCGGTCGCCAGTTCTCGGTCGGCCGCATCGAGCGCATCTTGCTCGGTCTTGACGGTCTCTTTCTTCCGTGCCTCTGCCTTTTGAATGACGCCGTCGATCTTCTTCTTCGCTTCCTCCACGGTGCCGACCGCAGTGCCGCCGCGTTTCATCTGCACCGAGATCCAGCCAACAAGCGCGGCGACGATACTCACCAGTTGAGAAACGGCGGATGAGATTGCCGGAAACAGGATCTTCAGCCAAGGCATGGCCCAGGCGACCGCCAGGGGTACGGCGAGAATCACGGCGCAGAGCACCAGCCATATGCCGGGGTTCTGCATGACCCAGAACCACAGGAGTCGCGTTCGGCCGCCGATCTGCCGGATTTCGTCCATCGTGGCTCGCACGTCCTCGGTCGACTTCATGACGCGATCGATCCCGAGGTTTTTCAGAGCCTCCGAGAATGCGGCGCGGGGCAGCTCTTCAACGGTGACGGCGTCCCAGACGTCGCTCGCAAGTGCGAGATTGAGCTTCGTGGCGCTCTTTTCGACTTCCGTCTTTCTCGTCTCCAACACTTTCGCTGCTTCATCTCGCTTGAGTTGCGCCTTCTCAACTTTCTTCTCCTGTTCGGCGCGCTTGAGGAGCGTGTCGTCGATGCGCTGCAGTACGGCTTCGGTTCGAGCGACCGGGTCTTCCGGTTTCTCTCCGGCGATCCGAAGGTTCCGGAAGATGTTCTCCACGAGGCTGGCCCAGAGGTTGGATTCGACGTAATGCCAGGCGTTGAAGTCGATCTGTACGATGCGTTTGTAGTAGGCGTCGCCTCCGGTACCGGCCAGGTCTGCCACCGCATCGTGGAGCTGGCTCATGAAGAAACTCTTGCCCGAGCCCCAGTCGCCGAACAGGCCGATCGACATGGGCGGCTGCAGCTCCCTGGATGCAATGAGCGCGGCGAAGGCATCGACCTCAGCCCCGATTCCGAGGTAGTCGTTCTTCGTGTAGCCCTCGGCGTCATAGCGCGGCACTGAGCTCGGATCGTCGACATTGAGAAGCCGGCGCCAGGCAGCCCGGTCGTCGGGATCGCGATATTTCGCGCCGTCCTCCTCTATGAAGTTAAGAAAATTACGCGCCATCTCGTCCGGCACGGCGAATCGGGCGAGTAAGTCGTTTGAGCCGAGTTCCATGTCGCGCGACGCCAGGATTGCGCCGATCAGGTGTCGGGCGTGGATGACGGTCTCGCCGCTGACGCGAAGCGCGATCTCCGCCGCATAGCGGAACATCTCGAGCAGCGGGAGAGATGCGTCATGGATCGAGCTGCTTTGGTAAGCGCTCATCCATTGCTCGATTTCACCATCGACCCGTTTCGGATCGCCAGCGCGGACGTAATTGCGCAAAACATCCGGACCGCTGCCCTTGATGGCACCCTCATCCTCGATCGCCGCGATCACCACGATGCTCGTTGTCACGAGGCTCGGAGCGCGTTTGATCGCTGCGTCGAGCACGCGCTTGCTGCTGATCGTCATGGGTAGGGCAAGGATCTTCTCCAGCTCGATTGTTGTGGGGAGGCGATCCAGTTGTGCCAACGCCTGCATTCTGTTCGCGGCAGTCTGGACAATGAGTGTTGACCCAGCCAGCCGCTCGTATTCATTCGTCGCGATGATCTGAAGCGCTGCTGCGGCAGCGTCTACCGGCCGCAGTTCTTCCGAAACCTTGATCAAATCCGCGAACCGCCGATCGAATGCCGCCTCTTCCAGTTTTGCGGACGGCTTGCGGCGCGGCAGCGACTCCTCAAACCGCACCAAGTCGAACCCAGCATTGCGCAGCGTGTGCATCACCGCCGAGTCCAGCTTCGCCGCGGCCAGAAGAAGAATCAATGGAGAAATCTCCGGGCGCCGGCGCTCGTGAATGTCGTGCAAGCGCTGGGAGAGGCGCAGCAGTCGGTCCAGGACTGATGGCGGCATCTGACTCATGGCGGGATGTCCAGCAGTATACGGGCTGCGCATTTGATATAAAGCATCGCCAATGCCGCCTCGTTACAAACGCATCCTTCTCAAACTCTCCGGTGAAGCGCTGATGGGCGGGCGCCGGACGGGCATCGATGCCGACACGATCGCCCGTATTGCGGACGAGATCGTGGAGGTGCATCGCACCGGCGTCCAGATCGCCATCGTCATCGGGGGTGGCAACATCTTTCGCGGTGTCACCGCGGCCACCGAGGGAATCGACCGGGTGGCCGGCGATCACATGGGGATGCTGGCCACGGTCATCAACGCCATCGCCATGCAGGACGCCCTGGAGCGCCGTGGCGCGCAGACGCGCGTCACCTCCGCGATCACGATGGCCGAGGTGGCCGAGCCGTTCATCCGGCGTCGGGCCATCCGCCATCTCGAGAAGGCGCGCATCGTCATCTGCGCCGCCGGCACCGGCAATCCCTACTTCACCACCGACTCCGCGGCCGCATTGCGCGCCAGCGAATTGAAGTGCGAGATCATCTTCAAGGCCACGAAGGTCGACGGCATCTACACCTCGGACCCCGAAAAAGATCCGAGCGCGACAAAGATCCCGCATGCGAACTATCAGCGCGTGCTCGCCGAACGGCTGCAGGTGATGGACGCGACCGCCATCGACCTGGCGCGCGGCAGCTCGATACCGATTTATATTTTTTCGCTTCGCGAGCCCGGCAATATCCGCCGCGCCCTCCTCGGCGAGGACATCGGCTCGATGGTCAGCGATGATTTGACGTGAGGAAACCATGATCAATGAGGTAATCAAAGACATTCAACACCGCATGCACGGCGCCATCGAGGCGCTGCACCGCGAGTTCAAAACGCTTCGCACCGGCCGCGCTAACGCGGGAATGCTCGACGGCATCATGGTCGACTACTACGGCACGCCCACTCCGATCGGGCAGGTTGCGTCGCTCAAAGTTCCCGAGGCGTCGCTCATCGTGGCCGAGCCGTGGGATAAGTCGATGGTGTCAGCCGTGGAGAAAGCCATCCGCATCTCGGACCTCGGTCTGAATCCGGCGACGGACGGCAAGGTGATCCGCATCCCCATCCCGCAGCTCACCGAGGAACGGCGGAAGGAGCTGGTCAAGAGAGCGCATCACATGTCCGAGGAAGCGCGAACGGCCATCCGGCAGGTGCGGCGCGACGGCAATGACAAGCTCAAGAAGATGCTCAAAGAACACGAGATCTCCGAGGACGATGAGCGGCATGCCCTCGACGAGATCCAGAAGATGACCGACAAACACATCGACGAAGTCGGCAGCATCCTGAAGAGCAAAGAAGTCGACATCATGGCGGTGTGATGGAGCGGGGTTGCGGGGTTGCGCCGAGCCTGAATCCGAACGCCGCGAGACCACGAAACCGTGAGACCGCGAGACCGCTCGAACACAGCCGCTTGCAATCTTGCGACTCCTTTACGTCGAGAGCCCTTCTCCCCCCGCGGTTTCTTTGCGGGGGGAGAAGGCGGATGAGAAGGCGGATGAGGGGGGAGTTTTACGCAACATGTACGATCTTGCGTTGTGGCCCGAGACCGCTTGAAGGCGTCGCTTGCACGTTGCCATTCTGCTCGTGCGCAAATGACGTTCGCGTGAAACGCCCCCTCATCCGCCTTCGGCACCCTTCGACTCGCTTCGCTCGCTCAGGGCAGGCTCTTCTCCCCCGCAAGAAACCGCGGGGGAGAAGGGCTCTCGAGGTAAGAGCCTGCCGGCGATTAACAGGGTGCCGGCGATTCCTCTCGTCGTGTGAGAAGTGCGGGCTAACGCATGCCTGACCCGGAGCGCATCCTCGTCATCATCCCCGCGGCCGGAAGCGGGTCGCGTTTCGGCGGCGATGTGCCGAAGCAGTTCCTGCCGCTGGGGGGCAAGCCGCTCGTGCAACGCGTCGTGGAGCGGTTTCTTTTCGATGCCGTCGTCACGCGTGTCATCGTGCCGGTGGCGGACATGCTCTTGAGTGCCGTCAAAACTTCGCCTGGGGAGAGGGTACAGTTCGTCGCCGGCGGCGCTACGCGGCTGCAGTCGGTGACGCGAGGCCTGGAAGCGGCTGGCGATGATGTCGATCTCGTCGCTGTCCACGATGCCGTCCGTCCCTTCTTCTCGATCGACACCTTCCACGCCACCCTCGACGCCGCGCGCAGGCATGGCGCCGCGTTTCCCGGCATCCCGCTGCCCGACACGGTGCATCAGATCGCGGACGACGCCATCGCGTCGACACCTGATCGCAGCGTGCTCGTCGCCGCCCAGACGCCGCAATGCTTCCGCGTCGCCATCCTGCGCGACATCGTCGCGCGTGCTGCGCGTGAGGACGCCGACGCGACCGACGAGGCCGGCCTGGCGGCGAAGTACGGTCACCGGGTGCAACTCGTTCACGGCGATTCGATGAACTTCAAGATCACGCGGCCGGAGGATCTGGTGATGGCCGAGCGGATTTACGCCGAATGGGGCGGGGAGGGCGACGCATGATCCGCGTCGGCCAGGGTGTTGACGTTCACGCCTTCGATGAAACGCGTCCGCTGATTCTCGGCGGCGTGCGCATCAGTGAAACGGATGGACTCGCCGGCCACTCTGACGCCGACGCCGTCCTCCACGCCGTCACCGACGCCCTCCTCGGCGCGGCCGGCGCCGGCGACATCGGCCAGTACTTTCCTTCAGACGACGCCCGTTGGAAGAATGCCGACTCGACGATCTTTCTCAGCGAGGCGAAACGAGTCGTGGTGGAGATGGAAGCCGACATCGCCAACGTCGATGTGACCATCATCGCTGAGAGGCCGAAGCTGGCTCCTTTCCGTGACGCTATGGAGGCGAACATCGCCAGGCTCCTCGACCTCCCGGCCGGTCACGTCAACGTCAAAGCGACGACGACGGATCAGCTCGGGTTCATTGGGCGGGGGGAGGGGATTTGCGCGATGGCGGTGGTGCTGATCAGCAGCTCCGACTGACTCCGCGGCGTAGCTTCAGAGCCCGTTCTGGGCATTTCTGTCCAGAATTCGCACACCGCTGTCCAAAATGCAGGCATCGGTATGAAAATCGAACGCTGCGATGTCCAGCTCGAACGCTGCGATGTCCAGCTCGAACGCTGCGATGTCCAGCTCGGACGCTGCGATGTCCAGCTCGAACGCTGCGATGTCCAGCTCGAACGCTGCGATGTCCAGCTCGAACGCTGCGATGTCCAGCTTGAACGCTGCGATGTCCAGCTTGAACGCTGCGATGTCCAGCTCGAACGCTGCGATGTCCAGCTCGAACGCTGCGATGTCCAGCTCGAACGCTGCGATGTCCAGCTTGGACGCTGCGATGTCCAGCTCGGACTCACCAGTTTCCCGGCCAACTGCCTCGAATCGAAGGGGCAGGTCAGGCTCAGGATAGAGTAGAGAGTCATGATCCGCGTCCGATTCGCACCTTCCCCCACCGGTCACCTCCATGTCGGCGGCGCGCGCACGGCTATCTTCAACTGGCTCTTCGCCAGGCATCACGGCGGGACGTTCATCATCCGCGTCGAGGACACCGACCAGGCGCGGTCGACCGCGGAGTCGGAGACGATGGTCCTCGACGATCTGCGCTGGCTTGGTCTGCTGTGGGACGAAGGGCCGGATATCGGCGGGCCGCATGCGCCCTACCGGCAGTCGGAGCGCGTGGAGCGATACGGTGACGTTGGCCGCGAACTGATCGCGCGCGGCATCGCCTATCGCTGCTACTGCACCGAGGAGGAGCTCGAGGCCAAACGAAAGATCGCCGAGGCGGAGAATAGGCCGCCGCACTACGACCTGAAGTGCTGGTTGAACCGGCGCGACGAGGTAGGGGTGCCCCACGCCGTCCGCTTCCACGTCCCCGGCGACGGTGACGTCACCATCGACGACGCCATCCGCGGCGAGGTGACCTGGAAGCGCGAATCGCTCGGCGACTTCATCCTGGTCCGCTCCGATGGGCTGCCGACCTACAACTTCTCCGTCGTCGTCGACGATCACGACATGGACATCACCGACGTCATCCGCGCCGAGGAGCATCTGACGAACACGCATCGCCAGGTGCTGATCTACCGCGCCATGGAGTGGCCGATCCCGCGGTTCGCGCACGTTTCGCTGATCCTCGGGCAGGACCGGACCAAGCTCTCCAAACGCCATGGTGCGACGTCTGTGTCGGCGTACGCGGAGGCGGGCTTCCTCGCCGATGCCATGGTCAACTACCTGACGCTTCTCGGCTGGTCGGCGCCGGACGGGCGGGATGTGTTCGACCGCGGCTACGCCATCGCCAACTTCGCGCTCGATCGCGTCAACTCCGCGCCGGCGGTGTTCGACCCGCAGAAATTCGAATGGCTGAACGCGCAGTACATCCACGCCATGAGCGCCTCTGCGTTGCGGCCGCTCGTGGTGAACGCGATCGGCTTCGATGCGCCGTGGCTGGAGGAAGCCATCGATGTCGTGAAAACCTCGGTGCATCTCCTGCCACAGTTCCGCGAAGTCATTCGCTTCGTGACCGAATACGCGCCGCCGGAGATCGACCGTGCTTTCGCCACGGCTGTCGTCGCCGATCTGCGCGAGAACGGTGAGCCGCGCGATGCCGACGCGGTCAAGGCGATGAACGAGCGGTTGAAGAAGTCCACCGGTCTCAAAGGCAAGGAGCTCTTCATGCCGCTGCGGTTGATGCTTACCGGCATGGATCATGGCCCCGAGCTGGTGCGGGCCATCCCGCTGCTGGCCCGCGCCGGCGAGTCGGATGCGCGGGTGCTCTCGCCTCTCGCGCGCGCCGAACTATGTATTCGCTGATTCCAGTGATACCTGCGCCGAAGGCGATGGCATAGGCAGGCACGAAAGCGATGGCAAACCTGATCTCTGCCTCCGGCCCGGCGGCCATCAGTGAGAAGTAACAGATCGTCACGATCGACAGAATCCGGAATGTTCGTTCCAGTTGCCAAAGCCCAATGCAGGCGGCGGCGAAGACGTACACCCCGATGACAATTCCGAAGCTGCCGAACGGATAGATGAACGGTCCGATGAATATCTCGATCAAGGCGCTGCAAGCCAACTCGATCGTCTCCGGAATATGGCGGAGCAGGATGCGCGCCGCCAGCCGCGAGTAGCGCTGTGCAAGCACCGCGTGCGGCAGGCGGAGCGGTTCGAGGCCGTCGCGTCGCATCTCCGCGTATGCCTCCCGGGCGAGCCGTGCCTTCCAGGCGTCGGCGTTTCGAAAAAAGCCGGTTTGCCGCTGCAAAGCGAAGAATCCGAAACCGGGTGGAGAGTCCGCAACGACCAATGCTCCCGACGCCCGGAAGAAGAGGAGGTTCTCTCCTCCGATCGAGCTGATGGTCGCTACACCGGTGGCACGCTGGTTACGCGCGATCCAGGCTCCTGGCAGAAGAACGGCGGCAATCGTGAAGACCACCGCCGCTCGCCGCGCCCGCGTGGCTATGACGATGGCCAGCGGCACGAACCAGAGCAGGGCAATGGGACGGACGAGCGTTGCGGCGCCGCTCAGGAGCCCCGCTGCCACCGCCCAACCAGTCATCCCCTGCGCTGCTCTCCATGCGGCCAACATGACAGCGAGGATCACGGCGGCTCCAACAACATCTGTCATGTATTCGTGTGTCGCGCCCATATACGGGGGTGTCGTGCCGATCAGCGGAGGGAAGAGGGCCAGGAAAATCGCCGCTGCGAATGCGCCACTCCAACGGCCGGTCATCCGTTCGGTCACGAGGAACACCACCAGAGTCATGCCTACGACTAGCAGATGCTGCAAGGCGACGACAGCCGCTAGTGGTAAGCCGAGGATGAGAGCGGTAGCCAGGAGCAGAGGATAGCCGGGCGTGCGCAACGTATCGGGGGCGGATGAACGGACGGGTGTGTGGTGGACGCTGGCTGCCAGCGGAGCGGCGGCCACGAACCCGCGGCCGCTGGCGAGGTTCTGTGCCGGCTCGATGTAGCTTGGCCCGTCGCCGGCTCTCGGGTCGGGAGGCGAACTCCTGAATGCCGCGGTCTGGATGGCGAGCGCGAGGGCAGTAGCAACCACCAGCGCGAGAGCTCGCAATCGCCGATCCGCGATCACTGTCGGTCCTCCATGCACGGCAGCTCATCATAACGAAGCACGGAGATACTTCGCATGCGGGATAAAGTGGCCGTTGGGACGCGCTGAATCATGTATTCGCTGATCCGCAAGCTACTGTTCCTGCTCGACGCCGAAGACGCGCACGAGCTCACCGTGCGGCAGATGATCGCGTTGCAGAACATCCCCCTGGTGCTGCGCGCCATCGAACGCTTCTGTGCTCCTCCCGCGTCCGCGCGCCGCGAGGTGATGGGACTGAGTTTCCCCTCGCCCATCGGAATCGCCGCCGGCTTCGACAAGAACGGCCTGCTGATGCCGATGCTGGCCGCCCTCGGCTTCGGCTTCGTCGAAGTGGGCACGGTCACGCTCCGCCCGCAGCCGGGCAACCCGCGTCCCCGCCTCTTCCGCTATCCTGAGCACAAGGCCCTCATCAATCGCCTCGGCTTCAACAACGACGGCGCCGACGCCGTCGCCGCGCGCCTGAGGTCGTGGCAGCGAACCGTCCCGCTGTTCGTCAACATCGGCAAGAACCGCGACGTGCCGATCGAAGCGGCCGCCGATGACTACGGCGCCTGCGCCGCGAAGCTCGCGCCCTTCGCCGACGCGGTGGTGGTCAATCTCTCCTCGCCCAATACGCCGTCGCTGCGCGAGCTCCAGCGCCCCGAGCACCTGGAACGCATCCTCACCGCCGTCGGCCCCGCCCTGGTGAAAATCGCGCCGGACATCGACGACACGATGCTCGCCGAGATCTGCGATGTCTGCGTCAACCGCGCCCGCGGAATGATCTGCACGAACACAACCGTTGCCCGACCGTTCCCTGCATCCGAGGGCGGCGGCCTCTCGGGTGCCCCGCTCATGGAGCCGTCGACGTCGATCCTTGCGCGCGTGCGCAAGCGGGTCGGCGGGACATTTCCGCTCATCGGAGTCGGCGGCATCTTCACCGCGGACGACGTCCGCGCGAAGTTGACGGCGGGCGCAGACCTGGTTCAGGTATATACCGGCTTCATTTACCAAGGACCGCTGATGGCGAGGCGGCTGGTGCGCACGACATGATCATCTACGGCGTCAATCCCGTCCTCGAGGCGATTCGTTCCCACGCGGAGCGCATTCGCTACATCGGGGTGGCGCGGGAGGAGACCGCGCGGCATCAGCGGCTGATCGGGGAGGCGAAGCGGGCGGGCGTGGCGGTGCGGAATCTGGCCGTCGATCAGATCGAGAGGTTGGCCGGGCGCGGCGTACACAACGGGGTGGTCGCCGAGGTCTCGGAGACGGCGTATGCGGACTTCGATGACATCGTGGCGAACGAGGCCACTACCTTCGTGCTCATCCTCGACTCCATCACTGACCCGCAGAACTTCGGGGCCATCCTCCGCGTCGCGGACGGCTTCGGGGTCGATCTGGTCGTCATGCCGCAGCATGACAGCGTCGGCCTCACGCCGGTTGCCGTCAAAGCCTCAGCCGGTGCCTCGGAGTGGGTGCCGGTAGCGCAGGTGACGAACCTCTCCCGCGCCATCGAGACCCTCAAGGCGGCCGGCTACTGGATCTACGCCGCCGCGGAGAAGGGCGACAGACCCGAGTCCATCGACTTCCGTGGCAAGGTCGCGCTCGTCGTCGGGAACGAGGGGAAGGGCATCCGACGCAACGTCCTGGAGCACTGCGACCGGATCGTCACGATCCCGATGACCGGTCACGTCGAATCGTTCAACGTCGCCACCGCCGCAGCCGTCCTCTGCTACGAGGTCCAGCGCCAGCAGGGCGGGGCGAAATAACTTCCCTCTTGCGTACCGTTTGGCCATTTGCTATAACCCACGGTTCCTCGGCCTCCGCCGTCTGAGCTACCTTTTTGCTTAGCGTCGACAGGCTGTTTGTGTCTTTGAAATCTAGCGGTTTGGTGCTGGCATAGCTCAGTTGGTAGAGCAGCTGATTTGTAATCAGCAGGTCGCGGGTTCGAGTCCCGTCGCCAGCTCCAGCAGTCGGTTATGGAGAGATGGCTGAGTGGTTAAAAGCAGCAGACTGTAAATCTGCCGGTCAACGACCTACGGAGGTTCGAACCCTCCTCTCTCCACCATTTGAAACCAGAAGAGAGAAACCAGAAACCAGAAGGACCGCCTCTTCTGGTTTCTAGTTTCAGGTTTCTGGTTTCACCAGCGGGAGTAACTCAGTTGGTAGAGTCACAGCCTTCCAAGCTGTTGGTCGCGGGTTCGAGCCCCGTCTCCCGCTCCAAAAGCAGAAGGCAGAAAGCAGAAGTCAGAAGTAAGCCCTCTTAGCTCAGGGGTAGAGCACGTCCTTGGTAAGGACGGGGTCACGAGTTCAACTCTCGTAGAGGGCTCCATCTAACGTCACAAGCGGAGTAGCAAAACATGGCGCGCGCAGGCAGAGAAATCATCACCCTCCAGTGTACCGAGTGCAAACGTCGGAACTACACGACGACGAAGAACAAGAAGACCATGACGGAGAAGCTGGAACTGAAGAAGTTCTGCCGTCACGATCGGAAGCACACTCCCCATCGGGAGTCGAAGTAAGGCGAAGCACTTATCCTGAGACGGCGAAGCACGTCGAAGGATCTGGGCGAAGGAATAAGTCGCGTTAAGCCCGCTTTTGCAGGCTTTTGCGGCACTTGCAGGCCAATAGCTCAACTGGCAGAGCAGCGGTCTCCAAAACCGCAGGTTGGGGGTTCAAATCCCTCTTGGCCTGCCAACATCTCAGTTCAGCGTTCAGCTCTCAACCTTCCCCGGCGGCAACGAGCCGTGGAAGGCTGAGGGCTGAAAGCTGTCAGCATTTCGGGGTATCGATGGAATCAGACAAAGAGAATTCAGTCATCGCCAGGCCGCGTGAGTGGTGGCTGACCACGCGCGACTTTTTTCGTGACACCAACTCGGAGATGAAGAAGGTCACCTGGCCCGGCCGTCCCGAAGTGGTCGGGACGACGGTCGTGGTCATCATCTCCACCATCATCTTCGCCGTCTATCTCTGGGGATGCGACCAAGCGTTCTTCTGGATTATTTCGACGATGTTCAAACGCTTTGGGGCGGGGACCTGATGGTCGAAGCGACGAGCGCCAAGCAGTGGTACATCGTCCACACCTACTCCGGGTTCGAGGAGCGGGTGCGGGAGAACCTCAACCAGCGCATCGAGGCCCTCGGCATGCGGGGCAAGTTCGGCGAGATCAAGATCCCGACCGAAACGCTCATCGAGATGAAGGGCGGCAAGAAGCGCGAGGTCCAGAGGAAGTTCTTCCCCGGCTACATCCTGGTGGAGATGGACATGGCCGACGATGCCTGGCATCTCGTGAAGAACACCCCCAAGGTGACCGGCTTCGTCGGAACCGGCAAGAAGCCGACCCCGCTGACTCCGGAAGAAGTCGACCAGATCCTGACGCAGGTCGTCACCACCAAAGAGAAACCGAAGCCGAAGCACGTTTACGAGCACGGCGAGCATGTACGCATCATCGACGGGCCGTTCTCGAACTTCACCGGTGTCGTCGAAGAGGTCAATCTCGACCGCAACACCCTGAAGGTCATGGTCACGATCTTCGGCCGTTCGACGCCGGTCGAGCTCGACTTCCTGCAGGTCGCGCGTTTCGATCCCAGCGAAGAGCAAGGCGGCAGCGCGGCAACACAGAAACGATAGTTTCAAAGGACTCAGTATCAAAGGACAGAAATGGCAAAGAAAATCACCGGATACATCAAGCTCCAGATTCCCGCCGGCGCGGCGACACCGGCTCCGCCGGTCGGCCCGGCCCTCGGCCAGCACGGCGTGAACATCATGGAGTTCTGCAAGACGTTCAACGCGCGGACGCAGGGGCAGCAGGGGCTGATCATCCCGGTGGTCATCACCGTCTTCTCCGACCGCACGTTCACGTTCATCACCAAGACGCCCCCCGCGGCCATCCTGCTGCTCAAAGCGGCCGGGATCCCCAAGGGCTCGGGCGTGCCGAACAAGACCAAGGTCGGTAGCGTCACGCGCAAACAGGTCGAAGAGATCGCCAAGACCAAGATGCCCGACCTCAACGCCGCATCGCTGGAAGCGGCCGTTCGTACCGTCGAAGGCACCGCGCGGTCGATGGGTTTGGAAGTAACGGGGTAGCGAGGTTGCGAGGTCGCGCGGTGGGTTTTGCCGCGAGATCGCGAGACCGCGTAACTCCGAGACCAAGTCGAAAGTCGCGCCGGCGCGTGGCCGGTGCAAAAAAGTAGGAGGCTCGCGAGAGCCGTTATTACTACGGAGGTGAAATTGGCCAAACACGGCAAGAAGTACCGTGCAGCGTTCGAGAAGGTCGAACAGCGGCCGTATCTGCTGGATGAAGCGTTCGGTCTGCTCAAACAGATCGCGTTCGCCAAGTTCAACGAGACGGTCGAGCTGTCGATGCTTCTCGGAGTCGATCCCAAGCACGCCGATCAGATGGTCCGCGGTACCACCGTGCTCCCGCACGGAACCGGACAGTCGAAGCGTGTGCTCGTGATCGCACAGGGCGACAAACAGCGCGAGGCTCAGGAAGCCGGCGCTGACATGGTGGGCGGAGACGAGATTGTCGAGAAGATCCAGGGTGGCTGGACGGATTTCGATGCCGTCATCGCCACGCCGGACATGATGCGTTCGGTCGGCAAGCTCGGCAAAATCCTCGGACCTCGGGGTCTGATGCCGAACCCGAAGACCGGCACCGTCACGTTCGACGTCACCAAAGCAATCTCCGAGATCAAGGCCGGTAAGGTGGAGTTCCGCGTCGACAAGACGTCGATCATCCACGTTCCGGTCGGAAAGATCTCGTTCTCCGCGGACCAGCTTCGCGACAACGCCGCCAGCATCATCAACGCGGTGCGCAAGGCCAAGCCGCCCGCGGCGAAGGGCAAGTACGTCCGCACCATCTACATCTCGTCCACGATGAGCCCCTCGATCTCGATCGACACGGCCGTGGCCGAGGCGAAAGCAGAGTAAGGAGGGAGCATGAATCGCGAAGATAAAGCAGCAGCGATCTCCGAGCTCGGCGAAGGCATCGGCAAAGCCACGAACGCGTTCGTGATCGCCTTCAAAGGCATCACCGTTCCCCAGGTCACCGAACTGCGGCGCCAGGTCCGCGACACGAACTCGAGCTACGTCGTCGTCAAGAACACCCTGGCTCTCATCGCGGTGAAAGACTCACCGCTGACGGCGCTCAAGGACCAGTTCAGCGGCCCGACCGCGGTGGCGTTCAACCGCACCGACGCCGTGGCGCTGGCCAAGGCGCTGACGAAGTTCGCCAAAGACGTTCCGACGATCTCGTTCAAAGGCGCGATGCTGAACGGGCAGATCGTGCCGGCGGACCAGATCCAGGCCATCGCCAACCTGCCGTCGCGCAACGAGCTGATCGCGAAACTGTTGTACGTGATGCAGGCTCCGATCCGCGGACTGGCGATCGTGCTGCAGGCGAACATCCGCAACCTGGCGGTCGTCATCAGCGAGATCGCCAAGCAGAAGGGCGCTGCCGGAACAACTGCCTCGGAAGCAACCGAACCCGAGGCAAACGCTTAGTAAGAATTCGCGCTTTGCCTTGTAGGCCCGGCGCACGAGATTGAACGATTCAACACTATTTGGAGGCTGAAATGGCTATTTCGACTGAAGATTTCGTGAAGCAGATTGAGACGATGTCGGTGCTGGACCTCTCGAACCTGGTCAAGGCACTGGAAGACCGCTTCGGCGTGTCGGCCGCCGCGGCTGCCGCCCCGGCAGCGTCGGCGGGCCCGGCAGCAGCAGCGGCTCCGGTCGAGGTGCAGACCGAGTTTGCCGTCCTCCTGACCGAGGTAGGCGAGAAGAAGATCAACGTAATCAAGGCTGTACGCGAAGTGACGAGCCTTGGTCTGAAGGAAGCGAAGGACCTCGTTGAGGCCGCTCCGTGCACGGTCAAGGAAGCGGTCTCGAAGGAAGAGGCTGAGAACATCAAGAAGAAGTTTGAAGATGCCGGCGCCAAGGTCACGATCAAGTGACCTGCTGGCGGCGACAGCCGCCCGCAGGTCATCCTGAGGCCGCGTAGCATGCCCTGAGGAGCCAAATGGCGACGAAGGGACGGCCGAAGGATCTCCGACGTAACAGAACAAATCCGGACGGGGCGGAATGTCCCGTCCGGAAATTGCTTTTTCCAGAGAGCACGAGTCATCCCTGAGCTGGAAAGGGGGGGAGCGGCCCTTTCCTATAGCTCACAATCCTCGCGAATCCACCCTGCCGCGTTGCCTGCGGCGGGACTCGCCTACGAAATTCTCATTGAGGGCGCGTCATCACAACTAACGCAGTGACGAACCCGGTGTGCGTGGACCGCAACCGACGGTCGCAGGCAGAGCCTTCTGCCGTGCGGCCTTTTGCTGTCCACACGCTCCGCTTCGAAGTTGCCGCCGTTGCCGTGTCGCGGACCAAAGGAGCAATTGAATGAACGGATCCTCCCTGCCGAAACAGGAACCGGTTCGCCATGACTTCTCCAAGATCCGGAGTTACATGGCGTTGCCGAATCTCATCGACGTGCAGCGCAAGTCGTATGACAGGTTCCTGCAGATGAACCTCCTCCCCGAGGAGCGTGAAGACACCGGATTGCAGTCGGTCTTCACCAGCGTCTTCCCCTTCAGCGACTTCCGGGAGACCTGCTCGCTCGACTTCGTGAAATTCGCGATCGGGAACTGGGAGTGCAAGTGCGGCTCCCTCAAGGGTCTCGAGCACTTGCGCATGACCTGCGCGAACTGCGGCTCGAAGATCATCACCGATCACCCGCACGAAGAGACGGTCGGCTGCCAGAAGTGCGGCGTGATCAACAAGAATCGCGTCGAGATCTGCGACATCTGCGGCAACCCCGTCGACCTGCAGATGAAGTACTCGGTCGAAGAGTGCCAGGAGCGCGGAATGTCGTACAGCGTTCCGCTGAAGGTCACCTTCCGCCTCTTCGTCTACGACAAGGATCCCGACACCGGCGTCAAGCACATGCGCGACGCCAAGGAAGAGGAAGTCTTCTTCGGCGACATCCCGCTGATGACGGACAACGGCACGTTCATCATCAATGGAACCGAGCGCGTCATCGTCTCGCAGCTCCACCGTTCGCCGGGCGTCTTCTTCACCAAGGAATCCGCCCACACCTTCCTGGCCAAGATCATCCCGTATCGCGGCTCCTGGGTGGAGTTCGAGTACGACCAGAAGAACATCCTCTACGTTCGCATCGACCGCAAGCGCAAGTTCCTCGGCTCGGTCTTCCTGCGCGCCCTCGGCCTGACCACCGACGAAGAGATCCTTCGCCAGTTCTACACGCCGATCAAGGCCAAGATCACCGGCGATCAGGTCACCCTGTCGTTTGACCGCCGCGTCCTCGATCAGGAAGAAGCGAAAGAGCGCCACTCCATCCGCGGCCGCCGCACCGTGCGCACTGTGTTTGCGGGAGTCAAGCTCGATCAGAAGATGGCCGATGCGCTCACGAAACACAACGAAGCCTCGGCTAAGGTCGACTTCGCGGCCATGGACAAGGCCGTCTTCCTCTCCGACGTCGTCGACGTCAACAGCGGCGAGGTCCTCTTCGAAGCGAGTGAGAACCTGCCGGCCGATTGGGCCGACGTCCTTCGCGCGCACGAGGTCGAGTCGGTCGACGTTATCTTCCCCGAGTGGGACCTCGTCTCCGACATCCTGCTCAACACGGTCCGCAAGGACACCTCGAAGTCGTTTGAGGCCGCGATCATCGAGATCTATCGCCGCATGCGCCCGGGCGATCCTCCGACCCTCGAGTCGGCCAAGGCCCTCTTCGAGGGGATGTTCTTCGACGCCCGCAAGTACGACTTCTCCCGCGTCGGCCGTTTCAAGTTCAACATCAAGCTCGACCTCGACTCCCCGGTCACGCAGAAGACGATGTCGGCCGAAGACTTCTTCGTCGTCATCAACTACCTGCTCCGCCTGCGCAAGGACGTCGGCCGCGTCGACGATATCGACAACCTCGGCAACCGCCGTGTTCGCGCGGTTGGAGAACTGCTCGAGAACCAGTTCCGCATCGGTCTGGTGCGCATGGAGCGGGCCATCAAAGAGAAGATGTCGGTGCATCAGGACATCGACTCGGCGATGCCGCACGACCTGATCAACTCCAAGCCGGTCATCGCGGCCATCAAGGAGTTCTTCGGATCGTCGCAGCTCTCGCAGTTCATGGATCAGACCAATCCGCTGTCGGAAGTCACACACAAACGGCGTCTGTCAGCCTTGGGACCGGGTGGTCTCTCCCGCGAGCGCGCCGGATTCGAAGTCCGCGACGTTCACCCGACGCACTACGGCCGTATCTGCCCGATCGAGACGCCGGAAGGTCCGAACATCGGTCTGATCTCGTCGCTGGCGTGCTACGCCCGCATCAACGAGTACGGTTTCATCGAGAGTCCGTACAAGAAGGTCGAAGACGGCCGCGTGCTCGATCACTACCGGGTCGTGAAGGTCGGCGACTCCAGCTTCACGCTCAGCCAGATCGTCGAGAAGCGCGACCTGCAGAAGGAAAACAACCGCATCGGCAAAGAGAACGCCGGGGCGAAGTCGCGCAAGGGCCAGCTTCAGCTCGCCGAAGCCGAGCCGTACGCGTTCTACCTTTCGGCGTGGGATGAAGAGCGCTACACGATCGCGCAGGCGAACGTGGTCATGGACGAGGAAGGCAATCTCGTTCACGACCGCGTCATCGCAAGACAGTCCGGCGACTTCGTATCTATTGAAAAAGAAAAGGTCGACTTCATCGACGTTTCGCCGAAACAGCTCGTCTCCGTGGCCGCCTCGCTCGTTCCGTTCCTCGAGAACGACGATGCCAACCGCGCGCTGATGGGCGCCAACATGCAGCGCCAGTCCGTTCCGCTCCTCCGCACCGATGCGCCGCTCGTCGGCACCGGCATGGAGAACATCGTGGCCCGCGACTCCGGCGCCGTGATCCTCTGCAAGCGCGGGGGCGTCGTCGATCTGGTCGACTCCAACCGCATCATCGTTCGCGTCGAAGCGGAAGATCAGGAGACCGGCGAGACGAAGGAGTTCGGCGCCGACATCTATCAGCTCATCAAGTTCAAGCGCTCCAACCAGAACACCTGCATCACGCAGAAGCCGAACGTCCGCGAAGGGCAGCGGGTCCGCAAGGGCCAGGTGCTGGCCGACGGTCCCTGCACCGATGCCGGCGAGTTGGCCCTCGGGCGCAACATCCTGGTGGCCTTCATGCCGTGGCGCGGCAACAACTTCGAGGACGCCATCCTGGTCTCGGAGAAGCTGGCCAAAGAGGATTACTACACCTCGATCCACATCGAAGAGTTCGAGATCGAAGCCCGCGACACCAAGCTCGGTCCCGAGGAAATCACGCGCGACATCCCGAACGTCAGCGAAGGCGCGCTGCGCGATCTCGATGAATCCGGCATCGTCCGCATCGGCGCGACGTGCAAGCAGGGCGACATCCTGGTCGGCAAAGTCACGCCGAAGGGCGAGACGCAGCTCACTCCCGAAGAGAAGCTGCTCCGCGCCATCTTCGGCGAGAAGGCCGGCGACGTCCGCGACGCATCGCTCAAGACGCCTCCCGGTATCGAAGGCACGGTCGTCGACGTGAAGATCTTCTCGCGCAAGGGCGTGGAGAAGGACCTTCGCGCCAAGTCGATCGAAGAGGGCGAGATCGAGCGGATGAACCGCAACATCCAGGACGAGATCCGTATCATCACCGACGCGCGCAACAAGCGCATCGGCGACGTCCTCAGCGACAAGAAGCTGCAGCGCGACGTGGTCGACTTCCGCACGGGCGAGACGCTCGTCGGCAAGGGCGAGACGGCATCGCGTGAGACGGTGGGCCGCCTCTCGCGCCGCGAGCTGCTGGCGCTGCCGGTCGATGAAGAGACGCGCGAGACCATCCGTATGTTCGTCGAGCGCGCCGAGAACCGCATCCGCGTGCTGGAGCAGAAAGCCGAGGAGCGCCGCGAAGACCTCCAGAAGGGCGACGAGCTCCCGCCGGGTGTCATCAAGATGATCAAGGTCTACGTCGCCATGAAGCGCAAGCTGAGTGTCGGCGACAAGATGGCCGGACGCCACGGCAACAAGGGCGTCATCAGCCGCATCCTCCCCGAGGAGGACATGCCGTACCTGCCGGATGGCACTCCGGTCGAGATCGTGCTCAACCCGCTCGGTGTTCCGTCACGTATGAACGTCGGTCAGATTCTCGAGACGCACCTCGGATGGGCCGCCCGCACCCTCGGCCTCTACTTCTCGACGCCCGTGTTCGACGGCGCCATCGAGTCGGAGATCAAGGCACAGCTCAAGGCCGCGGCCCTGCCCGACGACGGCAAGACGCCGCTCTTCGACGGTATGACCGGCGAGCAGTTCGAGCAGCGCGTCTGCGTCGGCTACATCTACATGCTCAAGCTCTCGCATCTGGTCGACGACAAGATTCACGCGCGTTCGATCGGACCGTATTCGCTCATCACCCAGCAGCCCCTCGGCGGAAAGGCCCAGTTCGGCGGCCAGCGCTTCGGAGAAATGGAAGTCTGGGCCCTCGAAGCATATGGAGCCGCGTACACGCTGCAGGAATTGCTCACTTCGAAATCGGACGACGTCGAAGGCCGCTCGAAGATTTACGAGGCCATCGTCAAAGGCGAGGTCCCGGACGATCCGGGTCTCCCCGAGTCGTTCAACGTCCTCGTCCGCGAGCTGCAGTCGCTCTGCCTCGACGTGGAGCTGCTCAAGGAATAGCGCATGGCGAAAAAAGTCACAGCGGTTACCAGCATGCCCAACGTCTCATGCCCTGCCTGTCAGGGCATGGGGGCAGTCAGCATGACCGCGCACTTTCCCAGCGGCGACCAGGAATGGGAAGCACCGTGCTGGGAGTGCTACGGAAACACCGTGGCTCTTTCGCTTCCGAAACCGCGTTCAACGGATAACGCCTGAGATAACGATTTACTCGAAGGCAAAGGCATGACGTCAATCACCTTACAGACGATCGACAGGGTCGACCCAGAAACAGCCGGGCGCACGTTGCGCATCGGCTGTGGTCCGTCAATGATCGACGGTCGGGTGAATGTCGTCGACGTCGATCTATCGCATGCGGCTATGTCTAAATCGCTGACGCTTTGTTTTTCTCTCAGCCTGCTCATTCCGGCAGCTCTCTCCGCGGGGAGCTATCGAACAGGGGTCGTCTACAAACCCCGTCTGACGAATGTCTACGGCCACAACTGTGGAGACCGTGTTTATGATCCTGAGATCTTCGCGCTTCCAAACGGAGATCTTCGTCTTCTTGCGCAGGGCAACAGCGATTCTGCGACCGACTACTTCTTCGCGTTCACAAGGAAGGCTGCCGATGGAGCTTGGTCGGTCCCGACATCATCGGCTCCTCTTCTCGTTCCGGAGTTGAGCGGGCTGTATACGCGTTGCGCATACTCGCCCGACTCGACTCCTCGCGGGCCTATCGCCAGTCCAAGCGTGGTTCATGTCGGCGATCGTTACTACATGGCCTACGTCGGGGGCAACTCCGATGGGATTACGGGGAAGACTTACTGGGCGGTATCCTCCGATGGCCTTTCCTGGAATCTCTACAATTGGGGCGCGGGTGGTCAGGGCCTTACTCCCATCGTCAATCCTATCTACCACGAGGAATGTCTGGGATTGGATGGCGACCACCCCTCGGGCACGGATCAGGTATCCCTGAATTTCGAGGCTGGCTATTTTTACATTCACATTCGGTATTCACACTATAACAACGGCCACTTCCGAGGCTCTGAAGTGGTGGCTTTCCGATTTACCTACAACGTGAATCATCCGTTTGGTATCGGTCCCATTCACGAGATCTGGCAGGGCGGGCAATGGGTCGCCGATTCCGGATATCTCGTTTGGAATTACGACAATGCCGCGACGTATCCCGGGGATCCTGTCCTCATGGAGGGTGCGTGTATGCCCATGAACACCGGCGCTGGGGACGTCAAATTCGATCCTCGGTTGAGCGCATGGGTTCATTTTGCGCAGTCGAACGCCGGTGAGCCGATTGAGTGGGAGTATTCAAACTCTTTGGCAAGCGGCCAATGGACGTATGGTGGAGTCGTCGATACATCGACTCTTGGTGGATCAGCGGGTTCGTACGCGGGGAAAACGCTCTATTACCCCGGCATCTATAACGGTCCGCTTTGTAATGGATGCCCGGCGGGGAGCTATCTCTTCGTTCCTGTCGATACCGTCGGGTGCGACTTTGGCTTCTCTGGTCTCGAGATCGTCCCCGTGGAGTTGATCTACACGCCGTAAATATTAGTTCGAGCCGGCGGCCACTGGGCCGTCATCTCGTAGCCGAACCACATAGGGAGGCGCATTTGGAAAGCTTCAATTCATTGTTTCAGTCAGCAAAGCCGCAGGCGATCAACGATTTCAACGCCATCAAGATCAGTCTCGCGTCCCCGGAGAAGATCCGGTCGTGGTCGTACGGCGAGGTAACCAAGCCGGAGACGATCAACTACCGCACCTTCAAACCGGAGCGCGACGGCCTCTTCTGCGCGAAGATCTTCGGCCCGATCACCGATTGGGAATGCCTCTGCGGCAAGTACAAGCGGATGAAGCATCGCGGCGTCATCTGCGACAAGTGCGGCGTCGAAGTGACGAAGTCCAAGGTCCGCCGCGAGCGCATGGGACACATCGAGCTGGCCTCGCCGGTCTCGCACGTCTGGTTCTTCAAGGGCCTGCCGTCGCGCATCGGTCACCTGCTCGACATCTCGCTCCGTGACCTCGAGCGCATCCTCTACTTCGAGTCGTACGTGACCATCGACCCGGGCGACCTGGCCACCACGCTCGACGAGAAAGAGCTGCTCACCGAGGAGCGCTACCGCGAGCTGCGCACCGCGCACGGTGACGTCTTCGTCGCCAAGATGGGCGCCGAGGCCATCAAAGAGCTGCTCCGCCGCGTCAACGTCGAAGAGCTCAGCGACGAGCTGCGCCTCATGATGCGCACCGAGACCTCGCAGATCAAAAAGCTCAAGGCCGCCAAGCGGCTCAAGGTCGTCGACGCCTTCCGCAAGTCGGGCCATCATCCGGACTGGATGATCCTCGACGTCATCCCGGTCATTCCGCCCGAGCTTCGTCCGCTCGTTCCCCTGGACGGCGGCCGTTTCGCGACGTCGGATCTGAACGATCTCTATCGCCGCGTCATCAACCGTAACAACCGCCTCAAGAAGCTCCTCGAGCTCCGCGCGCCGGACGTCATCGTGCGCAACGAGAAGCGGATGCTGCAGGAAGCGGTCGACGCGCTCTTCGACAACGGCCGCCGCGGCCGCGTGCTCAAGGGCTCGAACAACCGTCCCCTCAAGTCGCTCTCCGACACCCTCAAGGGTAAGCAGGGCCGCTTCCGCCAGAACCTCCTCGGCAAGCGCGTCGACTACTCCGGCCGTTCGGTCATCGTCGTCGGCCCCGAGCTGAAGCTGCATCAGTGCGGCCTTCCGAAGAAGATGGCTCTCGAGCTCTTCAAGCCGTTCATCTACAACCGCCTCGAGCAGAAGGGTCTGGTCGGTACGATCAAGGCCGCCAAGGAGATGGTCGAGCTGCAGACCATCGAAGTGTGGGATGCGCTCGAAGAGGTCATCAAGGAGCATCCGGTTCTCCTGAACCGCGCGCCGACGCTCCACCGTCTCGGCATTCAGGCCTTCGAGCCGCTCCTCGTCGAAGGCAAGGCCATCAAGATCCATCCGCTCGTCTGCACCGCATTCAACGCCGACTTCGACGGCGATCAGATGGCCGTTCACGTCCCGCTGTCGCCGAAGGCTCAGGTCGAGTCGCAGGTGCTGATGCTGGCGTCGAACAACATCCTTTCGCCAGCGAACGGCAAGCCGCTGGCCGTTCCGTCGCAGGATCTCGTTCTCGGCTGCTACTACCTGACCAAGGAAAAGAAGGGCGCCAAGGGCGAGGGCAAGGTCTTCGGCAGCTTCGATGAAGTCGTCATCGCCCTGCAGGCCAAAGAGGTCGAGCTGCTCACGCCGATCCGTGTGCGCGTGAGCGGCAAGTTCATCGACCTCACCAAGCACTTCAACGACCAGGATCTGATGCACGCCGAGATTCAGGACCTCGAGAAGAAGCTCGTCGAGACCACCGTCGGCCGCGTCATTTTCAAGATGCACATGCCCGATGAGATCCCCTTCATCAACGGCCTGCTCAAGAAGCGCGGCCTGCAGGAGCTGGTGAACTTCGCCTTCGTCAACTTCGGCAACGCCCTGACCGTGCAGATGCTCGACGATCTGAAGGACCTCGGCTTCCTCTACGCCACGAAAGCCGGCGTCTCCATCGGTGTCGACGACATGGTCATCCCGTCGAAGAAACAGGAAATCGTCGAGGGTGCCCGGAAGGCGGTGCTCGAAGTCGAGCGCCAGCGTCTCGACGGCGCCATCACCCACGGTGAGCGCCACAACAAGATCATCGACATCTGGCATCGCGCCACTGAGACCGTCTCCGACGAGATGTTCAGCGAGATGCGCCGCACCGAGCAGGACCGCGGCGAGTTCAACCCCATCTTCATGATGGCCGACTCCGGCGCCCGCGGTTCCAAGGAGCAGGTCCGCCAGTTGGCCGGTATGCGCGGTCTGATGTCCAAGCCGTCAGGCGAAGTCATCGAGACCCCCATCACCGCCAACTTCCGCGAAGGCCTCTCCGTGCTGCAGTACTTCATCTCCACGCACGGCGCCCGTAAGGGTCTGGCCGATACGGCGCTCAAGACCGCCGACTCCGGTTACCTCACCCGCCGTCTCGTCGACGTCGCGCAGGACGTGATCGTCACCGAACAGGATTGCCAGACGTTCGACGGCATCATCGTCACCCCGATCATGGAAGGCGGCGACATCCTCGAGCCGCTCCGCGACCGCATCGTCGGCCGCGTCTCGCAGGAAGACATCTACGATCCGCTCACCGGCGACATTCTCGTCTCGCAGAACGACGAGATCACCGACGAGCTGGCGAACTCGATTCAAGAGGCAGGTATTGAGCAGGTGAAGATCCGCTCGGGTCTGACCTGCGAGACCCGCCGCGGCATCTGCCGCCGCTGCTACGGCCGCAACCTGGCCAGCGGCAAGATGGTCGAGATCGGCGAAGCGGTCGGCGTCATCGCCGCCGAGTCGATCGGCGAGCCGGGCACGCAGCTCACCATGCGTACCTTCCACGTTGGCGGTACCGCTTCTCGCGTTTCCGAGCAGTCGAAGCACGAAGCAACGAACCCCGGAAAAGTGCAGTTCGTCAACGTCTCCACCGTCACGAACAAGAACGGCGATCTCGTCGTCATCAACCGTAACGGCAAGCTGCTGATCATGGACGACGCCCCGATCAAGAAGCTGAAGAAGGGCGAAGCCGCCATCCTCGACACGACGGGCCGCGAGAAGGAGCGTTACGCGCTCGTCTACGGTTCGACGCTGAAGGTGCATGACGGCCAGCACGTCGACGCCGGCTCACCGCTGGTCGAATGGGATCCGTTCACCTCGGCGATTCTCACCGAGGTCGGCGGCAAGGTGACGTTCAAGGACATTGTCGAAGGCGAGAACGTCCGCGAAGAGACCGACCGCGTCACCGGTCTCACGCAGATGGTCATCGTCGAGTCGGCTACCGCCGAGAAGCGCACGCCGACCATCACCATCAAATCGAAGAAGGGCGAGGAGAAGCGCTACCTGCTTCCCACCGGCGCCCACGTCATGGTGCAGAACGGCAACGAGGTCTACCCGGGCGACATCCTGGCCAAGATCCCGCGCGCCACGACCAAGACGAAGGACATCACCGGCGGTCTGCCGCGCGTCGTGGAGCTGTTCGAAGCCCGCCACCCGCGCGATAAGGCTGTCATCTCCGAGGTCGAGGGCACGGTGCATCACGGCCCGGTGGTCAAGGGCATGCGCCGCGTCATCATCGAGACCGACGAAGGTACCCGCCACGAGTATTCAGTGCCACGTAGTGTTCACGTCAACGTGCAGGAAGGCGAGCGCGTCCGCGCCGGCGATCCGCTCATCGACGGTCCGATCGATCCGCACGACGTTCTGGCGGTCCTCGGCATCAAGGAGCTGCAGCGCTACCTGGTCGACAAGATTCAGGAGGTCTACCGTTCGCAGTCCGTCGCCATCAACGACAAGCACATCGAAGTCATCTGCCGCCAGATGCTGCGTTCGGTCCGCGTGACGCGCGTAGGCGACACGGATTTTCTAGTTGATGAACAGGTCGATCGCTTCCGCTTCATGGAAGAGAACGAGAAAGTGATGAACCGCGGCGGCGAGCCCGCCGACGGAACGCCACTCCTGCTCGGCATCACCAAAGCCTCCCTGTCGACGGACAGCTTCATCTCCGCCGCCTCGTTCCAGGAGACCACCCGCGTGCTCACCGAGGCCAGCATCGCCGGCCGAGTGGACCACCTGCGCGGCCTCAAGGAAAACGTCATCGTCGGCCGCCTCATCCCGGCCGGAACCGGAATGCCCGTCTACCGCGAGGTCTACCTCGAGAAGGACGAGCCAGTCCCGGTCCAGCCGAACCTCGAAGACCTCCTCCGCGCGGAGACGGACGACGAGAGCGAGGAAGCCCTCTCGCTGGCGGATTTCGACGACGAGCAGTAGGGTCTATCTCATCGCATCAATCGAACGGGCGGCCGAGAGGCCGCCCGTTTTGTTTTCAGCGAAAGCGTCAGCCAAAGGGAGGCGGTTTCACGCGGAGGCGCGGAGGACGCGGAGAGATCAAAATCGCCTCACTCCGCGGCTCCGCGGCTCCGCGTGAAAACAAGAGAGCTACCGCGAACAGGGATAGCTCCTGTCATGTTAGAGTCAATGTCGTGGAACGAGTCGCGAGGGTATTTCGAAGCTTTGAGGCCGAGGAACAAGGGGACGACGAGTTCTACGCACACCTCGAACCTGAGGCTCGCCTCGACCTATTGCTCGAACTTGTTGACCGGCATCGGAGCGCCCTTGGCGAAGCTGCAAGCAGATTTGAAAGAGTTCATTGCATTGTTGAACTCACACGGCGTTGAATACATCCTCGTCGGCGGGCACGCCGTGGCATATCACGGTCATCCACGATTTACGGGCGATATTGACTTTCTCATCCGAGCGACGGAAGTGAATGCTGAGCGGGTTCTTGCCGTGCTGGAAGATTTCGGCTTCGGAAGTGTCGGTATTGACGAAAGCGATCTCCTCAAGTCGGGCCAAGTCATTCAGCTTGGTCAGCCTCCCAATCGCATTGACCTTCTGACATCTATTTCGGCAGTCGATTTCGACTCGGCTTGGCAGTCTCGTATCCAAACGGCGATCGATGATCAGCCAGTAAACATTCTCGGATGGGAAGCGTTGCTGCGAAACAAGCGAGCGTCGGCGCGGCAGAAAGACCTTGCAGACGTTGAAAAACTGTTAGCAATCGCAAAGCGCAAAAACGCCGGTTAACTCTTCGCAGCAGGCGATACGCGGCCGTTCGTCGGCCTTCTTGCTTCGTTCGGTTCATCCGAGAGTTCCGCTCACGGTGTTCTGCAAGGCGTTTGGGAAAGCTCATACCTCTTGGCCGGCCATTCCTGACGGGTCGTACTCAGCACACGCCGGCCGGCCCTGATACCTGAACTCACGATGGCGAACCGGGCGGTCTTGATACCGGTCAACTGGTGCGCTGTGCATCGAAGGAGTCCGGCAAGCTCCCCCCAAGCTGTTCCGGCCGATGCCGGAGACGCGGGCGCTGCCTTCAGCCGGTCCGGATCGGCGCTTGCACTGGGATCTCGCGGCTTTATATCTCGCGCTCGATGCACGTCGAAGGGAACGGCGGCTGACGTGATGGTGAAATCGCGAACGTATCGCGCGTCGGAGACCACCCGCGTGCTCACCGAGGCCAGCATCGCCGGCCGCGTGGACCACCTGCGCGGTCTCAAGGAAAACGTCATCGTCGGCCGCCTCATCCCGGCCGGAACCGGAATGCCCGTCTACCGCGAGGTCTACCTCGAGAAGGACGAGCCCGTCCCGGTCCAGCCGAACCTCGAAGGACTTCTCCGCGCGGAGACGGACGACGAGAGCGAAGAAGCCCTCTCGCTGGCGGATTTCGACGACGAGCAGTAGGGTCTATCTCATCGTATGAAACGGGCGGCCGCGAGGCCGCCCGTTGTTTCTACGGATGGCGTGATCGATAGAATCACTGAGAACATCTACTACACCGTCATCGATGCGCGATACGTTCGCGATTTCACCATCTGGGCGAAGTTCGCCGACGGAAGCGAGGGAGAAATCGAACTCGCCGACGAGCTATGGGGTCCTGTCTTCGAGCCGCTGAAGGACGTGAACTACTTCCGCAACTTCTCAGTCGCCGAGTACGGCACGATCTGCTGGCCGAACGGCGCAGACATCGCGCCGGAGGAGTTGCTCTTCCGCCCTTCAGGCTACCGCCGGGTCTCAAGCCACCTGGCAAGCGATCTCTGACTCTCGCCGGACGGTCTGCCTGCAATCAAACCCTCCACAGAAATGTCGTCATCGAGTTGAGGCCAGTGAATTCCTTCGCCTCGGCCGATCAGTCGCCAATCCGCACGCTCCTCCTGTGTGCCGTGGACGAGTCGGGGATACCAAGCGAGCGGCACCGAAATCGTGCGTCCGTCACTCAGGTCCACAGTCAACGTGTCATCGGTGACCACGACGTTGGTCGCCGCGGGAACAGCGATTTCAGTCAACGAAGAAGTCATTCCACGCCTCCAGGAGCTCCACTTGATGATCACCGAGGATCCGTTCGATACGCCGGATCTCAGCGCGTCCAAAGTCGCCGCTATGGGCCAGACGGAGCGGTTTCAGCCAAAACTTTGCCATGCAGTTCTCGCGCTCGACATGTACGTGAGCCGGTTCGCCGCGATCACTCGCATAGAAGAATACGCGATAGGAACCCTGCTTCAGAACAGTCGGCATTCACCACGATTCTCGCGTTCACATGTTACCGCTTGTCCGCCGCGGTAGCGCCCTGATCGAGGTTATCGCTGCGCCGCGGAAGGAGGAGGCGACAGGATGGTGAACCGCGGCGACGAGCCGGCCGACGGGATGCCACTCCTGCTCGGCATCACCAAAGCATCTCTGTCGACGGACAGCTTCATCTCCGCCGCATCGTTCCAGGAGACCACCCGCGTGCTCACCGAGGCCAGCATCGCCGGCCGCGTCGACCACCTGCGCGGCCTCAAGGGAAACGTCATCGTCGGCCGCCTCATCCCGGCCGGTACGGGAATGCCCGTCTACCGTGAGGTCTACCTCGAGAAGGACGAGCCTGTCCCGGTCCAGCCCAACCTCGAAGATCTCCTCCGCGCGGAGACGGACGACGAGAGCGAAGAAGCATTGTCGCTGGCGGACTTTGACGACGAGCAGTAGGTTCTATCTCATCGCATCAACGGAAACGGGCGGCCGCGAGGCCGCCCGTTTTGTGTTTACGTTACGTCCGGCGTTTCTCTTAAACACTCACGCGGAGACGCGGAGACGCGGAGGAGGAAAGCTTCTCACTCCGCTTCTCCGCGTGAACACGGAGTTACCATGCAGCACCGAGAAACCGAGAAACGTGTACTCCACCGTCATCGACGCGCGATACGTTCGCGATTTCACTCGCGCTGCGGGCGCGGTCCGCCCCGCAAAGTACCGTTGGGACATTGCGGCATGACTGACGCAGCGATCGTCATGCGTTCTGCCACGTTCAGGTACGGCGAGCGCGAGGCACTCCATGATCTTTCTTTCCAGGTAGCTGCAGGTACCATCTTCAGCGTCGTCGGGCCGAACGGTGCTGGCAAGTCCACGATGATGAAGCTTCTCCTCGGCCTGATTCAACCCGTCGAGGGTACCGTGCAAGTTCTCGGTTTCGACGTTTCGTCCCAAGGGCAGCAAATCCGCGAGCGGAGCGCAGCCCTTCTCGAACACACCGGTCTCTACGATCGCCTCTCTGGGGAGACCAACCTCGAGTTCTATGCCCGCGTCTGGCGTCTACCCCCTGACCAGCGCAACCGCCGGATCCGTGACGTTCTCATGCACTTCGGATTGTGGGAGCGGCGTCGTGATCTCGTGGGGACCTGGAGCCGTGGCATGAAACAGAAACTCGCCATCGCCCGGGCCTTGCTGCACGAGCCCGAGCTGCTGCTTCTTGATGAGCCGACCGCAGGCCTGGATCCCGTGGCCGCTGCCGACCTGAGGCAACTCGTGGCCGGTCTGGCCGAGCGTGGCGGCATGACTATTTTCATGAGCACGCACAATCTGCATGAGGTGGAGGAGATGGCGGATCAGGTGGTGGTGCTCCGGGAAGGACGCATCATGGCGTCCGGCTCGCCTGCAGAGATCGCACGCGCCACCGGTTCACCGCGCACGGTGACCGTGGTCGCGGCCGGCCTCACGCAGCCAGTCGTCGACGCCTTGTCCCAGCTTCCAGAGGTAGTTTCGATCGCACGCGTCAGCGACGGGCTGACGATGCAGATTGCGGCGGGTGGCGGGTTGTCATCAGTCATTCAGGTCCTGACCGCAGCGGGGGTTCAGATCCATGACGTGCGGTCCACGCATTCGGAACTGGAGAGTGCGTTCCTGAAACTGATGGAGGAGCGATGATTCGCGACGCCCTTGCAGTGATCTGGAAGGAGTGCAGGGAGATGCCATATCAGGTCGGGCAGGGACATGCTCGCAGTGGATGGATGTTTCTCGCAACATTTCTACTTCTATTTGGGGTGATCTATCCGGCGAACGCCGGCGCTCCCTACCTGCGGTCTGAAATGGCCTTTCTTCTGCCTTGCCTCGGGGCAGTATTTATGATCAATGCAGCGGCGGACTCGTTCGCCGGCGAACGTGAAAGGCACACGCTCGATGCGCTTCTCGCCAGCCCTCTCTCGGATGAAGGCCTGCTGCTGGGCAAGATCGCCGCCCCGATGATCTTCGGGTGGCTCACAGCTCTAGCGCAGATACTTGTCGGCTGGATTTCAGCGAATGCCGCATCGCGCCGCATCGCCTTTTTCGATCCAAGAATTTTCTGGAGCGCCGTCTCGATCACGTTGGCGTTGAATTTCTTCATCTCGGCAACCTGCGTGCTCCTGTCGCTTCGCGCGGCCACGGTGCGGCAGGCAGTCCAGACTGCGACAGCAGTGTTGTTCGCACTGGCGGTACTGCCTGCCGTCGTGTTTCGTGTCACTCCATCGATCCGAACGTTCATCAGCACCACCCCGACGCGCGATCTCCCTTTGGCCGCAGCGGGCGCGATGGTTGTGCTTGGCGTGGTAGTTTCGGTGATCGCCGCACACCGTTGCCGGCGCGACCTCCTGTCGCTGCTGTGATCGGGCAACGTACCGAGCGCTCATCCCGAGCGCCGCCAGAGTCCCTCAGGCTTGGACCCCAGCAGCCCGGCATTTCGCAGAAGATCACTCACCTTGCTGACGTGTTTGATGCTCCGGCGAGGAAGTACCCAGGCCTTTGGAGTGTCGTCGATGGCCCGATCGATGTCGATGAGCTCTCGCTCGCTGAAGCGCCAGCCGCGGGATTCGAACGGTTCCAGTTCGACGGGGTCGGTGAAGGATCGCATCGTCCTTTTTCCGTAGACGTTGAAGAAGCCGTCGAAGTAGCTCAGGCCGAGGGCGAGATAGGGGTAGATGGCCTCGCGCGAACGGATCGTGGTGAAGTTGGATTTGGCGATGGCGCCCCACAATCCTTCCCGTTCGTAAATCGCCAGGCAATGTCCGTCATCGCTGACCGCGTCGAAGTACAGGAGGCGTGGGGGATGTCCCAATTCACGCAGCGCGGCGGCGGCGAACAGAGCACCGCTGAAGCATTGCGCTTTGCCTGTCCGCATCACGATGCGCGGCGAATCGCCGCCGCCCTTTTCGTCGTAGTCCAATTCATCGAGGAATTGCTGGATGTGCGCCGGGGTACGTAACCCAGCCAGAATTCGCCGCTCTCTTGCCGTCCAACCCATCGTGACCTCTCTGCCGCTGAGATTAGCAGATGGCCGGTCGGCTTCGAGGTGAGAGAAGGTCACGCGGAGGCGCGGAGGCGCGGACGAAAGGCAGGGTAGACCAGTCGGCGCGAGCGGACCCATCCGGATCGTCAGGCAATAGGCATCTGCTTCGCAGTACTAATCGCAGAGGTAACAATTGATGAGAATCCTTTCGCGATTTATGGCTTTGGCGGTTCTGACGGGGCTGCTGATCATCCCGGTTTCCGAAGCAAGAACGCGTATCTACGTGCGTATCGCCCCGCCACCGATCGTCGTGGAACAGGTACAGGCCCCGCGGTCCGGCTACGTCTGGCAGCAGGGCTATCACCGCTGGAACGGCCGGAGCTATGCCTGGACCGCCGGTACCTGGGCTCGTCCTCCTCATCGGCGCGCGCAGTGGGTTCCTGGACGTTGGGTGCAGGAGCATCGCGGCTACTATTGGGTGGATGGCCATTGGAGCCGGTAACGGACTGTTGAATCGTCGCCTCGAGGCAGGCGATTTCTACGCACCACTAATCTGAAAACGGGCGGCCGCGAGGCCGCCCGTTCTGCGTTGCCCGTGAGGGGCAGCCGAAGCGGTGATTCACCCCTATCCCCGATCGATGCGGCACGAGAAGCAGCCGTAGGCCGGGTACCGCACGTGAAGGAAAGCGACATCGTTTGACCGGAAGAACCGTTCGATGGTCGCATCAAAATCGCCTGCCTCGATCAACGCCGCGTCGACGATCTTTTCGTCTTCGGAGTAGGCGCGAACGGCAAACTGCTCCCGGAGATAGTCGGTCGGTGAACCGGCGGCAGGAAGCCTGTCACGAAGGACCTGTTCGCCGCTCTCCTCGGCCAGGACGAACACGGGACCGTACTCGTGATACGGGCCCGGCTTCGTGAACGGTGTGAAGCTGGCCAGGATCAGTTGTTCGCCGGGAAAGGCTCGGCGAAGGACGTCGCGGCATGGTTCACCGCCTTGGGCTTCGACGTGCTTTACGGGCTGGCCGAGGTCGTCGAGGTCTTCGCGACGAACGCGGTTCAGGAAGGCGGCGGGGATTGGAGCGATGGTGATCGGCATCGTTGGCTGCGATGTCTCTCGGGCGTCCAGTAGTGTCGCGAGGGCGGTTGAGGAGGTCATCAGTCGTTTTCCTTTGTGGGAAAGAACACGGGTGACGGCACTTCCGTTCGGCGAAGGTGGGGTTCGTGCCTCGCGGAGTCCAATCATGGACTCGTGGAGTCCAATCATGGACTCGCGGAGTCCATTCATGGCCCCGTGGAGTCCACTTAGTGACCTCTTGGAGGCCACCTAGTGACCTCTTGGAGGCCACCTAGTGACCTCTGGAGTCCACCTAGTGACCTCTGGAGGCCACCTAGTGACCTCTGGAGACCACCTGGTGATCTCTTGGAGGCCACCTAGTGACCTCTTGGAGGCCACCTAGTGACCTCTTGGAGGCCACCTAGTGACCTCTTGGAGGCCACCTAGTGACCTCTTGGAGGCCACCTAGTGACCTCTGGAGGCAACCTAGTGACCTCTGAAGTCCACCTAGTGACCTCTTGGAGTCCACCTAGTGACCTCTGGAGACCACCTAGTGACCTCTGGAGACCACCTAGGTGGTCTCTTGGAGTCCACTAGTGAGCTCGTGGGGCCACTAATGGACTCGCGGAGTCCGCCGACTTACCAGTTTTGGCCGTTCCCGTCCTTTCCATGGCCGGTGTTGGAACTGAAATGTGTCACCTCGCGCCCGCGATCGTGTCGATTCAGCGTGCATGTCGGACGGCTCACCGCGTGATCCGGGTCGGTAGAACGTTCTTGCGCCACTGCTGGCGGAGCCTTGGGCAACCAACGCAGCCGGCCGTGCCGGCCGGCACGCTTGCGTCATGAGGTTTCGACGACGTAACCTCACGGCCCGATGAGCACAAACTCCTGGCTCCTCTGTACGTCATCAAGCAAACCTGTCCAGAGCCGTCTCTTCTGTCTCCCGTACACCGGCGGCGATGCCTCGGCCTATCGATCATGGACCGGCGAACTTCCCCGCGGCGTGGATGTGTGCGCGGCACAGTTACCGGGACGTGGGAAGCGGATACGCGAGCCGCGGATCACCCGCATGGATGCACTCATTCCCCTGCTGGTCGAGGCGATGCGTGAGTCCCTCGGGCAGCCCTTTGCGATCTTCGGCCACGATCTGGGGGCATTGATTGCCTTCGAGCTTGCGCGGTCGCTGCGGCGGATGTCATTGCCGCAACCGGCGCGGCTCTTCTTGTTCTGCCATCGCGCGCCGAATCTTCCGAGCCGTGTCGCGGATATCCATCGCCTGGAGGAGTCTGAGTCCCGTAAGGAGCTCCGGCTGCGGGCGGACGTTCCGGAAGAAGTCCTGGAGCATGAGGAACTGATGGCGCTCGTTTCGCCGATTCTGCGCGCCGATTTCGAGATCGAGGAGACATACAGCTTCGTGGCGGAGGATCCGCTCGATGTCCCGTTCACGATCGTCGGCGGACTCGCCGACGATCGGGTTGATGCCTCGGAGCTCGAGGCCTGGCGCCAGCAGACGCGCGCCGAGGCTCGGGTTGAAATGCTGCCGGGAGACCACTCGTATCTGCACTCGCAGCACAAACGGTTGCTCGAGGTCATCACGCGCGAGTTGCAGAGGCATCCGTGAACGATTTGCCACTGTCTCGAAGGAATGGTTCTCGATGTCGGACAGGTACGGTGTCGGCGCTTCCGATGGCCGGGACGATGTGCTCTCGCGGGCGGATTTGGCCGACTGGCAGTATAATTATGTATTGCTTGAAACGGGCGGCTGAGAAGGTCGCCGGTTCTCTTGAATCCGGAGTTCAGAAATGCGTCACGTATCCAGGTACCTCTCGTCCGCAATTCTTTGTCTGCTGGCTCTGCTTGTCATGGCTGCGGAGCCCCAGTTCACGGTCTTTCCTGCCGCACGGCCTACCATCGCTCTCACCTGCGCCGGCCAAGGCTGGGTATTGATCGGAGGCGACGCCGATGGCGATGGGAAGGCCGATCTTATCGCCGGCGGTCCGGACGGCGTTTCGTTGATGCTCGGCAAAGGTGATGGGCATTTCAAGCCATGTACGCAGCTTGATGACGGGTCCACATCGTCAGTTTTTCTGTCTGATTTCGATGGAGACGGCGTTGCCGATCTGCTGACGATGAGCTTTTCGTCGCAAAACATGAGGTTATTGAAGGGCACTGGCCAAGGCAACTTCGCGCCTGCTGTTTTGACCGCAATGCCGGCTCCCAATTTCACGGCTTCCGCGGTCGGTGACATTAATGGAGACGGGTTGACCGACGTCGTCGTTGCGTCGTGGCAGTACGCGATCGTCGGAGGACAAGTTCAGCAGGAAACTCTCACGGCGTACTTCGGATCTCGGAGTGGGCTGGCGAAGGGTCCGTCAATCGAGGTCAGCGATGTCAGCCATTATGGGTTAGTCAACTCGCTGACGATGTGGCGCGATCCCAAGGGGACGCTGCAGTTGATCGCCGCGCGACCCCTCTGGACTGACGAATTCAATCTGGATAAGAGTGGCAACTTTACATTCGTCGCCAGTCCAAAAGTGTCAGGTCCTCTTTACGCGGATTTCAACCGGGATGGCTATTTGGACGCGATTTCAGCAGCTTTCGACTATGACGCGAATGTCGCTGTTACATTCGGATCAGCAAACGGCTGGCTTGCGCCGGCCACGGTCTCGAGCATGCCTGGAGCATTCTCGACCGTGGCGGACGTCAATGGGGACGGGTATCCGGATCTCGTTGGCGTCAGCGAAGGAACGATCACCATCTCCCTCAATCGCGGAGGCACGGCGTTGGATCCGCCGACGACGTACTTCATATCCTATGGGGCCTATCGGATCGTTGTCGCTGATTTCACGGGTGACGGGATCCCGGACGTTGTCGTGGATGGCGACGGTCCCGACAAACAGCTCCTGCTCGCGACGATTGTTGGCGCGGGAAACGGCAGAATCGACGCGCCCATCGTCTATTCCTTCGCCAGTGTCACGCAATCGACTTCGCTGTACGATCGTAGGGCACTCCTGGTTTTCGTGGCCGACTTCGACCATGACGGGTATCCCGACGTCGGGGTCGTTACACAGAGCTGTTGCATTTCACCCGTCGATACTCCCGAATTGCTGATCTTCATGAATAGAGGGAGAGGTATCCTTGAACGGCGTCCAGGATTGATCCGGCCAAGCAACGCAAATAATGAATTCGTGGCCGCACGGGCCGGCGACTTTGACGGAGATGGCAACGTCGACGTTGCCATACAGACGGGGATGTCCTCGACCTCCGTCCTTTTTGGAGCCGGCGATGGAGAATTTATTGAGGTCAAACCGGCACTCCCTTCCGCCGTGCTCTTGGGCGCGGCGGACATGTTCAATGAGGGTACATCAGACTTGTTGTTCACTACCTATGGCCTGCTCGAGATCGCTGGGTTTACGCGTGACCGGAAGCTCCGTCCGGTTGTGGGATGGCCTATCTCCGGGGTGCTGGGAGATGTGAACGGAGACGGTCTGATCGATCTTTATTCACCGAGTCGCTCTGATTCGAGCGATCTCATCATCAATGGAGGCCGCTCAATCATTCATGGCGCTCCGATTCACGATTATCCGACTGACTGGGGTTGGATCGGAATTGCCGACCTGGACTCCGACGGAATACCGGATTTGATCAAGTTCACACTTGATGAGTTCACATTTGCCGAGCGCCTGAGCGTGCAACATGGAAATGGCGATGGAACGTTCGCGTACCCTTCGTACTCCGGACATTCGATCGGCGGAGTTTTTATCGACGGAGGCTCGGCCGTATTCCTCGACTGGGATGGAGACCATCGCACCGATATCATCACGCCGAGGTCGATTCTTCTCAATCGGGGTAATCTTCAATTTGATCGCGTGGGCCAGCTCATGAACGCGACACTGGCCGGATCGGCTGATTTCGACGGCGATGGCCAGCGCGACGCTGTGATCGTTACAAGTAAGGGCCTGTCGATTCTGTTGGCGCATCCCACGGCGACGGGTGAAGCGGCAAGTTCGACTTCTTTCGATATCCAGAACCCCGTTGGGTATGTTGTTACGAATACGGGCATCATCACGCCGCACGTATCCAGCTCCTCGGGTGTGCCTACGGGAACGGTCGTCTTTCGCGACAATGACCGGATCGTCGGTAGCGTCGAACTGGGCTCGTCGACGGCGCTACCTCTGAGGGCCGGAAGTCACCACGTCACCGCCGACTACTCAGGCGATGCGATCTTCGCACGCTCCTCCACGGAGTTTCTGATGGACGTTCCGAGGAGGGGTGTTGCTGTCGATCTGTTTTTCGGACGCGATCTCGCCGCATTCCCTTCCACGTTGACAGCACGGATAGGCCTGGGCACCGAGATGTTTGAGCCCAGCGGTACCGTAACATTCCGCGATGTCTTCTCGAATACCGTTCTCGCTACGGCACCCGCGGCGAGCTTCGCGACGGTCACGCGTGATTTCGGGGCCAGCCTTCACTCGATTCGCGCCGAATACAGCGGCGACGACAACTATTTACCCGGAATGTCATTACACTACAGCTACTCTCCCACGACCGTCCCGGTCTCTCCGCATGACTCGCGGCTCACGGTAACTCCCACGAGAGGTGGCTACGACATTGAAGTCCAGCTCCTGGGTGCGGGCGGGCAGCAGATTCCGTTGAATTACGACAACACGCCGAGTATTACCATCACCAGTTCGCGAGGTTCTACGGGCTATCCGCTGTATCGCGATGTCGGCCGTTACATAACCTCGGTGGGTGCTCCCGCCGCGGTTGAGGTGCTGACAATCTCGGCGCGCGTTAACGACGAGCTGATTGGCACCGTCACGATTGGCCCTTCAACTCCGAGGCAGAGGGCGGTTCACAAATAGTCAGCCCGTCATGCGACTCATCCCCTATGTGCTCCTGACGCTGCTCGCGGCGACAGCCGCTGCGCAGACTGATGATTTCATGTTCTCTCCCAGCTCCTCTCCACCCGAGGGGGGAGCCGAGATCGAGATCCTTGCGAATGCGAATACCTACCTGCGGTTCACGGCGCCTCAGGTCTTCTTCGGCGACGTGGCCTCGCCTCGCGTCACTCTCGTCGACGCCTACAACGTCAAGGCCGTGGCGCCGCCGCACGCCATCGGCGCCGTCGCAGTGACGGTGCGCGACAACGGCGCGCTCCTCCATTCCCTCAGCCAGTTTGTCTTCCGGCCCCAGCTCGAAGAGATCATCATCCCCATCGCCTTCAAGCCGGTCGATGCCAGCTTCGGCACGCGCTGGGTGAGCGAGATCTCCGTCTACAACGACTCTGACGATGTCGTCCCCATCGATCCTGAGCTCTGCTACATCTTCGGCACGGTGGTCCCTTGCAGTCAGCCCCCACGGCGGGTTCCACCGAATGCGTCGATGTCCATCGAGCCGCTGTCGACGTGGGCACCCCAGCCGGCGATGGTTCTTCTGCCCCCGGCCGATCATGCCGACAGGCTGCACTTCACCGCACGGCTGCACGAGACATCGAGAGATCCGGACGGTCCCGGCACGGAGATCCCGGTCATCCGGTCGCGCGATTTTCAGAAGAATCATGTCTGGTTGCCGTCCATCCCGACCAACGTTCGTTTCCCGTCGACGCTTCGTGTCCTCACGCGCTGGTTCTTCATCATCGTGCGGGTGAAGGACAACACAACGGGCGAATTGCTGTTCGAGCAGACGATTCAGCGCTCCTTCCCCACCGACTCCGATCCCCTGGGGACGGTGACGCTCAGCGATCTCCTGGCGTCCGCCGCCGTTCGCGCACATGCAAACGTGCGCATCGAAGTCGAGTCTCAGAGCCCGGTGTGCGATGCTCACGCTCACCGATAACGAAACGCAGCACGTGCAGATCTTCACGCCACGCTGATGCAGTGGTAGCGTAAACGCATGGCCGAAGGCTCTCCCGTCCTGCGGGTGGTCGCTTTGTTCGTGGTCGCGCCGATCGGAGCAGCGGTCGTGATCAGTGCGCTCCTGCTTTTCGGTGTCAAACCTCACTTGGTCTTTCTCCCCGGTTTCTTCGTCAGGGCAAGAATCGAGGCCCTCGGCTTCCACCCTCCGAACGCGGTGGGCGTGTTGACCACGGTCGTTTTCTGGTGGGCGATCATCGTCCTGATCTGGCTGGCCGCGCGAAGGTTATTGCGTCGCGCCACCTGATCGTGACGTTCAGGTCCGCGCTGCTCCCTCAGCGTGCCGCGGTCAAAGCCATCGGCGTCGGACGGTAGAGCTGTGGGTAGACCCGCTTTAGCGCATCGATCTTCGGCAGATCGTTGTAGACGATGTACGGCTGGTGCGGGTTGTGGATCAGGTAATCCTGGTGGTAATCCTCAGCCGCGTAGAAGCCCTTCAGCGGCTCGATCTTCGTGACGATGGGTGAGGCGAAGACCTTTGCCTTCGTGAGCTGCGCGACATACGCCCGGGCGATGCGCTCCTGGGCCGTAGAGCCGAAGAAGATCTCCGAGCGGTAGCTGGGTCCGCTGTCCGGACCCTGCCGATCGAGCTCTGTCGGATCGTGGGCGACGGAGAAGAAGAGCCGCAGGAGCTGGCCGTACGAGATCTGCTTCGGGTCGAAGGTGATCTCCACCGACTCGGCGTGGCCGGTGGTCTCGGTTCCCACCATCTCGTAGTGCGCCGTCGCTTTCTCGCCGCCTGAGTAGCCGGCTACGACTTTGGTCACCCCCTCCACGTGCTCGAACATCCCCTGCAGCCCCCAGAAACATCCGCCGGCGAGGACGGCCACCTGAGGGCCGGTGGCAGGCGTATCGAGCTCTGGGGAGGGGATGGCCTTGTTGACTGCATCGGCATTGGCGCCGCAACTGAGGACAAAGGTAGCAAGAACGACGGCTAAGAGCGGCTTCTTCATGGTGTGGTTCAACGTAGCTATACTTGACGTGGATTCCTCGGGGTACCTACGATGCCTTAGATGCCGGCGGCTGGATCGATAGGACCTGCCGCCGGCAACGCCGTCGGATATGCTTCGCGCCCTGAACGAACAAAAGGGGGCAACAGATGAACAGGAATGGTTCGGCGGTATGGCGCGGAGGACTCAAGGACGGGAAGGGGACCGTCTCCACGCAGAGCGGCGTGCTCAAGGATGTTCAATATTCGTTTTCGACCCGCTTCGAGAACGGCATCGGCACCAACCCCGAGGAGTTGATCGCGGCCGCGCATGCCGGCTGCTTCTCGATGGCGCTGTCGGGGCAGCTCGGGAACGCGAGCCTGACCGCGAACGAAATCGCCACGACCGCAACGGTCACTCTCGAGAAGGGGGAGCAGGGCTTCGCGGTGACCAAGGTCCACCTTGTCGTCGAAGCGGAGGTGCCGGGAGCATCACAGGAACAGTTCGCAACCGCCGCGGCGGCGGCGAAGGCTGGCTGTCCGATCTCGAAACTCCTGAACGCCGAGATCACCATGGAGGCCCGCCTTCGCTGAGTTGTGAGGCACCCTCCGAGAGTTTGGCGCGCCTCTTGTAGCGGTCTCGGGCATGAACTGGTTAGTCTGGCTGGGTCTCGCGGTGCTGCTCACCGCCGTCGCTGCTGTCTTCGGCATCAAACCAAAGGGCACCCGGCACGTGGCGCATACGCGAATGCTGGGGATGGGGAGAGTCTTCCTCGTCATTCTCGTCGTCATCTTCGCGTACATGGCCTTCCGAGCGCGCTCGGGCGGCTAGACGGCACGGTTTCGAAAAGCTTTTCACCACAGAGACACAGAGATCACAGAGAAAAACAGAGCCTCTGTGATGGTGGCCGAGCCTTGGGCAACCAGCGCCGCCGGCCGTGCCAGCCTAGATCGCCGAGGGACCGCGCATCGACGCCCGTTTCACCGACGTCGCCAGGCCGACCAGCTCGAGCATCCAGATCGCGTACCAGCCGAAGTCGATCTGCCACAACTTCCATCCGAAGCGGGCCGAGGAGGGCTTCGCGTGGTGATTGCGGTGCCAGTTCTCGCCTTGGAAGAAATGAAGCACTGCCAGCCAGGCGACGTTCTGCGATGAGTCTTCGCCAGCTTCCCGGGCTTCGCGCATGTGGGCGATGCTGTTGACGAAGCACTGCGCGTGAAGCGACATCACCAGGCGCATCGGGCCGAGCCAGAAGAATGCCGGGATACCGAAGGCCAGACCCCCGAAGAGCGATACCGCCAGCAGGGGAACCTGCATCCGTCTCCAGAAGCGGTACTCACTCTTGTCCAGATCGGGGCACCAGCGGTCGAGCGGAATCTTGCCGGCCTGCCAGAGCCAACGCAGATGAGCCCACCAGAAGCCGCCGATCGAAGGGCTGGAGATGTCTTCCAACGTCTCGACCTTCGAATGGTGTTGCCGGTGGTTCGCGGTCCACGAATCGGGGGAGCCGGAACCGTTGAACATGGCGAAGAAGATGAGCAGATGTTTCACGGCCGGGTGCAGCCGGAGCGCCGTGTGCGCGAGCGTGCGGTGGTAGCAGACCGTGACGCCGAGTCCGCCGAGCCAGGCGAGCGAACCCGTCGCCACCATGATCCGCCAGCCGGGCGTGGCGAAGAAGATGAGTCCGACAACGGCCAGGATGTGGATGGCCATGATGTAGAGAAAGGTAGGGCGTTCTCCATCGGCCGTCTTCCACCACGCGCTCTTCCATGGTTCGGAGCCCAGGCTGGAAACGATCGAAGCATCAACAGGCCGGATCGAAGCATCAACAGGCCGGAGGGCTCGTTCTTTCGGTACAAAGGCGACAGGAGTGGTGGTAAACGTAGTCATCAAGTGTTCTTTCGGCGTGCGGGCTTTTGGGCAGCACGAATTGGGATTGGAGGGGTCAGGTGTGGGCGGACGGTTCCGGTGAAGAGCCGACAGCGTACCACGCCGTCGAATTTGCCACTGTTCAGGAGTGAACAGGTTCCATGTGATGCCCCCTGGGAGCGCGGGCGTCTCGCCAGGCGTCTCGCCCGCTGTCGAGCGGGATGCGTGCGCTACGATGCCCCGATGAAGCACGCCTACGACGCCATTCCATCGAAGGAGCTTTGATGAACGCCACGTTGTTCTACCGGATCGCCGCCGTTCTGTTCACCTGAGCATGGCTGGCGATTACGACGTCTTCTTCGTCCCGCAGGACTTTCGAACGATTCAGGAGGCCGTCGACGCGGTCGTTCGCCCGACCACAATCATGATTTCGCCCGGACTCTATCGCGAGCGCATTCGCGTATCCGCGATTCCATACCTGGTCATGCAGAGCTCCCGTTTGTCGCGGCGCGGCGTTACGCTCGCCGGGAATGGTGGCGACGCGGTGTTGTCGGTGCAGGATTCCGCGCTTCATCTGAGTGGAATCGAGATTCGTTCCAATGCGCGCGCTCGCGGAATGATCGTCTCCGGTTCGACGCTCAGCCTGCAGGAATGCGTGATTGCCGGGAACCGCATCGGCGATGACGCGGAAGAGCCGTTCGGTGCGGGGATGTTGTGCCGCCGCTCGACGGTGAAGATCCAGAAATCGACAGTCGCGAGCAACACCGTGGAGTGCCCTTCGGCCGGAATCGCGGGTGGGGGTGGCCTCTATCTCGACGACTGTAAGGTCGAACTGGCGGGTAGCTCAATCCAGCTCAACGCTGTGTACGCGCGGCACGACGTGCGCGGCGGCGGGATCTGGAGCGAACGGAGCCGCATGCGCATGTGGCGCAGCCGCGTGACGGACAACGCCATCCACGGAGCGGAATGCGAAGGGGGAGGCATCTATCTCCGGAATTCGATTGATACTCAGGTTGGCGGAAGCGTGATCACCGGCAACGGCGGTCCGATGGTGCGCGGCGGGGGGATCTTCGTCAGCGGCGACGCGGCCAACGTCGCTATACACGGCAATACGGCCGTTCGTCAGAACCACCCCGACGACCGCGCCGGGGAGTGAACGAGCGGCTAAACTCGTCGTCGATGTTCCTCTCCGTATTGCTCTACTGCGGTGCCGCTGCAGTCGTGGCCGGCGTGGCGGCGATGTTGTTCCGTCGGCAGAGGCGGCGAGGGGTTGCATTGTTCGCCGCCGGCATCGCCTTGGTGCTGATCGCCGTTTGCTGGCCGGTCCCTGAACGGCGAGTGGACAACGCTGCCTCCCGCCTGGACGGGATCATGCCGCGGTGGCAGTTCGAGGAACGGCACGAGATCCGGATCGCCGCATCGCCCGAGCGGATCTTCTCGGCGATCCGGCAAGTCACCGCGGGCGAGATTCGCTTCTTCAAGATCCTCACCACGATTCGCTGCATGGGCAGGTGCCGCGAGAGGGAAAGCATCATGCACGCCCCGGACGCGAAGCCGATTCTCGACGTCGCTACCGGAAGCGGGTTTCGCATCCTGGCCGACGACGCCCCACGCGAGCTGGTTTTCGGTACGCGCGTGGCGCCGCAGACCTTTGCGGTGATGAACTTTCGCGTCGAGCCCGATGGGCGGCTGACGACGGAGACGCGCGTTTTCGCAAGCACGGACGCGGCGCGACGCGTTTTCACCGTCTATTGGCGCATCGTCCGTCCGGGCAGTGGCATCATTCGCCGGAGCTGGCTGGAGGCCATCAAACAGCGGGCGGAGGCGAATCGATGACCGGCGAAGTTGTATCGATATGGATGCCTGATCCACGTCGGAGACCCGGCGGAGCTAGAAGTCTGCGCGGCAGAATGATGGAGCGAGGACGGTGGCGAGCCTTGGGCAACCAGCGCAGCCGGCCGTGCCGGCCTCGCCTGATCTGATATCGTTCGCCCATGCCGCACCGCTATCCGCAGGAGGCCGTCCTGCGCGACGGCCGCAAAGTTCTCCTCCGTCCCTTCGCCGAGAAGGACGTCGATGCGTTGTATGAGTTTTTCCAGCACCTGCCAATCGCCTATCGCCGCTTCGCATGGGACCCGATCGGCAACCGTTCTCTGATCGAGCAATGGGGCCGCGATATCGATTACGCGAAGGTCTTCCCGCTGCTGGCGCTCGACGGGAATCGCATCGTGGCCGACGCCACGCTCCATCGGCGCGATGGCGGTCCGCTGCGCTTGTCGGGACGTATCAAGTGGATGATCGATCCTGCCTTCCGCGGCGTCGGCCTCGGTACGCTGCTCGTCAATCTGTTCATCGGCATCGCACGCGAGAACGGCCTGCGTCATCTGAGCGCGATGCTGATCTCCGACCTCGAAGCCGATGCCGTGACGACGTTGCAGAACCTCGGCTTCCAACCCTACGTCATGCCGGGCTACGGCACCGACCCCGACGGCAACCAGCACGACATGACCAAGCTGCTGCTGAAGTTGTGATCCCCCCCTGGGGGCGCGGGCGTCTCGCCCGCGCTTTTGAGTTTGGCCGTAGCCCCTGGTTTCAGCCTTGGTTTCAGTCGGCGAATGCGCGGCTTCGCCGCCGGGCACAGACAAGAGTGTCTGTGCCACATTGGCCGCTGCTTTGGCCAACAAGTCTGTGCCGTGCCACATTGGCGAGCCGCGAGGCCTGAGGCCACAAGCGAGGACTAATGTGGCACAGACACTCTTGTCTGTGCCGGAGCTTGGCAGGACCAATGTGGCATGGCACAGACACTCTTGTCTGTGCTTGGATCTCGCGCGATCGGTTCCTATATGCGAGCTTCTAGGAGTCTGCGCGGCGGAACGATCAAGCGGAGATGGTGGCCGAGCCTTGGGCAACCAGCGCCGCCGGCCGTGCCGGCCTAGCGCTGGCGGGACGCCCGCGCTCCCAGGGCTTCGCCAAGCATTCGCTTCGGAGTGTCGGGAGCAACATCGACTCCGAGGAACCGCAGCGCGAACGCCAGGGTCTCGGCCACTTTTTTCTCATCGAGGGCCGGCAGCGGCAACGCCCCATCCCGTTTGCCTAGCTTGCTGCCGTCGGCATTCACGACCATCGGCAGATGGGCATACGACGGCGTGGGTAAATCGAGCGCGCGTTGCAGCGCGATCTGGCGCGCGGTCGATGTCAGCAGATCGGCGCCGCGGACAACCTGTGTAATCCCCTGCGCCGCATCATCGACGACCACGGCGAGCTGATAGGCGTAAACGCCATCCGCGCGGCGGACGACGAAGTCGCCGGTGGTCTCGAAAACATCCTCTTCGATGTGTCCGAGAACCATGTCGTCGAAAGCGATGATGGTCTTCGGGACGCGAAAGCGAACCGCTCGTGCCGCGCGGCCAGGAGGCAGACCAAGACGGCAGGTCCCTGGGTAGACCGGTTCGCGTCCGACAGGCGCCGAGGCGGCCCGCTGCAGATCGGCGCGCGAGCAGGCGCAGTCGTAGAGCAGACTTCTTGCACGCAGGGTGGTGAGCGCATCGTCGTACAACGCGATGCGCTGCGACTGATAGACGACGTCGCCATCCCAGGTCAGGCCGTATCGCTCGAGCGCGCGAAGAATCTCGTCCGCGGAGCCCGGCACGACGCGCGGCGTGTCGAGATCCTCCATGCGCACCAGCCAGCGGCCGCCGGCGCGTCGCGCGAACAGCCACGATCCCACCGCGGCGACGAGACTGCCGAGGTGCAGAGGACCGGTCGGGGAGGGGGCGAAGCGCCCGGTCGGTTTCACAGCGCGATGGTAGCCCTTCAAACACCTCGGCACTCCTTTCGCAACTGCTCAGCTCGCACATGTACCGCGTCCCGAGAGCCACGTATCGCCTCCAGTTCAATGCCGGCTTCACCTTCGCCGACGCGCGGGCGATCGTTCCCTATCTTGCCGAGCTCGGCATCAGCGACGTCTACGCCTCGCCGATCTTTCGCGCGCGCAAAGGGAGCGCGCATGGATACGACATCGTCGATGCCGGCGCGCTCAATCCGGAGTTGGGAACGGAGGACGATTTCAACGCCCTTCACGCTGAGCTGCAACGACACCAGATGGGCCTATTGCTCGACATCGTTCCGAATCACATGGCCGCCACCCACGAGAACGCATGGTGGATGAGCGTTCTCGAAAATGGCGAGCACTCGCGGTTCCGGTACTACTTCGACACCGCCTGGATGTCCGTGACGACGTCCGACCAGACGTCCTTCAAAGTTCTGCTCCCGATCCTCGGCAAGCCGTACGGCGAGGCGCTCGAATCGCAGGAGATCAAGCTTCATTTCGATGCCGACGGCTTCTTCTTCACCTACTACGACACGCGCCTGCCACTCGCGCCTGAGACGTACGGAGCGATTCTTCACGAGATCATCGCCTCGCTGCCCCCCGAGGGCGTTGCCATGGAACTGCGCGAACTGGCCGATGACGCCGACACGGTCTCGAACAGCAGGTTCCTCAAGGAAACACTCTGGCGCATCTACGAGCAGGACGTCACCTTTCGCGATGCATTGAACGCCGTCATCGCGCGAATCAATGGCGTTCCCGGCGAGGCCGCGAGTTTCAACTTGCTCGATGCCATCCTCGACGCGCAGTGGTACCGGCTCGCTTACTGGCGAATCGCCAGCAAGAAGATCAACTACCGCCGGTTTTTCGACGTTACCGATCTCGTCGGCGTCCGCGTCGAGAACGCGGAAGTGTTCGAGGCGCAGAACCGGCGTACGTTCGAGCTGATCGCGGAAGGGAAAGTGACCGGGCTGCGTATCGATCACATCGACGGCCTCCACGATCCGGCCGGCTACCTGCGCAAGATGCAGTTGCGCCTGACGGGAGTCGGGGACCGGGGGTCGGGCGTCGGAGACTCTTCTCTCCGAACCCCGACCCCCGACTCCCGTGGTCATGCCTCGGATGACAGGAGTTTCTACATCGTCCTGGAGAAGATCCTGGAGCATGGCGAGGAGCTGCCGGTCGACTTCCCGGTCAGCGGTACGACCGGCTACGACTTCCTCGACTCCGCCAACGCGCTTTTCGTCGATCCGAAGGGCTTGCAACAGCTCGATCGTTTCTACCGAGGCTTCACAGGTGTGAACGAGACATTCGACGACATCTGCTACGCGCGAAAGAAACAGATCATCCACGAGCTCTTCTCCGGCGAGATGCGCGCGCTCGGTAAGCAACTGGGTGCCGTGGCCATGCCGGACCGGAACGCGCGCGACTTCGCGCCGGTCGATCTCACCGCGGCACTCACCGAGGTGACGGCCTGTATGTGCGTCTACCGAACGTATATTCGCGAGGGAGCGATCGGTGACGCCGATGCGCAATCGATCCGTGCCGCGGTCGCGGAGGCACGGCGCCGCGCCGGATCGGCGCTCGATGAGCGGCTCTTCACCTTCCTCGAACGCGTTCTTCTCGTCGATCCGCCGCCATACGTCTCCTCGGAACACGAGCATTGGCTGGCCTTCGTCATGCGCTGGCAGCAGTTCACCGGCCGGGTGATGGCCAAGGGCGTCGAGGACACCGCCTTCTACAACTACAACCGACTGATCTCGCTCAACGAGGTCGGCGGCAATCCGGGACGCGAAACATTTGACGGCCTCACCGAGTTCCACGAGCATGGCTTGCGGATGCAGCGTCACTGGCCGCATACGATGAACGCCACGTCGACGCACGATACGAAACGGAGCGAGGACATCCGCGCCCGGATCAACGTCCTTTCCGAGATCGCTGCGCGATGGGAACGGCAGGTGCTCCGCTGGTCGAAACGGCACGGAATCGGCGATCGCAATACGGAGCTGCTCGTCTACGAGACGCTCATCGGTATGTGGCCGCTCGACAACGCGGAATTACCCTCGGTCCGTGACCGTCTGAGGCATTACCTGGAGAAGGCCGCTCGCGAGGCCAAGACCCATACGAGCTGGATCGCGCCGAATCCGGAGTACGAGGAGGGGCTGCTGTCCTTCGCCGACGCCCTCCTCAGCGATCCGAAGTTCTGCGCCGATCTGACCCGCTTTCAGAAGCCGGTCGCCTTCTATGGTTTCCTCAATTCCCTCGCGCAGGTCGTGCTCAAAGCGACCGCGCCCGGCGCGCCCGACTTCTACCAGGGGAGCGAGCTGTGGGATTTCAGTCTCGTCGATCCCGACAATCGCCGTCCCGTCGACTACCAGCACCGCGCCGCGATGCTCAAGAAGATGAAGACCGTCTCCGTCGATACGCTCCTGCGCCGCTGGCACGACGGACGGATCAAGATGTTCGTCACCTGGAAGCTGTTGGAGCTGCGAGCGCGTCACGTGGACCTCTTCGGCGATGGCACTTACGAGCCGCTCGATGCCGCCCCGAACATCTGCGCGTTCGTTCGGCGTCACGAGGGCGACGCGGTGTTGGTCGCAGTCCCGCGGCTCATAGCCAGCCTTGTCAAGCCAGGTGCTCTTCCAATCGGTGATGTGTGGGGCGACGCGTCGCTGGGCGTGTCCGGCAGGTGGCGCGACCTCTTCACCGAGGAGAATCACGATGGCCACGGGATCGCCATCCGTCGTCTTTTCGAGAGGTTTCCCTTAGCAGTACTGGAGAAGGCGTAGAATTTCGTGCATGTCGTCCGTGACGTCGACAAAATGGACCTATGAGGATTTGCTCCTCCTGCCCGAGGACGGTCTCCGCCACGAGATCATCGATGGGGAGCATTACGTGAACGCGTCGCCGATCACGCGGCACCAACGCATTTCGTATCGTTTCGTTCTTGCGATCGGGAAATACCTCGAAGACCATCCGCTCGGTCAGCTCTTCTTCGCTCCGCTGGACATCGTCCTTTCGCAGAACGATGTGGTCGAGCCTGACCTGATGTTCATCAGCAACGAGCGGCGCGAGATCGTGACCCTGAACAACATTCAGGGCGCTCCCGAGCTCCTGATCGAGATCCTCTCGTCCAACAAGAAATACGACGAGGTCACCAAGCACGCGCTCTACGAGCGGACAGGCGTCGGGGAGTATTGGATCGTCGATCCCGCTCGTGACATCGTTCGCGTGTTCCGCCGCAACGCCGCGGGACGTTACGAGCGAGCCGCCGAGCTATCGGAAAACGACACGCTCACGTCTCCACTCTTCCCGACTCTCGAGATCCATCTGCAACGCATCTTCAGCGATTAGTGCGGTGCACGACGCTGAGCACCTCTCCTGTCATCCTGAGCCGCCGGAGCCGCGTAATCGCGGAGCGATTGCGCGGCGCAGGACGGTCGAAGGACCCCCAGCCTGTAACCCGGACAGGGCGGGGGAACGTCGACTATTCCGCCGCCCAGCCGGGATACAACTTGGGGGTCCTTCGACCGTCCTTCGCCAGCTCCGCGCTTCGCGCTATGCGGCTCCGGCGGCTCAGGATGACAGGTAATAATTCGACGCTTCTAACTACTCTAACAGCCACCGACAACCGACAACGCGACAAGCCGCACGCTTGTCTCTCCCCGCGGTGCCTCAAAGCCGTCCGGAAACCTGAGCGAGCCTCCGCAGCCTCTCCGCATGTTCGGCCGTGAGCGCGCCGCTGCGGTGGCGCCAGGACCAGTTGTTGTGCTCGGCGCCCGGCATATTCATCCGAGCGTCGGTGCCGAGGTCGAGAATGTCCTGAACCGGAACGATGGCCGTTTCGGCTACCGAGGTATAGGCGGCCCGGATCAGAGCCCAGGCCACGTCGTCGGCGTCGGTGACGCCGAGGTACGCCTCTACCGTTTCATGCTCTTCCGCGGTGGCCTCTTCGTACCAGCCGCGGGCCGTATCGTTGTCGTGCGTGCCGGTGTAGACGACGGTCTTAGGGTCGTAGCCATGCGGCAGGTGCGCGCTGTGCGCATGTGAGAACGCGAACTGCAGGATCTTCATCCCCGGTACGCCGATGGCCCTCCTCAGCTCCTGCACTTCCGGGGTAATGAATCCGAGATCCTCGGCGACGATGGGCAATTCCCCGAGTGCATCGCGTATGGCGTCGAAGAGCTTGCGGCCGGGGCCCGGCATCCATCGGCCGCGGATTGCCGTCGGCTCGGCGGCCGGGATTTCCCAGTACGCCGAAAAGCCGCGGAAGTGATCGACGCGAAGGACGTCGGCAAAGCGGAGGGCGGCGCGAACGCGTGATACCCACCAGCGATAGTTGGTCTCGCGTAACAGATCCCAGCGGTAAAGCGGATTGCCCCATCGCTGCCCGGTTTCGCTGAAGTAATCGGGTGGTACGCCGGCGACAACGGTCGGCTGGCCGTGCTCGTCGAGCTGGAAGATCTCGCGATTGATCCAGACGTCGGCGCTGTCGCCGGCGACGTAGATTGGCACGTCTCCCATGATGCGAATGCCGCGCGCGTGTGCGGCCTGGCGTACCGCGGCCCACTGTCCGAAGAAGAGCCACTGAACGTATTCGTTGAAACGGATCTCGTCCGCGAGATCGAGGCGCGCGCCGGCGATGGCGTCGGGCTCGCGCGTGGCCAGGTCTTGCGGCCATGCCGTCCATGGCCGGCCATGATGCAGCTCTTTCAGCGCGGCGTAGAGAGCCCAGCCTTCAAGCCAGGTGTTATCGCGCACGAACGCGGCCAGCGCCTGCTGCTGTTCGTCGGAGGCATGTTTGGAGAAGTGCTCGAACGAGCGCTGCAGCAAATCGTGCTTCAGTACCGTGACGCGATCGAAATCAACGTGGTCTTCCGGCAACTCCGGCAAATCATCGAGCGCGCCGGCCGGCAGCAATCCACTTTCCAATAAACGCGCCGGCGAGATCAACAGCGGGTTGCCGGCGTACGACGACAGGCATCCGTAGGGCGAATTGCCATAGCCCGGCGTGTTGAGCGGCAGCACCTGCCAGATACGCAGTCCTGCCGTCTGTGCCCAGTCAAGGAACGTCAGCAGTTCATCGCCGAGGTCGCCGATGCCGAATCGTCCGGGAAGACTGGTCGGATGGAGCAGGACGCCCGAGGAGCGTGAGGGGTTTTCGGGTTGGGGGGTGGAGGTGTGGGTCATTTAACATTGCCTCTCATCCTCTCGCCTCCGGGCTGATCGAAAGCTTCTCTCCGAGGGCGTCGAAATGCTGCAGCCAGCGAATGGCGCTCGATGATCCATTGCCGGCGTTTGCGGCGGTCACGGGACGCACCGTTTTCTTGAGACGGTAATACTCGTTCTGGGGCCGGCGCAGATCGACGCCGACGCCGGCCCCTCGGACGATTGCCACGAGCGTCTCCCACCGCTCCAGCAGTTCCAGATTGTCGGGATTGCGCGAAAAGGCGCCGGCGGCGCGCTCGACGGCCTGGGTCAGCGACATGAGCGTCGTCTCGTCGAGCACGACCTGTTCGTCGCGCGATTCGCGGAGGCGCGATTCGAGATCGCCGAGCGGAAGGTCGTCGGCCGCGGCCATACGCCGCACCTGCATGTTGACGTCGAACTCCGCGGCCGTCCGCAGCACCTTCGGCAGCGGAACGCCGAGCGCGGCGTGGAAGCGCATCAACGGGTCGTAGCGCTCGTGCAGTTGCCGGAACGCGCTTTCCGCCTCGCTGAGCGTCGTATCGCAGAGCATGTTGAGAATGCGGCGTTGCTCGTCGCGGAAGAGCGCGCGAATGGAGAGGAGCGGAACTCCGGCGAAGTATTCGTCGAGCACGCGGATCACCGATGAGATGCCGTTGACGCGTAAGTCTTCGCTGAGGTCACGCTTCATGGCCTCGTAGTACTCCAGCTTCGCCGCGGGCCGCACGCCTCCTGTCAGCTCCGTTTCGCCGAGGTGGATGACCGTGAACTCGAAGGAGGACTCCTCGCGGGTGATGAGCGAGGTGACCGTGATCGATCCGATGGCCATCTTTGCCCGCCCGGCGCGAAACGATTCGAAGTCGTTCTGCCCGACGCGATAGCAGTAGACGCGGTCGTCGTGCGCAAAGTTGTCGAAGAGCGAGGCCACGGCGTAATGCGCGGCCACGCGGCGCAGGTCGATCCGCATCGGCCTGACCTCGCGCTCGTAGATCTGCCTGCCGTCGCCGTGTTGCGGAAGGTTGCTGTGCGCGGAGGCGAGGCGCTCCAGGAACGCCAGCTCCAGGCTGCGCCCCGAAACCTCCTCCGCGAGCTGGATGACCCGGCCGGCGTAGTGCAGCACCTGCACCGTCTCGATTCCCGAGATGTCGTTGAAGAACCAGCCGCAGCTCGTGTACATGAGCATGGCGTTGCGTTGCATCTCCAGCAGCTCGAGCGCGGTGACGTTGCCGCTCTCGTCGACGACATGGCGCGCCAGAAAGCGGTCGACGTTGTCTTCCGAGCGGTCGAGGACGACGCTGATGTAGTCGTCGCGCGCGTCCCACGGATCGTGCAGCACGCCCGCGCCGTGGTTCTCGAAGATGGTGATGCACTCATCACGAAGCCAATCGAGCGCGGCGCGCAACGGGGTCCGCCACTGCTGGTTCCATCCCGCGTTGCCGCCGGTGCTGCAGCCGCAGTCGCGTTCCCACCGCCCGAGGCGGTGATCGCAGCTCCAGGCCGTCCGTTCGACGATTTCGACCTGGTGGGTCGGCGGCACCTCGGCCAGAAACTGCCCGTAGTTCATGATCCGCGAGAGTTTTTGCTCATCGATGTAGTCGAGCGCGTACGCCAAGGCCATGTCACCTTTGCGATGGTGGTGGCCGTACGTCTCCCCGTCGGTGGCGATGTTGACGAGCTGCGGGCGCGGTGGCCCTTCCTTGAATGCACCGAGCAGACGATGGGCAAAATCCTCGCCGCGCACGAGCAGGCGCTCGAACGCCACAGCGCGCGAGATCGGCCCGTCGTAGAAGAAGAGGTCGATCGAACGCCCGGAGGGGAGGTTGCAGCGGTACGGCATCGTAGGGTCGATGGCGCCGGCCTGCTCGATCCAGGCGTCGTCTCCGATCTTCCGCCACCGTAATGCCTGATGCGGTTCGAGGATCGTGAAGACGATCCCCTCGGCGGCGAGTGCTTCCAGCGACGCGACATCGACCGCCGTCTCCGGCAGCCACATCGCCTCCGCCTTTCTTCCGAACCGCTTCTCGAAGTCACGGAGCCCCCAGCGCACCTGCGTTCGCTGGTCGCGCGCGTTGGCGAGGGGAAGAATCATGTGGTTGTACGCCTGCGCGATGGCCGATCCATGGCCGCCGAAGCGCTCGCCGCTAGCGCGGTCGGCATCGAGGATGGCGGCGTAGGTCTCCGGTTGCTGCTGCTCCAGCCAGGAGAGCAGGGTCGGGCCGAAGTTGAAGCTGATCGCCGCGTAGTTGTTGACGATCTTGACGATCCGCTCGCGGGCATCGAGGATGCGCGACGACGCATTCGGTCCGTAGCACTCGGCGGTGACGCGCTCGTTCCAGTCGTGATATGGCGTCGCCGAATCCTGCGTCTCCACCGTCTCCAGCCACGGGTTTTCCCGCGGAGGCTGATAGAAGTGACCATGGATGCAAATGAAGCGAACGCGCATCGGGTGGGGAGAATATCAGCGCCCGAGAAGCTCCAGCACGCCGCGAAGCGGGATGCGGAGCCAGTCCGGCCGGTTGTTCAACTCGTACGCGATCTCGTAGAACGCTTTCTCGAGCAGATGGGCATCGAGCAGCACTTCAACCTCCTCGGCTGTCCGTGGAAGATGCGCGGCGCCGGCGCTTTCCGCGAGATAGGCGCGCAGGAAGGCGGCGCTGACCCAGCGATACCAGAATCTCGCGCCGCTTTCGACCGCGGCCATGTCCTCGGTGCGGATGACGGAGTGCTGCGATTGACCAAACAGCACGGCATATGGCGCGTAGTGGAAGGAGCGCAGCATGCCGGCGACGTCGCGCAAGGCGCTGCGCTTGATGCGGCGCTCGCTCAGGGGCCGCGTCGGTTCTCCTTCGAAGTCGATGATGAGGAAGTCGTTGCCGGTGTGCAGCACCTGGCCGAGGTGATAGTCGCCGTGCGTGCGAATGCGAAGGCCGGTGATGCGGCCATCGAGGATCCGGCGGATATGCTGGTGGATCTCCGCTTCGCGCGCCAGCAGTTCCTCCGCATCCGGATTCCCTTTTCCGCGGCGGCGCAGCAATTGAAGCGTACGCACGGCCTGGGAGCGGATGTGCTGGTAGATCGAGCGTTGATAGTGCGGAGTGATCGGCTCAGGGGCAAACGCCGCGATGTCGTCGCGCGAGGCAAGGGCCAGGTGCATTTGCGCCGTACGCCTGCCGAGGATTTCCGCGTCGGCGAGATAGAGACCGATCGTCTGTTGCGCAATGTCCGGCGACGGCTTTCCAGCGATGACAAGCAACGACTCGGAGGACGTTACAGCGACCCGTTCCGTCGCCGCGGAATCGCTAAGGATCGAATCGAAGAAGCGTCCGATGGCGTCGACGGTGTAGTTCCACGCGTCGCCTGAGTTCTCCACGTAGCCTTGCAGGATGGCCAGCGTCGACGTCTCGGCCGATGTGGTTGCTTCATATTGCAATGCACCGGCGAGGCGAGGCGTGCTGCGAAACGACGTCTCATCGTTGAGGAAGCGCGTCACCTCGATCTCGGTGTTCATCCCGGGCTCTAAGCGCCGCAGGAGTTTCATGAAGAAGCTCTCGCCATAGAGAATGGCCGTGTTGCTTTGCTCGGTCTTCAGAGTCTGAGGTGCGAGAACGGCCTCGCCTCGCAGTTCCCTGAATACGCGTGTCGTCGTGCCTGTGACGGTGCCCTGGTCGGCCTTCAGCGTCCGGCGCCGCGCGATGAGCTCCAGCAAGGCGGCGGCAAACTTCGCATCCGACACCGGCTCGTACAAGAGGTAGCCGTCGCGCAAACGTGCAATCAGCGTCGACACCTTCGCCGTCTCCTGCTCACGCCTGGCATGCATGATCGCCAGCGGCAGGAGATAGCTCTCCGGTTCGCCATCCGCGTATTCGATCTTTACGAATGCCAGGTGGCCTGCATCGTCCGGGAGCGCGACGGTATCGATGATTCGCAGCGACGTGATCGTGCGTGCCTTGCCGCCGAACCAGCGGCGCGACCGGATATAGGTTTCCAGAGCGCCGCGGACATCGTCGCGGTTGCGTTCTGAGAACACTTCCTCGAAATTCGACGCACTGACAAGCGGCACCTCCGCGCTGGTCTCGCTTGTTTGCTGACGCTCGAGTGAGAACCAGTAGAAGGCGAAAGGGCCCAGATTGAGAAAATACGGCCGGTCGCCGATTTCGGGGAATCGTGTGCCGCCGGAGAGCTCCACAGGCGTCATCCCCTGAAATGCGGACAGATCGAGGTCGAAGCACTGTACGAGCCGCGACAGGTTGGCAACGACCAGGATCGTTTCGTCGCGATAACGCCGTACAAACGCCAGCACCTTGCGGTTCTCGGGATACAGAAACTCCATTGTTCCGCGGCCGAATGCCTGATAGCGATTGCGCTGGGCGATGAGGCGCTTCATCCACCACAGCAGCGAATACGGGCTGGTCTGCTGTTGCTCGACGTTGACCTGCTCATAGTGGTACTGCGGATCGATGACCACCGGCATGTAGAGCTGCTGCGGGTTCGCCCTGGAAAAGCCGGCGTTGCGGTCCGGACTCCATTGCATCGGCGTCCGGACGCCGTTGCGGTCGCCGAGGTAAATGTTGTCGCCCATCCCGATCTCGTCGCCGTAGTAGATGATCGGCGTACCGGGAAATGAGAAAAGCAGACCGTTCATCAAGTGAATGCGGAGCCGGTGGTTCTGCATGAGCGGCGCGAGCCGGCGCCGGATGCCGAGATTGATGCGCGCCTGGCGGTCGGACGCATAGGTCCGCCACATGTAATCGCGGTCCTCGTCCGTCACCATCTCCAGCGTCAGCTCATCATGGTTCCTGAGAAACATCGCCCACTGGCAGTTCTCGGGGATCGCCGGCGTCTGGGCCATGATGTCGATGATGGGGAAGCGGTCTTCCTGGGCCAGCGCCATGTACATCCGCGGCATGACCGGGAAATTGAAGGCCATGTGGCATTCGTCGCCGTTGCCGAAATAGGGGAGGGAATCCTCCGGCCATTGATTGGCCTCTGCGAGCAGCATCCTGCCGGGATACTTCGCGTCAACGTGCGCGCGTAGCGACTTCAGATAGGCATGCGTCTCGGGCAGGTTCTCGCACGTAGTCCCTTCCCGCTCGAACAGGTACGGGATGGCATCGAGACGGAAGGCATCGACTCCCATCTCCATCCAGAAGTCGAGGGCTTTGAGCAGAGCCGCGTGAACCGCGGGATTGTCGAAATTGAGATCGGGCTGATGAGAAAAGAAGCGGTGCCAGTAGTACGCGTTGGCGACAGGATCCCACGTCCAGTTCGATGTCTCGTAATCCTTGAAAATGATCCGGGCGTCCTTGTACTTGTCCGGTGTATCACTCCAGACGTAGAAATCACGCCACGGTGATCCCGGCCTGGCGCGCCGCGACTTCTGAAACCACTCGTGCTGGTCGCTGGTATGGTTGATCACCAGCTCGGTAATGACTTTGAGTCCTCGCCGGTGCGCCTCTTTGAGAAAGGCCTTGAAATCTGCCAGCGTGCCGTAGCTCGGATGGACCGCGGTGTAATTGGCGATGTCGTACCCGTCATCGCGCAACGGCGACGGATAGAACGGAAGCAGCCAGATGATGTTGACGCCGAGGTCCTGGAGATAATCGAGTTTGCGCGTCAGACCCTGAAAATCGCCGACACCGTCGTTGTTCGCGTCAAAGAAGGCGCGGACATGCGTCTGGTAGATGATCCCGTCTTTGTACCAAAGGTCAGTGTTCATTGTGATTCTTTGCGGCCGGAGCGCTGGCGTCTCGCCGGCTGGCGCAGCGGCGTCTCGCCGCTGCGGTGGTCACGAGCAAGTGCGTGGTGCCTCCCCAGCGGGGGCGAGACGCCCCCGGGCCAGCCGGCGAGACGCCAGCGCTCCGATATGCGCTAAAGAAAATATTCAAAATCTTTTTCACTCCTCACCTTCCGCCTGATCCTGAAAATGTGTGCCGGCACGACCTGCGGATTCAACTGCACGTAGTTCCGCGGACCATGCCACGTATACCGCGCGCCCGATAACAGCTCGTGGACCTGGAACGGTTGGTTGGCGTCGAGGTCGAGCGCGGCAAGGTCGAGGTCGACATATCCGGCCTGTGTATTGTGTGGATCGACGTTGACGATGGTCAGCACCACGTCGCTCCCCGCGGACTTACTGTAGCAGAGGATGTCGTCATTCGAGGTCTCATGGAACCGCAGCGTCTGGTTCTGTTGCAGCGCGGGATTGTCGCGGCGGATGCGATTGACGACGGCGATCAGCTCCGTCAGATCGTCATCGGTCTCCGGCCAGTTCCTGATCTCGTATTTCTCGGAGTCGAGATACTCCTCGCCGCCCGGCTCTCGTGGTGCGCCGGCGAATCGCTCGAACGCCGGTCCGTAGATGCCGTAGCTCGCAGACAGCGTCGCCGCAAGCATCAGCCGGATTGTAAACGCCGGCCTGCCGCCGTATTGGAGATACTCGGTCAGGATGTCCGGCGTGTTCGGCCATGCGTTCGGCCGGAAGAAGTCGCTCACCGGTGGCTTCGTGATCTCTTCGAAGTATTGGGTGAGCTCGTATTTCGTGTTGCGCCAGGTGAAGTAGGTGTACGACTGAGAGAATCCCGCTTTCGCCAGCCAGTACATGATTTTCGGCCTCGTAAAAGCCTCGGCCAAGAAGATGACGTCCGGATGGTGTTTCTTGACCGTCCGGATCACCCAATGCCAGAACGGAAGCGGCTTGGTGTGGGGATTGTCCACCCGGAAAATGCGCACGCCTTTGTCGATCCAGAATCGGAAGATGTCGCAGAGCTCTTTCCAGAGATCGGCCCAGGCCTCGCTCTCGAAGTGGAAGGGATAAATGTCCTGGTACTTTTTCGGCGGATTCTCCGCGTATTGAATCGTGCCGTCGGGCCGTTTCTGAAACCATTCGTCGTGCTCGGCCACATACGGGTGGTCGGGAGATGCCTGGAAGGCGATATCCATGGCCAACTCGATCCCGCGCGACCTGGCCGTATCGACGAGCCGCCGGAAATCGTCCATCGTTCCTAAACTGGGATGGATGGACTTGTGTCCTCCCTCGTTCGCGCCAATGGCCCACGGACTGCCGGCGTCGCTTTCGCTATCATTATTATGTGGGCCGGCCGTGTTGTTGGGCCCCTTGCGGAAGGTCGTCCCGATCGGATGGATCGGAGGGAGATAGAGCACGTCGAATCCCATCTTGGCGATGCGCGGCAATTGCGCCTCGACGTCTGGCAACGTCCCGTGTCTCCCCGCCTCAGCGGCAGCAGACCGCGGGAACAGCTCGTACCAACTGCTGAACACGGCGCGGCGAGGATCGACCTCGATCGCCAGCTCGCCGTCGTAGCGGGTGGCAAACGGCCGTTCACTGTTGCGCGTCATCAGCCGCGGGAGCTCGTCGTTCGCGACGTCGCCGGCCTTATCCCGCGGCTCATCGTCCCCCTCGATCACGGCGATGTAGTGATCGAGCCGTTTTCGATCGCGGCCCGTCGCCCGCGTGGCCGCGGCGCGGATCATCTCCAGTCCGATGCGCAACTGCATGTCGAGATCGGCATCGGCGCGCTTCTTCAGATCGCGATGCCAGGTCAGGAAGTGATCGACCCACGCCTCGAAGGTGAAGTAGTAGAACCCGAGGCGGTCGACCGGCAGCTCGGCGCGCCAGCGGTCGTTGACCAGCGCCGTCATCCGCGTCTCCGAGTGCGCCGTTTCTGATTCGTGGCGATGGAGCACTACCGCCGAAAGGAGATCGTGGCCATCGGCGAAGATGTCGGCTTCGATCGCGACGACGTCGCCAACCGCCCGCTTGGCGGGAAAGCGGCCGCCGTCGACCGATGGAGCTACGCCCTCGATGATGACACGGCGACGCCCGTCGAATTGCAATTCGGCCACGCCGTTCATGGTGCGAGTTGCATGCCTCTCGCGCGATTACAGGAACTTTCGGACGAATGGCCTTGCTGCGATACCGAGAATGCTGCCGGCCGGGCGGCGGCGGAGAACGATCAGACGATAGATCTGTTCCGCCGCAACCGTACTCGCCACGATGTACGAGATCACCGCCCCGCGATGCACCGCGGTGGCTACACCGATCAACGCGAAAACGAGAATGATCCCGGCGATGATCGACGATTGATGCCGGTAGTCGTATCCGAACCGCTGCGCCACGCGCGCCTGATCGGCGGGACTGAGCAGCGTCACCAGCGCCTCGCGCATCAGCAGCGCGTCGCTCAACTTCCGCTCCTCGGGCGTCTCGCTGATC
>JADGNY010000191.1 GCA_017883235.1 Thermoanaerobaculia bacterium | reverse complement strand
AAGTGCGAGCGCTCGTATCACGAGCGAGGTCGCCTGAGAACCGGAATTACCGCCGGAGCTCATGACGAGAGGGATAAACATCGCGAGCACGGCAGCGCGCTCGATCTCACCCTGAAAGCGCTGCATCGCTGTCGCCGTCAGCATCTCGCTCAGGAACAGAGCGCACAGCCAACCCGCCCGCTTCTTGATCATCTCGACGAATCCGATTTCCATGTACGGCGCGTCGAGGGCCTCCATACCTCCGAAGCGCTGGACGTCTTCGGTCGACTCCTCCACCAGAGCATCGATCACGTCGTCAACCGTGACGATGCCGAGAATGCGTCGCTGATCGTCGACGATAGGGATCGCCAGCAGGTTGTACTTCGAGATGAGGCGGGCTGCTTCTTCGCGATCCATCTCCGCCGTCACCGTCAGCGGCGGTCTCCTGTTGCCGACGTCGAGCACGTTATCCTCGCGCTCGGCGGTAAGCAGCTCGCGTAGCGAGACGACGTGCACCAGCTCCTGCGTCGCGGGGTCAACGATGTAAATCGCGTACACGGTTTCCTTGCGGCCACCTACTTCTCGGATCAGCCGCAGGGCCTGCTCGACGCCCCAGTCCGATGGCACGCTGACGAATTCGGTGGTCATGATTCCGCCGGCTGTCTCCGGCGGATACTGAAGGAGCTTCTGGAGCGAGGCGCGAGTCGGCTCGCTCACAGTCGCCAGCAGGCGCGGCCGCTCTTCGCGAGGAACCTCCCTGAACAGATCCGCCTGCTGGTCGGCGGACATTGCCTCGATGAGCGGCCCGACCTTGCGCGGCTCGATCAGCTGGATGATCGCGCAGCGATGGCGAGTCAGCTCCGGCTCGTCGAACACCTGGACCGCGAGGTCGAACGGAAGTGCCGCCATCACCTTCGCTGCGGCTTCGGGTGGCAGCTCCCGCAAAGCCTCGGCTATATCAGGAGCGCGTAGCTCGCCGAGCGCTTCGCGGAGCTCCTCCGGATCGGTGTGTACGAGGTAGAGGAGCTGCGCTATCGTGTGTGCGGGGATCTCAATCATTTGAATTGATCATCAGATGTTTGACTAAAGTAATCAGCAATAATTGACTAGCCGGCGTATTCACGCGTCAGGATGGTGCGACAGAATCAATAAGTTGGAAATCAAGGCACATTTGGGCCCGGAGCATATCCCGGTTAGATTTTTTCGAGCTTCTCTACCAGGGAAACGACAGAGTGGGTAGACGCGTTTCGCGATTTGTACGCAGTTGGATCTTCGCCGCCGCGCTCGCGCAAGCAGTTTTGCCGGGCATCGTCAGCGTCATTGACGCTTCCGCGGCCGGCGATTCCGTCAACCGCGCGATTCGTCCCCACGCCGAAGATCACAGCACGCCGCGCTGCCCGCGTGTCCATCAGGAAGACACGTGCGCGCTCTGCCAGTTCGTCGCCGGCTCTCTAGCGACCTCGACGCCCCGGTCGGCTCCGCCGCTTCAACAGACCAAACCCCTCCAGATCACCCGCCGTCTCCCACTCTTCCCCGAGTGGCTGAGTGACGGCGCACCAAGCCTCCCCCGGGCCCCACCCGCGCAGGCGTAATCCAATCGCGTAACGCCTGGAGCCCACGTGCTCCAGCGACGCCGCACATCCGGATAACGCACGCCGATTCATTTCGTCGGCGACAACGGCACTCATCAATCGAGGGGTTCAATGCAAGATTCCACACAGCGACGCCGCTGCGCGAGCAGCGCCGCGCTTGCCCTTATTCTGCTGTTCTTTTTTTCGCTTCCTCTATCCGCCACGACGCGCCCGGGGACCAACTCCGATGTAACAGGGACGGTCTCGGACAGTGCCAGCGGCCAGCCGCTCCCGAGCGCCGAGGTCAGCGTCATGAGCGGAACGGTGATCGTGTACAACGCGACGACCGACGCGTTCGGCCGCTACACCGCGCACAACATCTCGCCTGGCACCTACACGGTGACCGCACGCTTCCTCGGCTTCCGACCCGTGTCAAAGCAGGTGACGGTCGGGGACGCCACAGGTGACACGCGAGTGGATTTCGGCCTCACCGCGGTTGCCATCAATCTGGAGGGCGTGACCGTCAACGCGTCCGTGCCGCTAGCGGTCGATACGCGAACTGGCGATCAGCATTTCAAGCAGGACCAGTACCACGGAGCTCCGACAAATACGACATCGCAGATCCTGCAGCAGTCGATTGCCGGAGCAGCGCGCGCGCCCACGGGAGAAGTACACATCCGGGGGCAGCACGCCGAATACACGTACTATGTTGACGGCGTGCCGGTGCCAGCGGGCATTTCGGGAAGCTTGAACGAATTGTTCGATCCGTCGGTCGTAAACGAGATCGACTTCAAGACTGGCGGCTGGGACGCCGAATACGGAAACAAGAACGCGGCGGTTGTCGACATCACGACCCGCATTCCGGCCGGAGGATTTCACTACCAGGCTTCCGGTTTTGCCGGTTCGTTCGCCACCTATGGCGAAGCCCTGAGCGCCAGCACGCAAGCCGGCAAGCTGGGGTTCTTCTTTTCCGGGGCACAGCAGAGCACCGACATGCGGCGCGAGCCGGTCGTCCTCGACCCCGCGACGAACGAGGTGGAGAACTTCCACAATCACGGTGACGATGTGTTCGGATTCGCAAAGGTCGAATACACACCAAGCCTCAACGACGTGATCAATCTCGAAGGGAATCTGTCGCAGACGCGCTTTCAGGTGCCATTCGACACGACTGGAAACAACCTGCAGGACGATCGTCAACGCGATTTCAACAGCTTTCTGAATCTGGGTTGGCGGCACCAGTTCACCGGCCCAGCGTACTCCCCGGGAGAGATGACCGCCTCGAGTGGGGGTGAATCGCCGGAGCTATTCCTCGGATTCTTCTATCGGGCGGGAAGCCTGCGTTACACACCAGGTTTGCTGGACTCTCCACAGTTCGTCTTCTTCCCCGACACGACATCGTACAACATTCGGGAAAACCGGAACTTCAGCACGCTCGGGGTGAAGGCCGACTACTCTTTCCATCCCGGGCACGAGCTGGAATTCAAGTTCGGAACGCTGACGCAGTTCACGCGTGGCCAGGAGGATTTCGAGACCACATCGAGCACCGGCCAGACCGGACCCGGCTCGAACTCGGCGCTCAAGGGCTACGACGCCGGCGGCTACGCCCAGGTTGCGTACTCACCGATCGAGCAGTTCGAGATCCGCACCGGCGTGAGATTCGATGCTCACAACGCGCCTTTCGCGGGAACGCAGACGCAATGGAGCCCGCGCATCCGGCTCAACTTCTTTCCGAGTCCGGCCAATACGATCTATCTCTACTACGGCCGCCTCTTCCTCCCCACGAACGTCGAAGATCTCCGGGCGATCACTAGCGTGGCGCAGGGCGGCACCGTCACTCAGCCCACGTTACCCGAGCGAGACAACTTCTACGAGGCGGGAATCGTTCACCGCTTCCCATTCGGGCTAGTTTCGAAATTCGCCGGCTACTACAAGCAAAGCTCGCCTGGCATCGACGACAACACCGTCCCCGGCTCGGCCATCGTGACATCGGTCAATATCGCGAGAGTGAGAATCACGGGGATAGAAATGGTGCAGGAGATTCGGCCGCCCGGGCCTTTTTCGGGTTATCTGAATGCCGCGCTCAACCACGCCTACGGCAACGGCCCCATCACAGGCGGTTTTTTCCCGACCGACGAGCCGCAGGGCTTCTTTGATCTCGATCACGACCAGAGACTGAGCATTGTGGGATCTGGCACGTATTCATATCGGCAGGCATACGCAAGCCTGACCGGAACCTACGGGTCGGGGCTCACGAATGGCGTGGATCCGGCCGACTGCGAGTGTTCATATGGAACCGGGATCTTCGACTTCAATCGCGGGATTAAGGTGAAGCCGAGCTTCATCCTCAATGCGAGCGCGGGCTATTCATTCTCGTTAGGCCGCGCTCTTCTGCGGCCCGACATCTACGTCGACAACATCTTCGACAAGAAGTATCTGCTCAAGGGCGCGTTCTTCAGCGGGCCATCCGTGGGAAGACCACGCTCCATCCAGTTCAGGCTCAGCATCGCGCAATGATGACAGAGCGATGGCTTCTGACGCCCCTGCTGATGGGGCCATCGCTCGCGTCAGGCGTTCGAGCGTTCCGAGCATCGTCTATTCAATCCTAAATCAGTCAGTGAGGTGCCCCATGAAAATGCTTGCCCCAGTTCTTATGGCGTTTGCTATCGCATGCAGTGGAAGCGATGGCACAGCGCCCAAAGCCCCGCCCAGCGATATCAGCACCATGAACGTCGGCGAGGTTCGAGTACTCAATCCCTCCGACATTCCGAATGGGATCGATCTGCCATCCGGTTCTTCGGCCCGGGATTACGTCATCATAGTAGGGAATACGAATCAGACAATCGACGCCGTCGCACACTTTCTCGTGAAGGCGGATCGATCCGCGGGCGGTTCGTCGGACCTCTCGGCGAGCGCTGACCTCAACTCCGGATTGAACCAGGCGAGCCGGACAATCAACGCGGCGACGCCACCGCAACAGGCGTTCGACACGAAGGTCCGCGCATTCGAGCGCCAGAACCTGATGCTGCGCTCGAGATCCACCCCGTTCGGAGCGACGCGATTCCCACTTCGTCGAAGCGTTGAGGCAGTGGCGGCCCCGGCAATCGGAGATGTGCTCAACCTCAAGGTTCCCGACGGCGGCAGCAATAATCTCTGCGACAGTTTTTTCCAGACCCAAGCGGTGGTCGCTTCAGTTGGTCGCCGAGCGATACTTGCCGTAGACACATTGGACGGCCCACCGAATGCGTTGTTCTCGCAGGTGGTCCTGGATTCCATCGCGCAGGAGTTCGACAACAATACGTTCGTGACGGACAGCTCGTACTTCGGCACCCCGACAGATGTCGATGGCAACGGGCACGTCATCATCCTTTTCACTGGTGAGGTCAACAAGCTTACAGCCCCGAACTCGAACGGCGGCTTTGTCGGAGGATTCTTTTTTGCTGGAGACTATTTTCCTACGACCGGGGCCGCCAATCAGTCGTGCGCCGAGAGCAACAATGCGGAGATTGTCTACCTGCTGGCGCCCGACCCAACGGGGAAATTCGGCAACGTTCGCAGCACATCCTCAGTGCGCCAGGGAACGCGCGGCACGATTCCCCACGAGCTCGAGCATATGATCAACGCGGGAAACCGGTTCTTCAATCCTGCCGCTACGGCTTTCGAGGACAACTGGCTGGATGAATCGCTCGCGCATATTGCAGAGGAAGCCGTTGGTCGAGTGTCGCGGGGCTTCGGGGATATTCAGACATTGACATTGCAGGACATGTTGCCCTCGGGCAATCAGTCCGCACGCGACGATTTCAACGCCTTCTTTTTTCAGAACTTCGCGCGGCTCACATACTGGATGGCGCGCCCGGATACGTCGTCGGGGATCAGCTCGAACTCGGATGCGAATCTCTCTTCGAGTGGGGCGGATTGGGCGATCGGCCGCTACGCCGCTGACAATTATTCGAATGGCGACGTTCGCGCGTTCACTCACAGGCTCGCAGCCGGCCCCGACAACGGGATCAAGAATTTTACGACCGTGGCAGGCGCATCGCTGGATACGCTAATGGCCGGCTGGCTCGTGTCGATGTACGCCGATCATCTTGGAATCGCCGGTCTCGATCCAAAGTACCAGTACCGATCGTACAATTTCCGGAACATAATGCCAGTGGTGGCGCAGTCGGTGCTCAGCACGGGCAGCGTGTATCCGCTCTTGGTTTCGGCGGTCGGAAGCGGCTCGGACGACATTTCAGCGACGAATAAGTCAGGCAGCGGGAACTATTTCAACCTGGCCGTTGCCGCGAGCGCCGGATCGAAGAATGTGAGGATTCTCGACCCTGCTGGTGGGGACGTGACTTATCCGGGGGCTCATATCTATGTGTTGCGAGTGCAGTAGAAGTCGATCGACGCGGAAATCGATGGCCGAGTCGATGGGCGCCGCGAACATGGGTGGCGTGGCACCGGTTACGGGGGGAAACGAGCGTTGAGCCTCCGCCCCGGAAAACACCCTCCGCGCTAGACCTCCAGGTGATCGTCCTTCCGGGCGACCATCGCGTACAGGACGGGCATGAGAAGAACGCTGATTAGAAGACGGGAGAACAAGCCGCCCACGATCACCAGCGCGAACGGACGTTGCGAGTCCGAGCCCACGCCGCTCGACAGTGCAGCCGGGAGCAGGCCCAGAGCCGCGACGAGAGCCGTCATCATGATCGGCCTGAGTCTCAGCAGCGCCGCCCGTCGAGTGGCGTCAATGATCCCCGCTCCCGCCAGGCGAAGCTCGTTGGCGTACGAGATGTAAACCACAGCGGTTTGCACCGATACTCCGAATAGCGCAAGGAAGCCGATTCCCGATGACACCGAGAACGGTGTGCGGGTGATCGCGAGCGCGAGCAATCCGCCGATCGGAGCCGAGACAATCACGCCCGCCACGGTGATGAATGGAAACACGAAGTTTCCGTAGAGCCCGAAAAGAAGTACGAAAATCAGCACCAGCGTCAGCGGCAGAACTACGGCGAGCTGCTTTCTGGACGCCGTGTATTCTTCGTACTCTCCGCCCCAGATGATGCGGTACCCACCGGGCAACACCACCTTGGACGCGACCTTTTTCTGCGCGTCCTGCACGGCGCTCGCGAGATCGCGCCCTTCCACGGAGTATTGAACTCCGATGTAGCGGGAATTGTCCTGGCGATAGATGAACGACGCTCCATTCGAGATCTGAATGTCGGCGACCTCACGAAGTGGAACCTGGCCGCCGGCCGGCGTCGAGATCAGAATATTTCCGATCTGCTCGGGCGTCTCGCGAAACTGGGGCGCGAGGCGCACTACGAGATCGAACAGCCGTTCGCCCTGCACTACCTGCGTCGCGGCAGCTCCTCCGACCGCGGCTTCGATCAGCCCGTTGACGTCCGCGACGTTCAATCCGTAGTGCGCAATCTTGTTGCGATCGACTGCAACGGTGAGGCTGGGCTGCCCGAGCTCCTGAACGAGTGTGATCTCCCTGATCCCCTCGACCCCCGAGAGCACGCGCTTGATCTCGCTTCCCTTCTGTTCCAGAACGTTGAGGTCCGGGCCGAATATCTTGACGTCGAGGGCGCTCTTGAGGCCCGTCTCAGCCTCGTCGACGGCATCTTCGGCGGGCTGCGTGTAGTTGAAAGTCACGCCCGGAAATGCGGTGAGCTTCTCGTTTATCGCTTCAATGAGGGCGGCTTTGGACCGGAACACACCGTGCCACTCGCTGTACGGCTTGAGGCCAACGTAGAACTCGGCGTTGAAGAAACCAGTGGGATCGGTGGCGTCATCGGGCCGGCCGTGCTCCGATGCTACATCGGTAACCACGGGAAAGGAGCGAAGAATTGTGCGGATCTGTGGAACGATGCGCGACGATTCCTCGAAGGAGATCGTGTAGGGCATCGTCGCGCGCACCCACAACGCGCCTTCGTCCAGATGCGGCATGAACTCGGCACCGATTCCCGCCGTCATCAACATCGATGCGACGAAGATGCCAATCGAGCCGAAGACGGTCTGCTTGCGGTGCGACAATGCCCAATCGAGCGACCGCTCGTACCGGGCGAGAATCCATTCGAAAGCGCGATTGCGCTTCTCTTTCACGCCGCCGCGAAGCACCCATGCCGCCAGCACCGGCATCACCGTCAGCGTGAGGAGGAGTGCCCCGATCAGCGCAAAGATCGTGGTGTCCGCCATCGGCCGGAACAACCGCCCTGAGGGCCCCGACAGCACGTAGATCGGCAGGAAGCCGGCGACGATCACGGCGATCGCGTAGACAATCGGACGGTCAACCTCGCCCGCCGCATTCGCGATGACATCGCGAATCGATTCTCCGAGCTGTCGGTGAGAAAGCTGGCGATGGATGTTCTCCACCATGACCACCGCGCCATCCACGAGTATTCCGAAGTCGATGGCGCCGATCGAGAGAAGGTTGGCCGGGATGTGGCGAAGGTCGAGGCAGATGAACGCGAAGAAGAGCGAAAGAGGAATCGTCGCGGCGACGATCAACCCGGAGCGGACGTCGTACAGAAAAAAGATCAGCACCACGATCACGAGCAGGATGCCGCGCAGGAGATTGTCCTCCACGGTTCGCGTTGTGAGGCTGATCAGATCGCTTCGGTCATAGAATGGCTTGACCTTCACGTCCTTTGGCAGGATCGAGCGGTTCAGCTCGGCGGTTTTCGCCTGCACAGCCTTGAGGACGGTTTGCGCCTGTTCCCCGGTGCGCATCAGGATGACGCCTTCTACCGCGTCGTTATTGTCGTTGAATCCGAATTGCCCTAAACGCGGCGCACTCCCGATAACGACGTCTCCGACATCCTTGACCAGCACCGGAGTTCCGTTGTGGACTGCCAGCACGACCTTGCCGATGTCGTCGGGAGTTTCAAGGCGGCCCAGTCCGCGCACGTAATAGAATTGCCCACCCTCGGAGTAGAATCCGCCGCCGGCGTTCCCGTTGTTCGCACCCAACGCCGCCGCGACTGCCGGAACGGAGAGTCCCGCTCCGGCCAGCCGCGTCGGATCGAGCACGACCTGATACTGCATAGTGAGTCCGCCGAGCGAAGACATGTCCGCGACGCCCGGGACCGACTTGTATTGCTTCTCGAGGACCCAGTCCTGGATGATCTTCTGCTCCATCGGCGAGCGGTCCGGACTCTCCACGACATAGCGATAGACCAATCCAGACGGCGAGAAGAGCGGTGAAACTCCCGGGGTCACACCCGGCGGGAGCGAAAGATCGGGGAGCCTCTCGAATACC
>JADGNY010000190.1 GCA_017883235.1 Thermoanaerobaculia bacterium | reverse complement strand
CACGCCGCCGCCTCCCTTGCCATCAAGTTGTTGTTGACACTCAACTTAATAGCACGGTGCGGCGGCTTTTTGTATCCTCGGTGAGAAATGCGGGCTAGTGGACTCGTGGAGGCCACCTGGTGATGTTTTAGTGTGGACTAGTGGACTCGTGGAGGCCACCTGGTGATGTTTTAGTGTGGACTAGTGGACTCGTGGAGGCCACCTGGTGATGTTTTAGACAGACAACGCGGCGAAGCCGCAGACAACGCGCGAAAGCGCAGCTACGCCAGCGCGCTTTCGAACGGCAGCTCCCCTGCCATCGCCACCTGGTTCTTGCCGTTCTTCTTGGCGAAATAGAGCGCGGCGTCAGCGCGGGCGACCAGGTCGGTCGTCGTCGCGCCATCGTGGGGATAGACTGCCACGCCGATGCTCATGGTCACGCGCAGGGTCCGTCCGATCGACGGGACGACGATCTCGCGCTTGGCCACGAGCTCGCGCATCCGGTTCCCGGCATCGCGCGCCGAGGATGCCGGGGTGTCGGCGAAGATAATGGCGAACTCCTCGCCGCCGTAACGGGCCACGACGTCGGTATCGCGCGCGTTCGTCATCATCTCGTCGACCAGCCCCTTGAGGATCTCATCGCCCACCGGATGGCCGAAGGTATCGTTGATCCGCTTGAAGTTGTCGATATCGAGCATCGCCAGGGCGAACTCGCGGCCGGCGCGCACGCTGCGATGGACCTCTTTCTCCAGCGCCTCCTGGAAGAAGCGATGGTTGTAGGCCGACGTCAGCCCGTCGATGAACGTCAGCCGTCGGATCTCCTCGTACTGCCGCGCCGACTGCAGTGCCGACACCGCCTGCAGCGCGAAGATCTCCAGCGTCTGGACGGTCCCGACGTTCGGAACGCGCTGGTCACGCGGATCGCGCACCGAGAGGTAGCCGATCATCTCCTCGGCGTTGACAAGAGGAACCAACAGCAAGTCGTTCTCGTGCCACTCCTCGGGGCGCAGCAGGATGTCGTCGTCGTGCCGGACGAAGACGCCGTGCTCGCTCTGCTGGAGGGCCGTGTGCGAGACGAAGAACGAATTCGAGACGCGGAACTCGTCTTCGAAGAAGGCCGTGATCTCGCTCGATGCCACCGGCTTCCGCCTCATCTCCTCCCAGAGGTCGTCGAGCCCGGCGTGCGCGCGCCGCGTGAACTCGGCGCGTTTGGCATCGAACAGCGCGAAGACAACCTGCTCGAACCCGAGCGCTTTTCGGATGGCCTGGGCGATGCGCGTGAGCATGGCGTCGACGTCGTGTGGGCCGATGAGACCGTTGGCGACATCGAGGATGAGCGACTTGGTGGCCGCCTGCGCCTCGAGCTGCGTCGTCTTCTCCCCCATCTCGCGCCGCAGCAGTTGGTCCTGCAGCGACAAGGCGGTCTGGTTGGCGAGCAACGTCAGGAGATTGATGCTGCCGCTCTTCAGGATCGACGGGTCCTCCGTTTCGTAGATGAGGATTCCGTAGATGACCTCCACCGTCTGAATGCCGATGAGCACCTGGATGGCGTTCCCTTCCGACAACGGGAAGCGGCGCTGGTCGTTGTGAAAGACGAAGGCACGGCTGGGGGCCGATGCCGCGAACCCTGCCGATTCGACCCAGGCCAGAATCCCCTGATCGGTCGGCTGACAGGCGCCGTGCCGGTAGACGGTGGCCGGGATGTCGGGATTTGCGCCCCAGGTCACGACCGCGCATGCCTTGAGCCGAGCCAGCCGCCCGAGGAGCGCCACCATACGCCGTAGCGTCTCCTGATCGCCTTCGGCGGAAAGTATTTGCGACGCGCCTTCGGTGAGGATGGACAGCTCGCGATTGCGCCGGAGCAGCTCCGTGTTCTGCTGCGTTGCATCCGACTCGTTGCGCATCGTGTACGCCACGACCAGCACCGGCAGGGAGGCCAGCGCGAAACCGAGCATCCCGTAAACCGAGTAACAGAGCACTTCCACGGCGACCACGGGCGTCATCAGCAGGAGCATCCGGCTCTGCACGACGAGGAGCCGGCGGACGTCGAGCGCGTCGCGGCTGGCATCGAGCGCGTGACGGATGGCCGCGAAGAACACGTGCGCGACCAGGTAGCCGATGACGAGAAGGATGTAGCCGGAGACTTTCGCCATAAGCTGGGCGTCTTTCGCCACGGCCGAAACGTAGAGAAGCCCGACGATGTAGTACGAAAGCGCGAGCTGCGCCGCGTCGTACAGGGAATCGAGCCGGAAGGTGCGCCTGCCGGCGTCGCGAGCCAGATGGTAGACCGCGGTCCCCACAAAGACGGAGATCAACGCCACGGCCGGATCGTGCAGAAGCAGGATGGCCGCGAACACCACCGCGGCCTCGAAGCCGGGCGTGTCGTCGTCGACGCGAACCCAGGCCGCCACCGAAACCAGCGCCGCATAGAAGAGCAGCGTTTCAACCGTGGTCCATGAAGCAACACTGAACGTCCACACCACCGCCGTAAAGGCGATGACGATCGCCGACAGCACGTAGATACGAAACAGAACTGCGCGAGACATGACCGGGAAGTGCTGAATTGTATACGGGAGTCGGGGGTCGGGGGTCGGGGGTTGTCGGTTGTCGGTTGTCGGTTGTCGGTTGTCAAGGGTTGGAGGTTCGGGCGTTGATATCAACGACCAGTCGTTCCGGCCGACAACCGACCCCCGACAACCGACCCCCGACTCCCGACCCCCGACTCCCGACTCCCGACTCCCGACTCCCGACTCCCGACTCCCGACCCCAATGACATAATCAAAACATGACGTGGGAAGCGGTCATCGGCCTGGAGGTGCACGCGCACCTGGCAACGGCAACGAAGATTTTCTGCGCCTGCTCCACCTCGTTCGGGGCGCCGCCGAACACGCAGATCTGCCCGGTCTGCCTCGGATATCCGGGAGCGTTGCCGGTACTGAATCGCCGCGCCGTCGAGTTGGCCATTCGCGCCGCCATCGCCACCGGATGCACCATTCACGAGCGCTCCGTCTTCGCCCGGAAAAACTACTTCTACCCCGACCTGCCGAAGGGGTATCAGATCTCACAGTTCGACCAGCCGCTGGCCACGGCAGGCAGGATCGGCGGCGTGCGCATCCTCCGCATCCACATGGAGGAAGACGCAGGCAAGTCGATCCATACCGGTGGCGTTTCGCACGTCGATCTCAATCGCGCCGGCACGCCGCTCGTCGAGATCGTCTCCGAGCCCGACATCCGCTCCGCCGAGGAGGCCGATGCGTATCTGACGAGACTGCGGCAGATCCTCATGTACACCGACGTCTGCGACGGCAACATGGAGGAAGGCTCGTTGCGCTGCGACGCCAACGTGTCCGTGCGAAAACCGGGTGGCGCCCTCGGCACGCGCACGGAGATCAAGAACCTCAACTCCTTCCGCTACCTGCGCAGCGCCATCGACTTTGAGATCGCCCGCCAGAGCGCCGTGCTCGAATCGGGCGGCGTGATCACCCAGGAGACGAGACTCTACGATCCCTCGGCGGGCGAGACCCGTCCCATGCGCTCGAAGGAGGAGGCGCACGATTACCGCTACTTTCCCGATCCCGACCTGTTGCCTCTCGTCGTGGAGCGGGCGTGGATCGACGAGATTGCGCGCGCCATCCCGGAGCTGCCGCACATCCGCGCCGAGCGCTACCAGCGTGACTTTGCGCTGAGCGCGGTCGACGCCGAGGCACTCGTCACCTCGCGTCCGCTCGCCGGTTACTTCGAAGCGGCCGCCGATGCCAGCGGCAACCCCCGCGCGGCGGCGAACTGGGTGCGCAACGAAGTGCTGCGAATCCTCAACGAGCAGAAGCTGGACATCGCGGACTATCGCGTCACCCCGGTGAATCTCGGACGGCTGATACGACTCATCGATAGCGGGGCCATCGGCGGCAAGTCTGCGAAGGAAGTCTTCGACGACATGTCCGCGAGCGGCGACGACCCCGAGCAGATCGTCACGCGCAGGGGACTCGCTCAGATCAGCGATCCGGATGTCATCCGCGAGGCCGCGAGGCGCGTGATCGAGCGCAATGCCACACAGGTCGGGCAATACCGGGCCGGCAAGGCCCAGCTCTTCGGGTTCCTGGTCGGTCAGTTGATGAAGGAGACGGGCGGCAAAGCGAAGGCCGAGCTGGCAAATTCAATTCTCCGTGAATTGCTCGGCTCATGAATCGCGACTGAGCGCGAACACCAGTTGCGGAGATATGCGTATGCTATGATCCGGCGGTTTTCCGAGGTTCTGCGTTCACACGCAATTTGAGTCATTTTAGGAGGTCCAGCTTGCGTTCTTTCAGCAAAATCGGGCTACTGGTTTCGGCAGTAATGTTGGCGGTAAGCGGCGCGGCGTTCGGAGCTGGATTCGGGCTCTACGAACAAGGCGCCAAAGCGACAGCCATGGGTGGCGCGTTCGCCGCAACGGCGGACGATCCGAGCGCCATCTTCTACAACGTCGCCGGCATCGCCCAGCAGCGTCACACGGCATTCATGACCGGCGGAACCGGCATCAACTTCACCAACGAGTTCACCGGCGACCCGAATGATGCCTTCACCAGCGGCAGCACCGGGCACTACCGGCCTCACACCTTCGCTCTCCCCAATGCCTACTTCGTCATGCCGATTGGAACGAACCTGACGGCAGGCGTCGGCGTGTTCACGCCGTTCGGGCTGCGCGTGAACTGGGAAGATCCCTTTATCGGCCGCTTCGTCTCGCGCGACGCGAACATCAAGACGACCTCGGTGGAGCCGGCGCTCGCCTGGCAGACCACCGACGGCCGTGTCGCCATCGGCGTTGGCGCCGAGTATCGCCGGGCGCGCGTGATCCTGGCGCAAAACCTCACGTTCCCGCCAAGCACTGTCAATGTGAATCCGTTCCTCGGCCGGTTCCCGGACCTCGGCACTGCCTATCTGTCGAGTGATTGGGACAACGCCTGGGGTTGGAACGCCGGTGTGCTCTTCAAGCCCTCCTCAGAGTGGCGCGTCGGCGCCTCCTACCGCGCTCCGATGGACATCAAGTTCAAAGGCACGGTCACGATTACGCAGATCTCCACCGGAAACGCCCAGCTCGACGCGCTGGTCAAGCCGCAACTTCCTCCGAGCCAGCCGATTGCGACGACGTTCAACTTTCCCTCGGTCGCGAACATCGGAATCGCCACGACGGCCATCCCGAACTGGGACATCGAGTTCGACCTCGTCCACACCGCCTGGAGCCGCTTCAAGCAACTGAAAGTCGACTTCCTCACCACGCCGACCTTTGGCTTCACTCGCCCGCAGGGCTGGGACAACGTCAATTCCTACCGTCTCGGCGCGAATCGCACCGTCAACGCGAACTGGGACGTCCGCCTCGGCCTTCTGTACGACCGGACGCCCCAGCCGACCCAGAACGTCAGCCCGCTGCTTCCGGACGCCGACCGCGAGGGCGCGTCTTTCGGCATCGGCTGGCACAGCGGCCACTGGATGCTCGACGCCACCGAGTTTGCACTTCACTTCAAGAAGCGCGGTACCGAAGGCATCAGCTCGCCGGAAATCGACTTCAACGGGACGTATCGTACGGACGCAAACCTCGTCAGCCTGAACTTCGGTTACCGATTCTAGGCGACACAAAGGAGAACCCCACATGACGCGCATCGGAAGCTTCGCTCGCATCACCACGCTGGCACTGGCCATCGTGGTCATCGCAGTTCCGAGCTTTGCCGCGACCGGCTCGGCCAAATTCACAACCGTCGTCGCCATCGGTGACAGCTACGGCGCCGGCTTCGAGAGCAACTCGCTCAACGAACATCACTCGGTCTTCAGTTGGCCGTCGATCGTGGCCCATCAGCTCGGCATTCCGCTCTGCACGATCGGCTCGTCAGCCACCGACAACTGCTTCGCCCAGCCGATCGTCAGCTTCCCGGGCATCGGTCCGGAACTGCAGTTGATGGACATCAGCACCTTCCCGCCCGTCATCGCCCCCGCGGCCGGCCAGGGAGTGCCGCTGAACACGACCTTCGGCCGTCCGTTCAACAACGTCAGCATCCCCGGCGCGAACGTCGCCGACACGTTCACAGTGACGGGTGCCGTGGCCAAGCCGACGCGCGGCGTGGAGCAGCTCGCGCAGTTCATCCTCCGCGGACCGGTGACCGAGATCGATTCCGTTCTCGCGCTGAAACCGACGTTCATCCTGGTCTGGATCGGCGGCAACGACTTCCTCGGGTCAGCCACCAATGGCACGACCGCCGGTCTTACGCCGGTCACCACCTTCACGGCCGCGTACAACACGATGCTGGACAAGCTCGTCGCCTCGGGCGCGGGCGTGGTCGTCGGCACGCTGCCGACGAATCCGGGTGCGGTGCCGTTTTTCAACACCGTGCCGACGGTTCTGATCAGTCCGGCCACGCGCACGCCGGTCATCGGTCCGACCGGACAGCCGATCACTCTCGTCGGCCAGATCGATGCCTCCCCCTTCGTTGGTCAGCTCCAGGCCGGCAGCTTTATCACGCTCGCGGGCAGCTCGCTCGTTGCGCAGGGGTTCGGCATTCCGCCCCAGCTCAAACCGCTCATCGATCCGACCAACAAGCTTCCGCTCTTCGGCACGCCCTTGCCCGATGCCGTCATCCTCACGCCCGCCGAGACCGCCACGCTGACGCAGCGCATCGCTGACTTCAACACGGCGATCGTCGCCTCGGCGGCGGCACACAACGTCCCTGTCGCCGACATCAAGGGGCTCTTCGATCGATTCGCCACCGGCCTGAACGTCGGTCCGTTCCATCTAACGAGCGACTTCATCACCGGCGGCATCTTCAGCCTCGACGGCGTTCATCTCAGCGACATCGGCTACACGCTGTTCGCCAACGAGTACATCAAAGCCATCAACACCGGTTACGGCACGCACGTCCCGCTGGCGTCGGTTGCGCAGTTCATGCAGAACAACGACCCGGCCACGAAGATGGCTTCGGGCGCTGCCGCCTTCCCGGGAATGATGTGGGTGATCAGCGACGAAGCGTCGAAGAGTCTGATGAATATGTTCTCGGTGGTGAACCCGCCTCCGACGACTCGCCGCCGCTCAAGCCACTAGCCTTCCTTACGATCCAAACACGACGGGCGGCCTCGCGGCCGCCCGTTTTGTTTTTGTCGATCTTCGCGAAAGACGACTACGTTCCCGCCGGCCGTCCGCGAGGCGAAGGGCGCGAGATGTCGATCATCGCCATCCGCTCCTTCTCGTCGTACCAGCAATGAAAGCGCTTGATGCCAGGCACTTCGATGTCGTAGAAACGGAAGAAGCTCGGAACGTGAAGCGAGGTCGACTTGTCGGACTGCCGGATCTTCGCGGCGCCTTCTTCTTTTTTGTCGAGCGCGCGAATGCCGATGACCTTCCGCTTCTTGTCGTAGTAGAGGTTAGCGTTGATCTTCCCGCGCAGCCGGAGCATCGACGCCACGGGCGTCGGCAGCCGGATCAAGCGCGACTGGACGATCGTCGCAGAGGCAGGAAAGCGTTCGAATTCAGGCTGCGGATCCCATTTTTCAAAAGCCATTCTCCGACTCCTCACCCATCACGTACCCTGCTGGCTAGGTGATAAGATCATAAAATCGAAGCCGATTTTGTCAACAATTAATCGAACTTCTTTCGCTCGGGCTGAAACCTCGCCGGGAAGCACAATTATTCTGAGCGATTAACGGCGAATCCCGGAGTGACAAAACCAGCACTTCGCCGACAGCTAACGCCAGCCGTATCAGCAGTTTAGGTGAAGCAAGGCGGGGTCTGCCGCGGTACAGAAGTTCAGCAGAACGTCACAACCGCCGCTTGGGCTCGCCCGGAAATAATGCTGCAAGACGAGGATCCATCCACTCGATCGCGGACTCCTGAAGAGCGGATTCCCGGAGAAAGTCGCCTACCGCCGAGGGTGCTTCAGGCCATGCGGCGTGGACGGAGAGGCGCTTCGTATGAAGGCCACCCGGTTCTCGTCGCTCTCGTGATCCTCATCCTGATCGTGACGTGGAAGTGCAGCGGTTTAAGTCGCCGATAGGACCCGCGGTGCGTAACGTGTCGTCAGGTACGCACCGGAGTGAGTTGCTGCGCAGCGGCGGCTGTGACTGCTGAAAAACGAGGATCGAGCCACTCGATCGATGCCTCGCCGATCTTCGATTCTCGAAGAAAATCGGCTACTGCCGCAACCCCGTCGGGGTTCGCGGCGTGAACGTAAAGCCGTTCCGTCACGAGCCCGAAGATGACCACGACGTATCGTCCGCTTGCCAGTTCGATCGTCGCACCCTCAGACGGTTCTGGCTCCGTGAAGGGACCGAGTTTCTCGAGGGTGATCGGAATCGCTCGCCGCAGCGTAGCGGCGGGAACGTGTGCGATCAACGCGAGATCCGGCGGGTTCCGAATTGCATCTGCGGCTGCGCGGTGCATCAGTCGTTCCTCGCGACAATATTAACTGCAATCGCAACCAAATCACCGCTTTCGAGCACTTCCACACCCGGGTGTCCCTCCGACCAGATGCCTGGCCGGGGGGACAACCCTTGTCCGGTTGAACCATCGTTACGAATTCAATACCGGTTTGCTCTCCCAACTTTCCGATGAACGCTTTCACCTTGGGAAACGAGCTTTGGAAGATGTTGCGCGGCGGACCGCCAGCCAACTTCCCAGTCGAAGCCACTAACTCGTTGTCCTCCCTCGGCTGCACGCGGTAGTAGTGAACGGTTCGCGACATCGCCAACTCACGTCCTGAAATACGCCCGATCGAGCGCCCGGTAGTTCACCGCCTCGGCGATATGGGCGCTCTGGATGCGCTCGTTGCCGGCGAGATCGGCGATCGTTCTGGCGACTTTGAGGATGCGGTCGTGGGCGCGGACGGAGAGGCCGAGGTGTGTC
>JADGNY010000189.1 GCA_017883235.1 Thermoanaerobaculia bacterium | reverse complement strand
GATCCTCAACGCGGCCGTCTCCCGCTTCTTCAAGCTGGCCCTGAGCGACGGCTCGACGATGATCCAGATCGCCAACGACGGGAACCTGCTGCCGCACCCAGTGCCACTCACCGAGCTCGACGAGATGAGTATCGCCGAGCGCTTTGACGTCGTCATCGACTTCTCGCGGTACGCGGTGGGGTCGAAGGTCTGGTGGGTCAACCTGGCCGAGCAGACCAACGGGAAGATGCCGGACCAGGACCTTTCTCTCTCGGAAGCGCTCGCCGGCAGCACCAGCGATCCGGGGGTCGGGAAATTCCTCGAGTTCCGCATCGTGCGGCGGCCGGCCGTGCAGGACGTGAGTCAGGTTCCGGATCCGATGATCCCCAATCCGATCCTGCCTGCCGTGACGCGGACCCGGACCTTCAAATTCGACGACAACGCGCAGCAGACGACCAGCGGCAGCACCTCCTTCACAGGGCCCTGGGGCATCCTGACGGACGGCGGTGACTCCCGGAACTGGAACTACAGCAGTAGAAGGGTGACCACGCTCGACGCGAACCACGGCCGCATCATCGTGCCGGAATGGAGCAGAAGCGGAGGGGACACGCTCGACGCCGACTACGGCCGCATCACCGCGGCGCCTGGATTCGGCACCACCGAGCAATGGACCCTCCAGAACGGCGGCCGCGACTGGGACCACCCTATCCACATCCATTTCGAAGAGGGCCAGATCCTCGCCCGTAACGGGTACGCGAACAACGTCCCGGCGTGGGAGAAGGGCCGCAAGGACGTCTATCGCCTGCACCCGGACGGCACCGTGACGATCGCCATGCAGTTCCGCGACTGGGGTGGGATGTTCATGGAGCACTGCCACAACACGATACACGAGGACAACGCCATGCTGATGCGGTGGGAGATCGACAATGGCGGGTCACCCTTCCTGCGGCCTCTTCCGACTCCGATCGCTACGCCGCAGGGCGTCACGTTCATGGCACCGGACGATATCCTGCCGACGGCATTCTGATGACCCGTCCAACCATGCCTGAACCACTTTTTCGCCTCGATTGGAGCAAAGGATGAAGTTAGATAGGGGGTCGACAAAGGCTGTCATCCTGTCCCTTTTCGTCGGGGTAGTGGGGGCGTTCCTTGCTGTTGGCCCCGCCTACGCGCAGAAATTCACCCGCTCGCACTGCACCATCCAGGTCTCCGGTACCGCCTCGGCGCTGAAGACCGGACTGGGTGAAGCGGTCAACTTCTCGGGGCCGTTGAGGATGAGCGCAACGGTGATCACCGACCCCATCCGGCCTCCGGTCGTATACGTCACCATCGACGGCCGCGGCGTCAAGGGAATCGGAAACAAGACCGGAAAGGTCTACCTCAACGAGTGCGAGGCGAGCGTGCATCGGCGGTTCAAAGGGACGAACGTGTTCAGAACCACGTTTGCCTTCTTCGAGAATGGGCCCCGGTCATACCTCAGGTCGAAGACGGGCCTCTTGACCCTCAACCTCGATTTCGACAGGACGACGAAGGCGCTGACCAAGGCCACTGGGAGCATCGGCACTCTTTGATCGCACCTGAAACATGGGTGAGCCGGCAAGGCATCAAGCCGGCTCGCCTATTTCTTCATCTGGAAAGGGGACGACACTTGCGGACCATGAGTAGCAGAGTCGCGCGTTTCGTCGCTCGCGGTATGGTGGCCGCTCTGGTGATGTCAGTAGCTGTCTGCAAGCAGGCCAAACAGGAGCGGCCATCTGCCCCCACCGGAACGAAGCAGGCCGCGCCTCAGGTGGCGCCTGCGAGAACCAGGCAGCAGCGAATTGCCTCGCTGCGTCAGCTCGTCGACCGTGATCCCGGCAATGCGAAGGGCTGGGTGGCGCTTGGTAACGAGTACTTCGATTCGGAGCAGAGGACGAAGGCGATCGAGGCCTACGGCAAAGCTCTCCAACTGGAACCAAACAGTCCTGATGTCCTCACCGACCAGGGTGTCCTGTACAGGGAGCTTGGTGCGTTCGACAAAGCAATGGCCAACTTCAAAAAGGCGAGCACGATCAACCCGAAGCACCTGCCAAGCCTTCTCGACCTCGGAGTGCTCTATGCGCAGGACCTGAAAGACCAGGACAAGGCGATCAAAACCTGGAACCGCCTCATCCGGATCGCTCCGATGAGCCCTCAGGCGATGAGGGCGCAAGCGTACATCGAGCAGTTGAAGCAGATTCCAAAGTCCCAATGATCGGAGACTGACGCGGGAGTCGTAGAATCCGCCAAGTTCCGTACCATGTGGGACCCTACTCAATACGAGCGATTCAAAGACGAGCGCGCGCAGCCATTCCGCGATCTGGCGTCCCTGATCGAGCGACGCCCGCGCATGCGCGTCGTCGACCTCGGATGTGGAACGGGAGAGCTGACGCGCGAGCTCCACGACCAATTGGCCGCGGAAGAGACCATCGGCATCGACAACTCCGAGACGATGCTGCTCAAGTCGCAGTCATTCGGCTCGGAGGCGCTCCGCTTCGAGAAGGGCGACGTCGAAGGCTTCGTCACCGACCGCCCGTTCGACCTGATCTTCTCCAACGCCGCCCTGCACTGGATACCGGATCATGACCACCTCTTCGCCAAGCTCGTGGCGCTCCTCTCGCCGCACGGCCAACTCGCGGTACAGATGCCGGCGAACCACGACCATCCCTCACACCGGATCGCCACCGAGGCCGCGGTCTCTTTCGGCATCTCACCCCGCACGGTCAACGTCCTTCCACCGGAACGCTACGCCGCGCTTCTCCACCACCTCGGCTTCGCGCGGCAACACATCCGGCTTCAGGTCTACGGCCACATCCTGCCGTCGGCGGCGGACGTCGTCGAGTGGACAAAGGGATCGACACTGACGCCCTATCGGGAGGCTCTATCCGCGGAGCGATACGAAGAGTTCCTCGCCGAATACAGCGCGCGCGTCGTTGCGGCCCTCGGTGAGGAGCGTCCGTATTTCTACACGTTCAAGCGCGTGTTGATATGGGGGACGTTCTGACGAAGGTCGTTCACGCCACTCCAGCGATCGGTTTACTGGAGTTAGCAATCGATGATGCGTATCGAAGGACCGTCGATGTGCATCAAAGATTTGTTGATGTACACCGAAGGGTCCATTGATATGCATCGAAGGGTCCATTGATGCGTAGCGAAGGATCGTTGATATGCGTCGAAGGATCTTTGATGCGTAGCGAACGTTTGTTGATGCGTAGCGAAGAATCTTCGATGCGTAGCGAAGGATCTTCGATGCGTAGCGAAGGATCTCCGATGCACAGCGAAGGATCTTCGATGCTTAGCGAAGAACGTTTGATGCGCAGCGAAAAAATCGATTCATTGGGCCACGAATCGACCTTCTGTAACAATTCCGTTACGTACTCCCGGCTGCCCTCACTCCTCCGCCAGGATCGTATGCATGGCTACCCCCACGGTCGCTGACGCCAGGATCACGATCGCGAAAAGGACGCCGAGCGACAGGGACCTCGTCGCTTCCGCGCCGGTGGCGCCGAGGACCATGTGGCCGGGGGAAAAGTGATTGATCCAGAGCTGGAGGGCGCTCGATTTCCAGGTCAGCAGCGCGGCCCAGCAGGCGGCGATGATCAGGTAGGCGGCGATCTGCAGACGCGTAATCGGCAGCGACGCCCGCTCTACCACCGCTTTCGATTGCAGCAGCCTTGCCTTCAGCCAGAGCACTGCAGGGTCGGGAAGGATGTGCTCCCGTTCGTCGAGTCCGGAGAATCTGGTCATCCACGACCCCACCTCGGCGGCGGCTGCGCAATCGTCGCACGACGCCACGTGCGCACGGAGAGACTCGGTCCAGGCATCGTTGGTGACGGCGTCGAGGACATTCGGTTCAAAGGGGCATTCGGTCGTCATCGCGTCACCTCGGGAGCCAGTCCTTTCTTCGTCAGCATTTCGCCAAGGCGTTTGCGTGCGCGGAAGAGCATCACCTTCACGCTCTTCGCCTTCACGCCGATGGCCTCGGCGATCTCCTCGTGCGAGTTTCCTTCCACGTGCGCCAGCCACAGCAGCGCGCGCTCCTGCGGCTTCAGATCTGCGAACACGCGGGCCATGTCGTGGCGCAGATCGCCGCGGTCAGGCCGCGCTTCCGCCGGCATCCATTCATACGCGCGCGTCCGATCGCGCTTCGTCTCGCGGAAATGATCGAAGACGAGATTCGTAGCGGTCTTGTAGACGTAGCGGCGTAAGTGATCGTCATCCGCGATCGACGGATTGCTGCGCAGAAAGCGGAAGAACGTCTTCTGCAGCAGGTCGTCGGCCATCGCGGCGTCGCCGGTCATCCGGTAGATGTACGACCAGATGCGGCCAGCCGTCTTCCGGTAGAACGCTTCGAATGACGCTTCGTCCATCGGTCTTTCGGGCCGCCGTGGGGTTGCCGCTTTCACGGCGTCGCCGAACGGCGACGCGATCAGGGTACCTTCCAATTGCACGTTCGCCTCACGCCTGTGTTTCCGTCGACTCGCGTCTGCCGTTTGCATGGCCCACCTCGCGCGGGGTCGGCGAATCGTCGCCGATCAGGCCGAACTTCTGCGACAGCTTGAGAGAGACGAGCGTGGAGAGGAAGAAGGCAATGCCGAGGCCGAGGAGGATGAAACCGGGAAACATGAAGCCGACGTTGCTGTCGGCGATCCAGATTGCGATGAAGGACGCGCCGAGCAGAGTGAGGATGAGGCCGCGTGAGACGCCACCGACGATGCGGTCGCGGGCCATGAGCTTCGGCATTTTGTCGATGCCGCTCAGGAACTGCTTGCCGGTGTCCGAGTTGAGGAAATCGACGAATTCCGGAGCGTTGCTGAACTTGTCGATGAGGCGCGTCTGCACCTCGGCTTGAAGCGTGGCCTTGCGGTTCTTGGCATGGACACTCGCCCACACGACGAAGATGACCGTGCTGAAGAACATGATCGTACCGATGATAGGGACGAGGACTAATACACCATCCATTTGAAGCCTCCTGAAGTTACGAGCTAATACGGTGGGGGGGAGGTCTTGGTTAACGGAGCGGTCTCGCGGTTGCGCGGTTTCGCGGTCTCGGGGTTGCTGGGTTGCTGAGTTGCTGGGTTGCGGAGTTACTTGGTTTCAGCTTGCCCAGGCCGAGCGAGTTTTTCTGCAACCTAGCAACCTAGCAACCCCGCAACCCCGAGACCCCGCAACCGCATAGAATCCGCCTAATGAAAGCCACCGTCATCGTCGAGTTGAAGCCGTCTGTTCTCGACCCGCAGGGGAAGGCCATTCAGCATTCGCTGAGCACGCTTGGGTTTGAAGGGGTGGAAGATGTGCGCGCCGGCAAGCTGTTTCGCATCACGCTTGCGGATCGTGGCCAGCCTCGCGAAGAGATCGAGCGTCAGCTCCGGCAGATGTGCGAGCGGCTCCTCGCCAACACGGTCATCGAAAAGTTTTCGTACTCGATCGACGATTAGCCTGCTTCTCCTGGCCGCGATTCCGATTGTTGCCCAGCCGCTTACCCCTGTTTCCACCCGCGACCAGAAAATCGTCAAGCGCTGGCAGCTTCCCGGCGATCCTCACGGCGTCGCCGTCGGCGATGACGGGACCATCTACGTAGGATTGGCCCAGCCGCAGGCGGTGGTGGCCATCGATCCGAAAACTGGAGCGATCAAACAACGCGTCGTCCTCGACTCCGCCGAGATCGCCTCGACGAAAGAGCTCGTGACGATGCGTACCAACCGCGCCGGCACGCGGCTCTATATCGCCAACGGCAGCGACGAGAGTGCCTCGATCCTTTCGCTCCCCGATCTTGCCGTCCGCCGCGAGATCACGCTGGAAGGGGAACCGATTCGCGATGTCCTCCCCGATCCGCAGGGACGCCATCTCTACCTCCTCGGCCGCCACGTTCACGTCTACGACGCCGACGGTCAAAAGGAACTGCGGACCATCAACATCGACGATCCGATGGCCATCGCCGTGAGCGCGAACGGCGCGCTGCTGGCGGTCATCGCCCCCGAGGATTTCGGTAACACCAAGGCGACCTCGGTGGCGCTCTTCGATACAACGAACTTCGCCGAGCTGGCCCGTGAGCCGTTGCAGACCGACAAATCGATCGAGGCCGCGCTGTTCGCCGCCGGCGATCAGGCGCTGATCGCACTCAGCCGCAACTCCCTCTTCGAAAAGCCGCTGTCGATGACGAAGCCCCCGAAGCAGATGACTGCCGGCGCGAACGGTCAGATGCGGATGGCCATCAACTTCGGCGACCTGACCAACAGCGACGCCATCTGCCTCCCCGAGGGCAGCGGCGCACAGATCGCCGCCTTGGCGTCGCCCGAGCTGCTTCTTTTCGCGGAGCAGCGCTGCAACGCCAGCGTCGCCTTTGCCGGCTCAAACCGCCGCGTGACTCCGGCGTCGCTCTACGGCGTCGCCGCATACGCGATTGCGTTCGACCACGCCAGCAACACCGTCATCGTTACCGACCGGGCAGGGTTCCTGACGATTTACAAAGTGCCGAGGGCGGCGGTAGCGAAGTAGGAAGGAGCGAAAGATCGATCCTCCTCCTTGTAGATGTTTCGCGGAATCGGTAGGTTCCAATCGTGGGCGGTTCAGCCTATTGGTGCGAAGCTTCTGCGTCAGGACCTCGACCGAGGTACCATGTATTAGGTCCATTGTTCCTCACCGTGGTGTACCGCTTGCAATTTTCAGCGTAGAGAACGAATCGAGACACCGTCCATGCGCCCAATTCACTTCAGGTTCGACTCAGAAAAGCTCGTTCAGGAGCTGGCCTTCTTCGCATCTCGTGGCGTCAAGGGCCTTGATCCGCTGAAGACGGCCAAGCTCCTTTATTTCGCTGACCGGGAACACCTGCTGAAGTATGGGCGGCCGATTACGGGCGACACTTACTATTGCATGAAGAATGGCCCGATCCCAACGGCTGCGCTTGGCCAAATTCAGGATGTGCTTGCTGAGCACCCGACCGGCGACCACGATCCGCGGTTCGATGAGTATTTCACTGTCGATCGCTCGCGAAAATACCCGCAACTCATCGCCAGGAAAGCTCCCGATCTTGATGTCTTTTCAACTACCGATATCGAGGTAATGCAGGAAATCGTCGATCGATTCGGCAAGAAGACCGGATGGCAACTTCGTGACCTGTCACACGAAGATGCGTGTGTGAAGGCTGCGGACGAGGAGCGCTTAAAGACAGGGCGCGGCAGTGTTCCGATCCCCTTTCAGGCGTTTTTCGACCCGGCTCATGAGTCCATGGTGGCCGTTGTCGAGGCCGACCAGGAGGATCGCGACTTCGCTGACTCCCTGAGTTGGTGATGGCCAGAACGCCGCAGCTCGAGCGCGGTTGCGTCTTCGGCGCTGACCACGATTCAACATACGGATTCTGGATCTCAAAGGATCCGCGTTGGAAGCGGTGCCTTGCTTTCAACTTCACGCCGCCGTCAATCAACGATGATGTTCACTATTTCATCGCCACATCTCGGGTGAACTACTTCCGTGAGCATCCGCTGCTTATATCTGATGTGCGAATCTTCGTAGCGAGCTCGTACTCGTTCTTACCCGAGGAGACTGCGATCGACTTCCGTGAGCTCCGAGTAGTACCGCTCGCGAAATTGCGAACCAAGGGTTTGAAGCTGCTTGGAAAACTGACGACCGATGATCTCAGAAGCTGCGAGATGGTGATCCGGAGTGCGAGGATTCTCGAGAATCGCGCGAAGAGGATGCTGGGTCTTCTTTAGCTACGCTATCTACCTGTCTCGTTCCACAACCTCCGAAGGACTTACCGAGCTTCTACCGAAACCCCATGATTTTCAGTCTCCCCCCGCGCTAAACTTCACCCATCATGAAGTTCGGCATCGTCGTCCTCCCCGGCTCGAATTGCGATCACGATGCGTTGCACGTGACGCGCGACATTCTCGGTGCAGAGGTCGATGTTCTCTGGCACAAGGAGACTGACCTTCGCGGCGCGGACTGCGTGATCATTCCGGGCGGGTTCGCGTATGGCGACTATCTTCGCGCCGGGGCGCTGGCGAAGTTCGCTCCGGTCATGGAGCCGATCCGCCGCCACGCCGCCGCCGGGGGATTGGTGTTCGGCATCTGCAACGGATTTCAGGTTCTGACAGAAGCGGGTCTTCTGCCGGGCGCGTTGATGCGGAACCAGCACCTTCGCTTCCTCGGCCGCGATGTGTTTGTTCGCGTCGAAGAGACGGACACGCCGTTCACGTGCGATCTGGAGCGCGGCGCCGTGCTTCGCGTGCCGATCGCGCATGGCGAAGGAAACTACTTCGCTGATGACGACGTGCTCGACGATCTGGAGCGCAACCGGCAAGTCATCTTTCGCTATTGCGATGCCGAGGGGCGCTTCACGCGCGAATCGAACCCGAACGGCTCGGCGCGCAACATCGCCGGCATTTGCAACGCCGGACGGAACGTGCTGGGCATGATGCCGCATCCGGAACGCTGCGCCGAGGCTCTGCTCGGCAACACAGACGGCCTCGGCGTGTTCCGTTCGATCGCCGCGGCAATGGCGAAAGTTTGATGACACGATTCTTCACGCAGACGTCGACCTCGTTGTCGGCCTTGGCGATGGAGACCTTGGTGAAGAGCGCCCCTTTGCGGGAGCCAGTGGGGCCGGGCCTTCGTTTTTCGCTTTCGACGCCGTGGTTCCACATCTGGTAGCGCCATCTTCCATTCCGAGGAGTTCTTGGGTCGGTTTTCTCTACCCGGCGCGGATTCCTCGGTGATGGCGTACCGCCCGAATCCGAAGATCGAAGGCATGGCCCCACTTCCCGGACCTGGGACGCCTGAGGTGGGCAGAGGCGCTACACGAAGCGCGGCTCCCGCTTCTCGAGAAACGCCTTGAGGCCTTCGGGAAAATTCGGGCTGGCGGCGTTGTC
>JADGNY010000188.1 GCA_017883235.1 Thermoanaerobaculia bacterium | reverse complement strand
CGGCGTCGCGCTACGTGACGCCGCTGCGATCCTGCCGCGGGCGCGCATCTTCCGCTACGCCGAGCACGATACGGTGTCGGGCTTCTCGAACTTCTTTCGCTACAAGCTGCTCCTCGACCGCGGCGGCTGGTGGGTCGACACGGACGTCGTCTGTCTCGAGCCGTTTGACTTCAGCGGCGAGTACGTCTTCGCCAGCGAGATATCGAAGGAGACGCCCGTGGTGACGTCGTGCGTGATCCGTGCACCGTCCGGCTCACCGGCCATGCAGCGTGCGTGGGACATTTGCGACGCCGCCGACCCAGCGTCCCTGCGCTGGGGCGAGACCGGTCCGAAACTCTGCGGCACCATCGTTCGCGAGTTTGGCCTTGACGACCATGTCCAGCCGCCGGCGGTCTTCTGTCCCGTCCCGTATCACCGTTGGCGCGACGTCCTCGATCCCGAGACGATGCCGCCCGTCGACGGCGCACACGCTGTCCATCTCTGGAACGAATTGTGGCGGCGCGGCGGCGCGTCGAAGGACGGCGCCTACGACCCGCGTTGCCTTTACGCCTTGCTCAAACGGCGCTTCGGTCTGGCGTAGAGACCGCCAAACCAGGGGAGCACATCGATCATGTCCATGGCTACGAGCAGGTATTGCCTGACGATGCGCGATGGGATGCCGTGCCGCACGAGGCGCGCGCGCGTGCGGTCGTGCCACTTGCGAAGCTCCTCGCTGTCGTGGCGGACGTCGATGAAGTCGCCCATCGCCTCGTCCCATTCGTGAAGCGTTTCGACGAACTCGCGATGAAAGAGCCGGCGGACGGCAGGGTCCTCGCGGATGGCGCGATGCGCGTGCGTATACGAATCCGTGAGCGCAGTACGGAACGCGGCAAAGCCGCGCGACGCCACTTCCGCGCTCGGGCGGTAGATCGCTTTCATCGCCTGCAGCTCGCCCTTGACGATGTAGCGGCCGAGGGGCCCGCCGAGGATGTGAGCATGGTCCTGAAGCATGCCGTTGACGTCGGGATGAGGATGGAAGTGCCGGTACTTGCGGCCGATCATCTGCAGGCTGTCGTGATCCATCGAGATCCAGGTGACGCGCCAGCGCTCGCCGGTCCAGACGCGCCGAAGGCCGGTGTTGCGGGCGGCGAACGACTCACCGGAGCTGTAGACCCGCGCCGCCATCGCCGTTCCCCAGAAACGGCCGATCTGCGCGAAGACGCTGGCGTAGGTCTCGTCGGCGGCGTGGCGGTTCGAAACCAGGGCGGCGTCGACGTAGTGGGCGTACGACTGATAGTGCACGCGCGGCGGCTCGTAGTCGTCGATCGCTTCGCCGAGGATGGCATCGGCGAAGCGGCGGTCATCGTCGCCGGAATGGGGAACGGCGAGCGCCTCGAAGTATCCGGCCGCCCCCTCGGGGGAGAGATAGCGTGCCAGCAGATCGAGGCGAAAGGAGGTCGTACCGGTCACGATCGCCTGCGCCGGATCGGTGGCGACGATCAGCGCGTCGACGAGCTCCTCCTCGCTCCGCTTGCGTTTCGTGAAGTCGTTGACCACGAGCGGCAGATCGCGGCGCATGTCGTCGTATCCGTCGCCGTAATGTTCGCGCTCCTCGAAATACGTCCTCGGCGCGACCGGCCCCAGCATCCCGGGAACCGTGCGGATCTTCGCCACCGACACCACCTGCGACATCGGCGACTCTGTCCCGTGAACCTTCCGGAAGTAGCGCGACAGCATCGAGCCGCCGCCCCACTCCCACAGCAGGCAGTCGCCCATCGAGGCGCCGTAGAGCTGATGTTGCTTCGGCAGGCGTTCGCCGCGCGCGTCATGCTGCCGCACCTCGACGGCGCGCGGGCCGCGCACGCCGCAGCGCTTGATCTCGATCTCGTGCGTGCTGCCCGGCGGTTTGATGACCAAAGCGACGGTGCCGAGGGGGAACTCGACCAGTGAGCCGATGCGCGACGGCGTCCCGGCGTCGACCCAGTAGATCCTCCAGTCGCGCATCAGACCGCGCACGATGGCCCGCTCGTACGGCGGGAGATTCCGCAGCGCCAGCTTGGCCTCGGCCATGTTCCAGGGATGCTGCTCGGTGAGTTTGAAGCGGCGCATCCTGCTGCGGCCTTCAGTTACTCGGACCTGCGCCAGAATGCGTTTGACGACCTCGCGCGGCGTGAAGAGGTAGCGCGCGAACAGCAGATGGCACTCGGAGCTGGCGTGCGCGAGCAAGTCATCCGCCGTCCCGCGCCGCACGTAGGCGAAGCGTTCCAGTCGCCGGCGCACTTCCTCGGGTCGGATGTCCGCGCCGAGCGCGGCGAGAAAGCGCTCCTGCGCGTCCTCGTCGTCGGCATCGATACGCAGGAACTCGATCTCCAGCAGCAGCGCAGCGACGCGGCGTCGCTCCCACGCTTGCCTGGCGCTCCGCCCGGTGGCGATGAGCCGCGTTATGCGCTCCCAGTCGCAGCCGTCGCTGTCGGGCGTCAGCACAGACAGGAGTGTCTGTGCCACATCAATCGCGACCATGCTATCCGCGCGAACGCGGCGTACGCGGTGCCTGACCCTTCTTCACAAACGGTTTCGGTTTCGCCTTCGCTTTGCCCATGAGACACCTCCATAGGTCAGACGGTCCGAGGAGTCGCCGTGTGAAAGCGCGAAGCGCGCCGGAGCGCTGGCGTCTCGCCGGCTGGCCCGGGGGCGTCTCGCCCCCGGTCTGGCCGACGCCAAACATTCCTGCTAACCCTCAGCGGCGAGACGCCGCCGAGCCAGCCGGCGAGACGCCAGCGCTCCGGCGCTACGCGCTAAGCGCTACGCGCGCACCGCTTCATACGGCCTGCGCGCCCGCATCATCGCCGCGGTGGCCAGTCCCTTCTCGTGCATCACTTTCCCGATGTTATTCGGGTTGAGGCGGTTGTAGACCAGAAGCGGCTGGGCGATGTGGCGTGCGCGGCGAGTGGTGGCCATCTCCAGCATCGGCAGCATGCAGGCCTGGTCCTCGGCGACGATGACGTAGCGGCCGTCGTCGTCGCGTAGATCGCGGTCGTCGATCCGGTCCCATAGCCACTTCTTCCACGTCCGCACCGCCGTCGCCAGCCACGGCGCGCGGCGGAAGTCGGTCGTGTCGTCCGGGTAGGCGGGCCAGTTGCCGTCGTGCGCTCCGCGCGTGGAGATCCAGCTTCCGTACGTCAGCCAGCAGTCGTCGCGCGCATACGTCTCGGCGATCGTGGCCAGCGCCCCGTCTCCGTTGAGCCAGTCGTCTCCATCGACGACCACGATCACATCCTCGTCCGCGCTTCCGGAGCGCGCTACGCCGCGGACGAGATTCTCGCCGGCGAAGAGGCGCTGTCCGTTGGCGACGATGGAAAAGCGGCTGTCACCCGCCGCCGCGGACAACGCGGCGCCGTCTGTGTCATCGCCGCAGGGGTCGATCTGCACAAAGCAGCGCCAGTCGGTGAAGCTCTGCGCCCGCAGCGATTCGATGCAACGGCCGACGTACGCCTCGGCGGCGCCGCAGTTGGTGATGATGCTGAATCTCACGCCGCCGCTGCCTCGGCTTCGCGCACGCGCGGAATCACTTCGCTGCCGAAACGGACCATCTCGTCGAGCTTCGGCCATCCGGAGAAGATGAACTGCCGCACCCCGGCCGCTTTGTATTCGAGCAGGGCCTCGGCGACGTCATCGTAGGAGCCGACGATGGCCAGCGTCGGCGCGCCGTGTGCCCGCACCAGACCGGTCCAAAGCCACGGCGTCAGCCATTCGCTCTCGGCCAGCTCGAAGGTCTTGCGCATGCCGACGGTGTCGCCTTTTGCCACGAACCGCGACTCGGCGGCTTTCGAGTCGAAGTCCGCGGGCCGCTCCGATGCGAACGCGCGCGCCGCAGCTATCGCCTCCTCGCGGGTAGCCCGGGCGAAGACCGACATGCGCAATCCGATGGTCTTGCCCGCCGCGAGCACGGCATCGGTCTTGGCGGAAATCTTCGCCGGCGTGTCGGCCATCATCATCCAGCACGATCCCTGCGCGATGGTCATGCGCATGGCCGGATCGGAGTTGCCGGCGACGTAGAGCTCCGGACCTTTCGCGCCGTCGCTGGAGACGAACGGCGTGGCCACCTTTCCGTTCTCGAGGCGATAGAAGCGCCCCTCGTAGTTCACCGGCCCCTCACCGTGCCAGAAGGCATTGCAGATGGCCAGGAACTCCTCGGTACGCGCATAGCGCTCGTCGTGCGGCAGGAAGTCGCCGTACGACCGCTGCTCGTCGGGGGAGTGTCCGGCGACGACGTTCAGCGAAAAGCGGCCGTCGATCAGCGCCGACAGCGTGTTGAGCTGCTGCACGAACGTCGTCGGGCAGATCAGGCCGGAACGGTAGGCGATGATGAACTTCGCGCGCGTGCAGCGCAGTCCGATGGCGGCGGACAGCAGGATCGAGTCCGGCTTCGACCAGCCGAAGTCGGTCAGCAGCGACTCGATGCCGAGGTCCTCGGCGGTGCGGCAGAAGGAAGCCTGGTACTCGACGTCGGGCAACGCCGACTCGGCGCGGCTGGCCAGCAGCGCACGCGAGGCGCCGGCGCGCTCGCCGCCCTGCGGAAGGCGCCAGTGGAAGCGAAGCGCGTCCGTCACGCCGTTTCTCCCTTCCGTTGCTCGCGCTCGCCGCGGCATTCGAGCTCGCGCACGAGCGGGAGTACATCGCGGTGAAACGTCGTCATCTGATCGAGGTCGGGCCAGCCGATGAAGAGGAATTGCGAGACGCCGGCGTGCTTGAGGTCGAGGATCCCTTCCGCCACATCTTCCGGCGAGCCGACCAGCGCCACGGCCGGCGCGCCCATCGTGGCGACGGCGCCAGTCCACATGTAGGGAGTCAGCCAATCGAAACGGTCGGCGAGATCGTACGTCGAGCGGAAGGCCACCGAGTCGCTCCGCTGGCGGAAGTCGCGATGGGCGGTGCGGGGAGTCTCGCCGAGGTCGGCCACCATCGCGTAGGCATCACGGACGGCCTCCTCGCGCGTCGGCCGCACGCAGATCGACATCAGCAGACCGATCTCCGTTCCACTCGCCGCGAGGGCGCGTGACTTCGCCGCAAGCACCTCGGGACGGTCAGGAAGGCGCCACCAGCAGTCGGCGTGCTTCACCGCCAGCCGTTCGGCTTCGTCGGAATTGCCGCCGAGGAAGATCTCCGGCGTGGAGCGCTCGTGGTCGAGGAAGGGGAGATTGAGCCTGCCATTCTCGATACGGTAATGGCTCCCCTCGAAACTGATGAGCGGCTCGCGGCGCCAGAACGACCGGCAGATCGTCAGGAACTCGTCCGTCCGTTCATAGCGTCCGTCGTGATCGAGAAAGTCGCCGTAGCCGCGCTGCTCTGCCGGGGTGTGCCCGGCCACGACGTTGATGCAAATGCGGCCGCCGCTGACTGCCGCCACCGTGTTGACCTGCTGGACGAACAGCGTCGGCGAGCAGACGCCGCTGCGGACGGCCACCATGAACTTGATCCGCGAGGTGCGCATCGCCAGCGCGGCGGCGAGGGTGAGCGGATCGGGACGGTGGAAGCCGAAGGCGGTGAGCAGCGATTCGATCCCGCACCCTTCGGCGTGCCGGCAGAACGCGGTCAGCGCGTCGAGGTCCGGCACCCCGGTAACCGCGGAGCGGGACTTCGTCGCGCGCTGTTGCTCGCCCGCCGAAGACATGCTCCAGTGGAAGCGGAGAGGACGCGTGGCGATTTCGGTCATCGCGGAGAATCCCATCATAAGACGGACCGGCGATCCGCGTTGTGAAATGCGCTACTCTCGAAGCGTGCTGGCCCGATGGAAGACAGACGGCGTTCTCTTCCCCATCCGCGTCCTCGATCCGGATGAAGCGGCTTCGTTTCGTGCGTTGCTCGAGGAGACCCAGCGCCGCGCCGGCCCCCGCCGCCGTTATGACGCCTGCCATCTCTACTTCCGCTGGGCGTGGGATCTGGCCATGCATCCCCGCGTCGTCGACGGCGTGGAGAGCATTCTCGGCCCCGACATCATCATCCACTCGGCGCGGGTGATGGTGAAGTTCGCGCACGATCCCGGCTACGTTTCCTGGCACCAGGACGGGACCTATACCGGTCTCAATTCATCGCCGACGCTAACGGCCTGGATCGCCCTGACTGACAGCACGCCGCAGAACGGCTGCGTGCGGGTCGTGGCCGGCTCGCATCACAAACCGCCTCTCGAACACGTCAGAACTGATGGGAGGCCTGATGTGATGAACCGAGGGGAGATCGAGGTGGCCGATTTCGACCGGGAGAGGATCGTTGACGTCGTTCTGCGGCCGGGCGAGATGTCGATGCACGACAGCAACATCATCCACGGCTCCGAGCCGAACAGGAGCGATGGTCCGCGGATCGGCTTCAACGTCTCCTATGCCACGCCTGCCGTGGAGCGCGCCCACACCGCCGTCGTCATCGCCCGCGGCCGCAATGCCTATCCGCGGTTTGAGGTGATGCACACGCCGCCCACGGCCGATCTCGACGCCTCGATCGCCGCCATGCGAAACGACGGAGCGCTCTGATGTCGTTCATCTCCACGCGCGTCGGGCAGTTCACCTATTTCGATCTCTGCCTGGGCATGCCGGAGTGGAGGACCAGGCGCGTCCTCGACTTCGGCGGCAATATTGGCAATCTTCTGACGGCCGGCTCCACGATCGATCCGCGAAACTACTGGTGTATCGATGTGTCGCGCGACGCGATCGCGCAGGGCATCGCCGCCCATCCTCAGGCCCATTTTCTTTTCTACGATCGCTACAACTGGGCCTTCAATCCGGCCGGGACGGAGGGGCTGCCGATCCCCGATCCCGGCCAGCGCTTCGACGTGATCGTCGCCTACTCGGTCTTCACGCACACGAACCAGAGCGAGACCCGCGAGCTGGTCGCGCAACTGCGGCAACTGCTCGCGCCGGGAGGGGTGATCGCCTTCACGTTCATCGATGCCGGCTATCGCCAGTCGAAGCAGCCAGGAGACGGCTATTTCGAAGGGACCAATCTGGAGTGGCGGCTCGAAAAGGCGAAGCGGCTCAATCCGCATGTCGACATCGATGCGATGAGGGAAAAGGCCCGCGGTGCCGCCTGGATCACGCTGGTCAACGACGAGCGGCTGTACGTGGATGACGACGATGCCGACGCCGCTGAGTTCTCGCGCCAGACCGGCTATCACACGTTCTGCTCGCCGGCGCACATCGCAGCGCTCTTCCCCGGCGCGGTGGTCGTTCCTCCACCGCGCGACGCCTATCCGCCGCCGATCGCCTACGAGATGCAGCATTGTTGTCTGCTGCTGGCATGACCCGCGTTCGCCGCGTCCTCATCGTCGACCAGGCGCCCAACCTCGGCGGGACTGTGTTCGGGATGTACGAGCTGGTGCGGATGCTCGACCGCAAGCGCTACGAGCCGGTGGTCGCGTTCTGCGAGACGCATCCGATGGAGGACCGCTTCCGCGCCCTCGGCGCCGAGGTGGTGCATCTCATCGAAGGGGTACCGCCGCGGCGGCGTGTCATGACGCCGAGAAACGACCGCGCGCCCGGATTCCTCGGCGGACTGGCCACACTCACGCGCTACGAGCTCGCCTGCGCGCGCGGTGTGGGGCGGATCATCCGCTCTTACCGCATCGACCTCGTGCATCACAACAATCACCTGCCGCGCGACCGGTCGTGCGTGATCGCCACGGCCCTGCGACGCACTCCGCAGATCTGTCACATCCACAACCTCCGCCGCCTCGCGCCCGAGGTGCGATTCGCGGCGAGGTTCGTCGACCGGTTCGTCTACATGTCGAAGGCGATCGAGCGCATCTACCTCGAATGTGGGATCAAACCCGAGCGCGGCACGGTCATCTACGATGGAATCGAAGCACCGCCGCCAGCCGAGGATGCCGGGACGCTTCGCGCGGAGCTAGGCCTCGACGCATCCGATTTTGTCGTTGCCAACATCGGCCGTATCGATACGTGGAAGGGCCATGACGTGTTCGTGCGCGCCATAGCGTCGCTCGTGCCGCGGATCCCGCGCATCAAGGCCGTGATCGTGGGGGAAGTGTCGGATACCGCGCGAGGATTCCATGCAGATCTTCTGCGCCTGGTCGACGAGCTGGGCATCACGTCGCACGTCGTCTTCGCCGGTTTTCGCGACGATGTCCCCCGCCTCATGGCCGGTGCAGACGTCATCGTCCACTCCGCCACCGAGCCCGAGCCTTTCGGCCGCGTGATCGCGGAGGGAATGATGGCCGGCCGGCCGGTGATTGCCACGAACGCAGGTGGGGTTCCCGAGATTATCGACGATGGGGTAAGCGGGCTGCTGGTTCCATGCGGCGACATCGCCGCGCTTGCCGATGCGATGGCGTACCTTCACGACCATCCCGCCGAGGCGAACGCGATCGCCGAGGAAGGACGAAGGCGCGCCACGCATCGCTTCGCGCCGGCGCGGTTCGCGTCGGAGATGATGGCGGTTTACGACGCCGTGCTGAGGTAGCCCCCGACTGAAGCCGTCGACTGAAGCCGGGGGCTACGGTCCTTACGTCGGCTTCGCCGGCGAATGGTGATCGCTTCGCGATCACAACGGAGCGCTGGCGTCTCGCCGGCTGGCTCGGCGGCGTCTCGCCGCCGACCGTGGATGCACCGAACTCTTGCTGCTAACCACCGATCGCAGATGTCTCGCCGCTGGGTTATCAATGAACGTTTTGGGTGCTCGTTTGACCGGAGGCGAGACGCCTCCGGGCCAGCCGGCGAGACGCCAGCGCTCCTGTGCTGCCCGCTACGCGCGCAAAGCGGCGGATGAATATCTCCGTGCTGCTGGCGCCTCCGTCCAAACGCCGGCTTCGCCGGCGAAAGAGGCAGTTCAACTGCCTCCAAGAGCGTGTTAACTGCCTCCAAGAGCGTGTTAATTGCCTCCGAGAGGCAGTTCAACTGCCTCCAAGAGCGTGTTAACTGCCTCCGA
>JADGNY010000014.1 GCA_017883235.1 Thermoanaerobaculia bacterium | reverse complement strand
GCCCAACGACAGCAGTGGTTCCCGCCAGCGGAGGCACAGGCTAAGACGTATTGCTTTTAGAAAGATGGCTTCGGTCGTCGAGAAGCGTCGTTTATTAACGGTTCAACGAGAAAGAAGGAGATATCACCATGAAGAGATTGCTGACTCTGGCTTTGGTTTTCGCAGTTATGGCTGCCTTTGCCGGACTTTCCGCAGGGCAGGGAGCGCAGAAGAAGGACCCGCAGAAGAGCCCGTCCACGAGCAGTGCGATGTCAACCAAGAACTCGGCTCACGCGACGGAGCAAATCGTAACCGGCAAGGTTTTGTCGGTGAATCCGAAGGACAAAACCTTCACCGTTGTGGCCAACGGCAAACAGGTCACCTTCTTCGCCAATAAGCTACTGCTCCCCGACGTAGGGAAGATGATGGACATCCATTACATCCAGCAGACCCCAGGCGGGCCGATGGAGGCGACGACCATCCAGCCGACCCCGGGCGGGACGTTTGCAGTGACCAATCTCAACTCCTCGAGGAGCAACATTTCGAGATCAGTCAACACAAGCGCGACTAGCAAAGCAATGGAGCCCCCGCCGGAGAAACCGAAACAGGAGGTCTCGACCTCCGGGAGCGGAACCATACAAACCAACCAGAACAAGGTTGCAGTTGCTGGCGACACACGAATAACTGTCGTGAAGACAAAACGTGATCCAGCAATCGATAATTTGACGGCCGTGTGTACCGAAATTGCAACGCTAGCGAGATCAGATACGGTCGCTATCGAAAAATCACAGTCGCCGGCGGGTGCTACGCCAGCGAGATCAGGTAGAGGAGTCGGTACAGGCATCGGCAATTCACTATCACCGGCGAGTGTCAATACCTTGAGATTAATGTGTTCACCTACTAGCCAACCCGCGACGCTAGAAAACTTTAGCTGCTCTGTATGGCAAGGCAATATTAGGCGGGAGGTTAAGGGGACTTGTAGCAACAGTACTTGGGAGATTTTTTTTACTGGAGCGACTTCTTGTGCAACTTATGATGCCTTTTGTTTCGGAGTAGGAGGAAGCTTTTCCACCTATTGACTTAACGGTCGTTCGCGGCGAATTAGTTTGCAGTTTCCACCGGTCGCCATGCTTGCAGCGGCCGCGGCCTCAGGTCGCTTGGCCGCGCCGCTGAAGCGTGGCGATGGGCGGGATTCGGGTGGAGGAGGGGGATCAGGGTTTCCTCTTCGGCGCGCGTGTTCCCCGCAAGAGTCCCACGACGCTGAGGTCCTCATCAAGATCGGGCCAGTGAATCCCCTGACCGTCGCCAAGGAGCTCCCAGCGCGCGCGTTGATCAGCCGAGCCGTCCATGAGCCGGGGAAACCATGCGAGCGGGACGGAGATCGTTCGGCCATCCGTCAGCGAAACGGTCAGTTCTGCATCCGTGACGGCAACATCGTCGGCGCGCGCGGTAATCTCAGTTGCTGAAGTGCTCATTAGATATCCTCTGCTTATCCGGTTGTTTCAGCTAGCCCCAACAGGTGGGGGTCATCTGGTAGCGAGACCGTGACTGATCTGCGTGTAGGTGGTTGGCCCTCTGCCCGTACCAAGACCAAGGAGTGTCTGGAAGGCGGCCATGGGTTTTCCGCGGCGGTTGTGGCGGAACACGAACTCGTCGAGATAGACCGGCAGCTGCGCACGGCTCACTCCATGATGGGTTCCGACAAGCCAGTTCTGAAGGTTGCCGATCGCCCGGTCCACAAGCGGGACGACGGACTTGACGCCCTGCCGCAGCTCAAGAGGTCGCGGCTGGGTGCGCGGGCTATGCTTGTACCCTGCATCCGCCAGTCCCACGAAGCTCTTGAGGCCGTCGGTGTAGATGGTGGCGCCGGGCCGCACGTTGCGAGCGGCGAACTCCCGGATCGTAGCCGCTGTGAAATCGGGCCTCTTCCGCCAAATCTGTGGGTAGTTTTCGATTGAGAGCGAGGATGGATCAGAGGGCGAGCTGATGGTAGGTAGTGTCCGGCTTCTTCCTTTGCTGCTTGGTTCTTTCTCGTGGTTTTTTCTCTCCAACGGTTCCGGGAAGCACCCCGCCTCCCCGTCTGGCAAGATGGAGTTGTCAAAGAAACCGTCCAGCCAGAAGGGAGAAGCAGGATGCTCGTCAAGACTATCCTCAACCATATCGAAAAGCACTCTTCGTTCGTCTATGGCGCCGTTCGATTTCGAGAGGGCGGACCGATCGAGGTCGAGGTGCGGCCGCGCCGCGGAGCACGACCGGTCTGCTCGGGATGTTCGCGCCGGCGATCGGTGTACGACACGATGGCTCAGCGAGAGTTTCAGTTCGTTCCGCTCTGGGGTATCGCAGTCTTCCTGCTGTACTCGATGAGGCGGGTGAACTGTCGTCCGTGCGGGGTGCGCGTGGAGTCGGTTCCCTGGGCCGAAGGCAAGAGGCGGACCACGATCAGCTTCGAGTGGTTCCTGGCCATCTGGGCCAAACGCTTGAGCTGGAGCGAGATCGCGCAGATCTTCGGCACGTCGTGGGAGACGGTGTTCCGCTCGGTCGAGAGAGCCGTGGATTGGGGCCGCTCCCACGCTGACTACTCGGGCATCGAAGCCATTGGGATCGACGAGATTCAGTGGAAATTCGGCCAGACCTATCTCACGCTCGTCTACCAGATCGACGTCAATGTGCGGCGCTTGATCTGGGTCGGCGAGGAACGAACCCGGCAGACATTGCACGCCTTCTTCGACTGGTTCGGCGCCGATCGCATTGCCGCGCTCCGCTTCATCTGCAGCGACATGTGGAAGGCGTATCTCACCGTGATCCGCCAGCGTGCCGCTCACTGCCTGCATATCCTCGACCGCTTCCACATCGTCGCTCACCTCAGCAAGGCCATCGACAAGGTCCGCGCCTCCGAAGCGCGCGCTCTGAGCAAGCGTGGCCGTGGCGAGCTGCTCAAACACAGCCGTTGGGCGATCCTTCGCCGCCCTGAGAACCGTACCGAAAAGGACGACCTCAAACTCGCCGACATCGTTCGGGCCAACCTCAGGACCGCACGCTCGGTACTTCTGCGCGAAGATCTCTACGCCCTCTGGACCTATCACTCCAGATCCTGGGCCGGAAAGTTCATCGACGCCTGGTGTCGGAAGGTGATGCGCTCCAGAATCGAGCCTCTCAAGAAGTTCGCGCGGATGCTGCGCAATCACCGAGAGTTGATCCTTAACTGGTTCCAGGCTAAGGCTCTCTCATCGGGCATTGTCGAGGGGTTGAACGGCAAAGCGAAACTGACTATGAAAAGAGCCTACGGCTTTCGCACCTTCCGAGCCATCGAAGTCGCTCTGTATCACACACTTGCCGATCTTCCTTTACTCGACACAGTCCACAAATTCTGCTGAGGAACCGAAATCGGGAATGACCTCCATCCGAACTCGTCCCGTTCCACGCCCCCGCCTCTCCACGGCGGCAAGCACCAATGCAGCCTTTCGTCCCTTGAGCTGGCGGCTTCCTCTGAGTCCTGCTTGAGTGCCACCCACCCACGTCTCGTCAAGTTCGACTTCGCCCCAGAGCGGCTCGTGAGCATGGTTGATCATCGCGCGACGAAGCTTGTGGAGAATCATCCAGGCCGTCTCATAACGCCCGATCCCCAGTTGGCGCTGGAGCAGAAGGGCGGAAAGACCGCGCTTGTCCGTCGTCATCAGGTAGGCGGCCCAGAACCACGTCGTGAGCGGGGTCTTCGAGTTGTGAAGGATGGTCCCCGCTGTCACAGAGACTTGGTATCGGCACGAAGCGCATTGCCATCGGCGTCGGCCGACCAACGCGTATGCCTGCCCATTGCTGCACCGGGGACACGAGAACCCGTCCGGCCAGCGGCATGCGGCCACGTAGTCTGCGCAGGCCTCGTCGGTGGCAAAATCCACTTGAAACTGGCGGAGCGTCGCCGGGAAGGATGGTCGTCCCACGTCTCGATACTACCTGTAGTGGTTAGCTGAAACAACCGGATAAGCAGAAGATATCCAACGTGCGGACCTACCGCACCGTAATCGTGACCCCATCCCGTTCCCCCCGCCCGTTGGTGGCCACGATGGTGTGTTTGCCTGCACGCAGCGGCCACTCGCGCGAGGCCGGCTTCCCATCCACGAGCCATGTGGCGTCGTGTGTCGCTCGCAAATGCAGCGATTGGAACTCGCGGTGGAGCGTGGGATCGACGAGGTAAGTGGCGTCGTTGGGCGGGCTGGTGATGCGGAACTTCGTCTCGCGGCCGGCCAGGGCGCGCGGTGCGGATGCGGGCGTACGGCGCTCGTGGGCGTCAGCCCATTCGCGGTACTCGGGGGGCCAGGCGACGCGTCCCGCGTGATGCCAGGAGCAAAACTCGACCGGGGCATCGCGCGGGAGCCATTCGCTCTCGGTCGACGGGCATGAGGTCGAGGGACGAAGGCCCGATAGCGCGCAGATCGGCTGCTGTTCGAGGTCGTCGGGACGATCGACGATCGGCGTTTCGCCGCTGGCGCCCACGCGGTGCATCGCGGCCAGCATCACCGAGTGAAAGATCGGTCCGGCGCCGGTGACGCCGCTGGAGTTCCGCAACGCGCTGCGGTCGAAGTTGCCCACCCAGACGCCGACCGTGACCGCGTGCGTGTACCCGATCGTCCAATTGTCGTGATACGCCTGCGACGTGCCGGTCTTCACCGCCACGGGGAAGGGAAACTCGAGGTTGCCGCCGCGGCCGAAGATGAACTCGCGCGCCTGCGGATCGCTGAGGATGTCGGTGATCCAGAAGGCCGTGCGGGCGTTTAAGACACGTTGCCGGTTGTCGGTTGCCGGTTGCCGGAGCATGCGCGGTTGGACGCTCATGCCGCCTCGCGCGAACGTCGCATACGCGGTCACGAGTTGTTCGAGCGTCACTTCCGCGTCGCCGAGGGTCAGGCCGAGGCCGTAGTAATCGGCGGTGCGCGTCAGGTCGCGGAAACCGGCTCCCCGGAGTAATAGCAGCAGCGCCGGAGCGCCGACCTTCGACAGCAACGCCACCGCCGGCACGTTCTCCGATCCCGCCAGCGCCAGCCGCGCGCGCAACGGTCCGCGGTAGCCGCCGTCGTAGTTTCGCGGCGTGTAGGCGACCCCCTCCTCGGCCGTAGGAAAGTGCGACGGCACGTCGGCCAGCACCGTCGCCGGCGTGAATCCCTGCTCGAACGCGAGCGCGTAGGTGAACGGCTTGAGCGTAGATCCCGGCTGACGGAGCGTTGTTACCCCATCGATTGCCCCGCCAAAATCCGAGCCGAAATAGTCGCCCGACCCCTCCCATGCCAGCCACTCGCCGGTCTGGTTGTCGAGCACGGCGACGGCCACGCTGTGCGCGCCGTGGCGCAGCAGGTTGGCGCGCTCGGCGGTGATGATGCCGCGGACGCTGCTCTGCAGATTGGCGTCGAGCGTCGTTCTTATAAGACGGTCGGACTGAGAGTCCGACCTACGTCGGATCTGCTCGACGAAATGCGGCGCCAGCACCGGCTGGATTCCGCGATCGAGCGACAACCGCTCGGCGCGCGCCTCGCGATACGCGCCGTCGGTGATCAGGTGAAGCGCGTGCATCCGTCCCAGAACTTGGCGCTGCCGCGCCAGGGCGCGGCGCGGTGTCGACGGCCGCTGCGGCAGCGACGCCAGCCACGCCGCCTGCGCCACCGTCAGCTCCTCGGGGGCGCAACCGAAGTAGCGCCGGCTGGCGCGGGCGATGCCGATGGTCTGCTCGCCATACGGCGCAAGGTTGGCGTAGAGCGCCAGGATCTGACGCTTCGTGTAGCGATGCTCGAGCCGCAGCGCGATCACTGCCTCGCGCAATTTCGATGCGATGGTGCGCGGCGGACTGCCGAGGAGCATCTTCGCCACCTGTTGCGTGATCGTGGAGCCCCCCTCGGCCGCGCGCAGATGAACGACGTCGTGCACGACGGCGCGCGCGATCGCGATCGGATCGATGCCGGCGTGATGATAGAAGCGCCGATCCTCGGCGGCGATGGTGGCGTTGGCTACGGACGCCGGAACCTCATCGAGCCATTCGTTGCGCGTGCCGGCCGCGGACAACGGCTCATAGAGAACGATGCCGTTGCGGTCGACGATCGTCGGAGTGGTGTCCGGGGTGATGACCGGGATCGGACCGAGTCTCACCCAAAGTACCAGACCAACAACACCAAGCAACCCAGCAACCCAGTAACCCCAGGACTTCACGGCTTGACCTCGACGACCTCGCTTGCGGTTCTCCCGAAGACCTCGGGCTCATACATCTCCTCGACGTAGGTCGGTGCCGTCACGAACGTTCCCGCCGTCGTGGCGCGGACCATGTACGAGAACTCGTGCGGTCCTTCGCTCAGGCGCGTGGCGAACAGGTTCACGTGGTCGTCGTGGCGCTCGACGTGGTCGAATCCGCCGTGTTGCCACCAGGCCATCCAGTCACCGTTCTGCGATTCCGTGTTTCTCTGCGCCTCGGAGAGATCGGTCGCGGTCGTGGCGAACCACGATTCCACCGGCTCCGTGCCGGCCGGAATCGGATCGGTCACGGCGACGAACCGCCGCTCCTTCGTATTGCGAATGCGCAGCGTGACCTTGATCAGATCGCCGGCCTTGAACGTCTTCTGCGAGTACTTCCGCTCCACGTTGAAGCCCTTGTCCATCGAGTCATGCAGCAGACCTGCCGGCGAGTAGCGGAGGCGCATCAGGTAGAAGAGCGTGCCGGTACCCTGGCGGTTGAACGTGACCGGCGTCTCGGCGCCGGCCCGCGGCTGAAGCTGCATCATCGGAACATCGTGACTCTTCGCCTGCGTGCTGCGGCCCTTGAATGCATCGTTGGCGATGGCGTCGTTCCCAAGCTTCACCACGGCGGTGAAGTCAGGCACTTCGCTCTCGTACTTGCGGTAGTAGTCGACGAGCGACTCCATCGCCCAGACGTTCTCCTGCGTATTGCCCCAGCGTCCCTTCCTGCGCACCTGCATCATCCAGCGCACCATCTGCTTGACGAGCTGTTCGCTCTCGCCGTGGCGCGTCAGCGATCCCATGACGATCGACGTCGAGCGGACGTTGGAGTTCCAGTAATAGAAGAGGTAGGGATCGGCCATCTCTTCGACATGGGCGCTGCCGCCCTCGGGGAGGATGGCGTTGTTCAGACGGCGGACGAGATCGTCAACTCGTTGACCTTTCTCGCCCTTGGCCACCATGGCATCGAGAAGGTACGAGATGCCGAAGAGCGGCATGCTGTCGACGTACGAGTAGAGCCGCGTGAGATGGCTGTCCTCGTTGCGGCCGGCCTCGGTGAGCACTTTCACCGCGAAGGCCTGCCACGCCGTGTACGCCGGCCACCATCCCTCGTTCGTCGGGCGCTTCTCTTTCAACTTCGTGTCGAGGTAGTCGTACGCCTGCTTCGTCACGTTCTTGTCGACGTCGTACTTCAGCTTCTCGCCGCGCTGCATGATGTGCAGCACGTTGGCGGTCAGGTACGGCGACTCACCGGCGCAATCGCCCGCCCAGAAGGCGAAGCCGCCGTCGCCGCACTGATACTTGTAAAGCTCGTAGATCGTCTTCTGCGCGATTCCATGCGCCTTCTTGGCGTCGATGCCTGGAATGGCGAAGGCATCGCCGAGGTCGGAGGCCAGCATCAACGCCATCGCCGCGGACGAGCGTTGCTCGGCACAACCGTACGGATAGTCGATGAGGTACGACGCCCCCTCGGACAGACCGACCATCGCCGTCGATGAGAGCTCGACGTGCAGCCCGCCCGCCGACGGCACGACGTCCTTCGGAACGACCAGCGTCTCCTGCGCGTCCGGTTTCGCTTCGCCGTACGCGGCCACCGTCTCCGTCGGCGTCAGGATGCGCACCGGCAGCGTGTCTTCGAAGGCGTCGCTCTCGCCGTTGAGCGAGACAGTCATCTGAATCCGCGCACCGCCTACGGCCTTCGCCACGGCGTTGAAGCGCACTTCCGCCGAGCCTTCGGCGGCCACATCGATCGAATTCGATACCGGCTGCGCGAACTCGACGACGGAGGGATCGAGCGACTTGATCGTCACCGTCGCCTTCCCCCCCTGCTTGAGCTGCGAGTGAACGACCGCGCCGAAATAGGCCTTGTCGCCGACGGCCAGGAAGCGCGGCCAGGTCGGCGTCAGCAGCACCGGCTTGTTGATGCGGATCTCGTTCTGCGCCCAGCCGAAGCGCGACCCTTTGTCGCCGGCAACGGCCATGATGCGATACGTCGTCAGCGACTCCGGGAGCGTGATGTCGGTGCGCGCGTGACCCTTGCCGTCGGTAACGACAGAGCCGACCCAGAAGGCCAGCACGCGGAAGTCCTTGCGGATCACGCCCGGCCCGGCGTCCCTGCCGCCTCCCCCACCCGAGGTCTCCCCTTTCGGCGTCAGCACGCGGCGGCTGACGATCTTCTGGCGCGAGTCTTCATTGACCACTTGCAGCGCCTTCTCGAGATAGATCGATTGCAACACGTCAGGCGTTTCGTATCCGGTCAGCGACAGCACGCCGTAGTCGACCGCCCACAAAGTCACCTCGGACTGCGCCGGTTTGCCGGCGGCGTCATGGACATCGACTTCGATGCGCGCCTTCGACGCCGGACGGTACTCGTCGCGGTTCGCCTTCACCGCCACCTTGAGCCGCTTGGTGGCGTCTTCGACGTTGATGGCCGCGTACCCGAGGCGGAAGGCAGGCTTGCCGGGATCGCTCTCGTCCTCGGCCCCCTCCTTCGTGCGGCCTTTCAACAGCAGCACGGAGACATAGAGATTCGGGATGTCCTTCTCCCCGATCGGAACGGTGACCGTCGTCTGCGTCGACGTCAGCTCGAACGTCTTCCACGTCCGGACCCCTTCGCGCTCGGTGGTCAGCAGCGCGGTGGCGTGCTCCCACGGCGACTTGACCATGATCCGCGCCGTATCGCCGGGCTTGTAGGTCTTCTTCTCCGGCACCAGGTCGATGCGGTTGTGGTCGTAGCGTTCCCACGCCGTGTAACCGGCGCCGACGGCGTAGAACCAGGTCCGTGTCGTCGTCGAACGCCCCTCGGCATCCTTGGCCGTGGCGATGACGAGGTACTCGCCGCCTTCATTCAGCGGCACGTGCAGGGGCACAGGCGTCGCCTGCGTCGTCACATCCCAATGTCCGGCCGGCAGCTCTTTGCGCTCCGAGGTCCAGTTGTAGAAACCGTGACCGGTGGCCTCGCGGACCGAGTTCCACTGGATGCGGTGGAGGTCGATGCTGACCTTGACGTCGGCCGTGGCGGTGCCGTTGAGGGCCACGGCCACGATGGCGGTATCGATCCCTTTGGCGGCGTCGGAGAAATACGGCGGCGTCTTCACGCCGACGTACCACGGCGCCGGATCGACGCGGAAGGAGTTGCGGCCAGCGATCTGCTGGCGCGAGATGTCGGTGACGTTGCCTTCCAGTTTGTAGTTCCACGGCTGGCCGACGGTCAGATCGGTCTCGAGTGTCAGCTTCAGCTCGCCCTTGGCGTCGAGCTTCGGCTCTTTGGTATCGATCGTTTCGGCACTCCGCCGGTTATCGTAGTCTTCGCCGAGGAACGCCCACTGTTCCTCGCCGAAGCGCTCGCGGATCGCACGCGGCACATCGAACACCGGCTCCTTCGAATACGTCCACTTCACCGGCCGCGACGCCATCGCCGCGCCGAAGAGGTACTTGCCGACGATCACGCCGTTCAGTTTCGTCCCGGCGATCGTCGACGGCGATTTGAGCGTGACGTCGACGCGGAACTCCGGCCGCCGATACGCTGCCACGAGAAACTCGCCGGCAACCATCAGGCGCTGCGAGGCGGTCCTGGCGCTGATGCTGTAATCGCCCAGCACCGAATCCGCGGGCACGGTCCAGGTCCACTCGGCGCTGCTCCAGTCGTTCAGCGTGACCGTCCGTTTGTCGACTTCCTTCGCGTGCGAATCGGTGGTGACGAGATCGACGGACGTGCCGGGCGGGAGAAGCTGCATCCCCTTCGGCGTATCGCTGCGGAGAACGACCTTGGCATGGACCTCCTCGCCGGGCTTGTAGACGCCGCGGTCGGTGAAGATCGATCCGCGCAGGAGCGGCTGCGCTTCCTTGAGGTCGAAGTTCAGGCCGAAGTCATACGGTCCGATTCCTTCGTTCCAGTCGCTGGTGGCATAGGCGGTGTCGCCGTCTTTCTCGACGGTGACGACGAACTTCACGCCGCTGAGCGCTTCCCAAGTAGCTTCCTCGTCCTCTTCGCCATTGGCCTTCTTCTTGGTGCGGTCGATGCGCAGATCGGTATTCGGCGCGACGGCGATGCCGCTCGCGTCGGTGGTACCGGTCCAGAAGACTTTGTTGTCCACAGTCCGGATCGAAACCTTCGCGCCGGCGACCGGCGCGGCATTGTCGAGGCGCGAGACCAGTACGAGCGTGTTCTGCGGCGAGTCCTTGACGGACACGCCGAGGTTCGTCACCTGCACGATCGTCCCGGCGACATCCTCGGAATAGCGCTTGGCCTTGGGGATGGCGTCGCCGGGCCGGATCACCGCCCAGACGATGCCGTTGCCGCCCGTCGACAGTCCCGATTTCAGATTCAGACCATACGACTGCAGGACGTCGGGCACCGGCGCCAGCTTGCGGTGCGTTCCGCCGGTCGCCGGCGTCTTGTGGAAGCCGTCCTTCTGCAGCTCGAGGATCGACGGGGTGAGTTGGTCGACCGTCAACGGCGTCAGCCACTGCGTCACGTTCCGGAAGTTGCGCGCGTAAAACGGAAGGGTCGGTCCTCCGCTCGACTCCCAAACGCCATGTCCGTCGCCGAAGCTGATGAACGCGGCCCTGTGCCAGTACTCGACGACGGCCATCCATGTGTAGCCCAGCGTCTGGCCGGATTCCGAGGTGAGCGAAGGATCGATGCGAACGGCGTAGGTATGGGCCGGACGGAATGAGTACCCAAGCTCGTCGAGGCTGTACGCCGTCGAGCGGGCATCCTCAGGATTCTCTCGCTTCGGAGCGGCCGGCGTGACCGGAACCTCATGCGCGGGATCGGTGACGTCGAGAACGCTCACTGCCTTCCGGAATCTCAGGAACGGCACGCCGTTGCTCGCGCGCATGCTGATCGGGTCGTAGTAGTCGGGGTTGCACTCCACCACGCACTCGATCTTGTCGACGAAGAAGGTCGGATTCAGCTCGATGGTGAATGTCTGTGTGCGGCCGGTGGCGACATTGCCAGTGCGCTTGGCCAGCGAGTCGTCGATGAATATCTGCAGATGCGTATCGGGCGGCACGCCGGGCTTGGTCTCGACGACCACCATCTCCGGCGCGGGCCTGTAGTGCTTCTTGTCCCAATCGGTCGGAAAGAACGACAGCACCGGCTGCCCATCGCTCGCCGCCGCCTGCTGCGCCTTGGCCACTTTGGCGTCGAACGCCGCCACCTGCTGCGGCTCGAGCTTCTGCAGACGCTCCCGACCCTGCAGCTCCGGCGCTTTGAATTCATGCGCGGCCGTGCGCAGCTTGAGGTGCGAACCCAACGTCTCGCCATCGACCGGCTGGTTGAACCAGAGCGCGATGACGATGCTGCCATCCCACTTGCCGCCTTTGCGATACCAGTCCGTCCGCAGGAGCTGGATGGTCGGCGTGACGAACGAGAAGCGATAGACCTTGCCGAGCGTCTTCCCGCTGACCGCCTTCGCCTCGGCGTCGACCGTGACGTCGTACTTCGTGGCGAACGGCAACGGCGTCTTCGGATCAGGCGTGAAGATCAGCGTGGTCGTCCCCGACCACCGGAAGGTGCCGTTGATGGCCGGCGCGACGTGAAACCACGGCACCTCCAGCACCTTCGGAATCTTGCCGACGACGATCATCGGCTCGCTGAAGACGACCCGTATCTCGTTCGCCTCCGCCAGGCTGGCCACTTCACCCACCGGCCCCGCCTTGATGATCGTCAGTTTGTCAGCCGCCTGCGCGGAAACCGCGCACACAAAGAGGAGTATCGAAAGTCCAGCTCGCTTCATGCGGCGGAGGTTAGCATGGGGGCCGTTGCCGTTTTGTGACGTGGACCGCACCGGTCCCATCGGTTCGTATTCGCTGTTGGTCGTGTCGCTGCTCCCCATCGCCGTCTCCTTCGATCCTTCGGGACCAATATGACGTCCGCAATGTGACGCGCGAGTGATCAGATGAGGAGAACCGACACCAGGAATGTGGCGGGATTGTGGCGAGGCCAAGCTTAGAATTACTTCTCCCCACAATGACAATCCGCTGGCTGCACCTTTCCGACACTCACTTCCGAGAAGACGAGCTCTGGGACCGTCGTGCGACGCTCCGGGCGTTGATCGCCAAAGTCCGCGAGTTGAAGGAGAAGGGACTCGCCCCGGACATGGTCTTCGTCACCGGCGATATCGCCTGGTCGGGCAAACCGAAGGAGTACGAGCAGGCGACGCGGTTTTTCACAGAGTTGAACAAGGTGTTGGAGCTCGATCCGAAGGATCGATGGTTCCTCGTACCGGGGAACCATGACGTCGATCGGAGCAGGATCACCCGGTCACATCGGGCGATTCAGGCCGGGCTCACCGACGAAGAGATCGTCGAAGAGACGCTGCGCGATACCGAAGCAATGCGCCTGCTCTCAACGCGTCTTGATGCCTACTACGCCTTCGCTGCAGATTTCCTCGGCGCCGCTCGCGCGTTGCAGCCAGACCGACCGTGGCGTACCGATGTGCGCGAATTCGACGGCGTCTCCGTCGGTATCCTCCAGCTCAATTCCGCTTGGATCGCGGAGGGAGGCAAAACGGATGAGGCAAACCTCATCGTAGGCGAGGCACAAGTGCGCGAAGCGCTCGACGCAACACCCGATGCCTTCCTCCGCATAGCGCTCATGCATCACCCTCTGCGCAACCTTCGCGAATTCGACGCTAACCGTGTCGAGTCGCTCCTCGGCGCAAAGAGCGGATCGGCGTTTCTCCTCCGTGGACATCTGCACCTCAATCGCACGAAGTTGCAGTCGTCGCCCGACGGCAACCTGTTCGAGCTCGCCGCTGGCACGCTCTACACGGACGAGGCGAATTGGCCCCGCGGCTTTCACCTCGGCGAAGTTGATATCGGCAAAGGCGATGCTCGCATTCATCTCTTTCGCTACAGCGGCGAAGGGAGTGGCTTCTTTGCCCCGGACAACCTCACATACGAGAACGCACTGAGAGGCATATGCAAAATCAAGGTCCCCGGGATTTACCGTCTCGGTGGTAAGAAAGCAAAACCGACCAGGACTATCTCCGAGGGTCAACGACTCAGCTTCACCTCCCGCTACCGCGACGCTGCCGCGGCCTACCACGGGCACGCGCGTTTTGTAGGATTTCCAAATCAGGCTGCACGGCCTAACGCTCGAGTGAGTGATCTCTTCGTGCCGCTCCGAGTGAAGCCCAAGAGAGTTGCGGAGAAAGCCGCATCGCTCACAACCGCCGAGATCGCGCAGCGTCTTCTCGGCACTCCACAAGATGTACCAGCGCGCATCGTCATCCTCGGCGACCCCGGCGCAGGCAAGACTACGCTCTCCCGTTTTCTCGTCACTCTAATTGCCGGAGCGATCACGATGCCTGCCGTCAAAGTGGCAGGCGAGCCCGTCCCTGTCCGCGTCGCCTTCCGCGACTTTGTGGAAAAGCGGCTCAAGAATCCGAATCTTTCGCTCCTCGAGTACCTCGACCTTCAGGCGAGAACGGAGCTATCGCTTACTCTACCGAAAGATTTTCTGCGTACCGTAATCGAGCAGGGGCAAGCTGTTCTCATACTCGATGGCCTTGACGAGGTCGGCGCGCCTGAACATCGAGTCGTCGCTCGTGATCTCGTTTTAGGCTTTTCAGCCGCCTACAGAAACGTCCCGATACTGATTACAAGCCGCATCTCCGGCTATGACGACGCTCCGCTCGGATGGCAATTGAGCGCGGATCGTAAAGGTACCGTGCCGGTCTTCTTTGAGGAGTACGCGTTGGAGAAGTTCGACGACGACGACCTGCGGACGTTTGTCGCCCACTGGTACAGCGTGCAAGAGCCAACCGATCCGGTGGCTCGCGACCGTGGCATCGCCGATCTGATGGCGGCGCTGGATGCTGACGATCGCGTCCGCGAGCTGGCGCGCACGCCGATTCTGGCCACCCTCATCGCTATGATCCACCGAGTCGAAGCGAATCTTCCTGGGGAACGGGCTAAGCTTTACGACCTTTGCGTTCGGATGCTCCTTGAAACGTGGCCGGCCCAAGCCAAGAGGCCGTTCACCGAGATCGACCCCGGGTTGCAGCGCGCCTATCTCGAAACCCTAGCGATCCATATGCAAACGGAGAGAACAAAACGCGAAGCGGTTACAATCACGCGAAGCGACTTGGTCGCCAAACTACTGTGGATCCTCAGCAGACGTGACTTCGCAAGCGATCCTGAGGAGAAGGTCGAGGGAGTGATCGAGCGCTGGATCGATCATCTCGAGAAGCACAGCGGCATAATGGTTGAGCAGAGCACCGGGCTCTACGCTTTTTTCCACCTCTCGATCATGGAGTATCTAGCCGCAAGAGGTATCGACCGCGAGATGGGCCGCCATGGCGGCGTCGCAGCGATTGCAGAGCACTTCAACGACGCATCTTGGCGGGAGGTCTGCTTGCTCGCCGTCGGATCGCATGCCGAAGATGAGCAATTCCTCGACGCGGTGTACGAGGCAGTTGTTAAGTCCTCAGACATCGAACAATGGGGATTCCTGATCCGCTGCCTCCGCGAAGAGGCCCGCTTCCGTCCAGAACAGCGCGAGATCATCCTCCGCGAATATGCTGCTTCGGCGCTGCTTGGACATTCGTCCTCTTCAAATACGATCGATCAGATTCGACGTTTCTCCGTCCGTCACGGAGACGCTGTGGGACACTGGATCGAACATCGCCTGGACTACGCTTTGGCTGACGAACTTGCCATAACGGTGATCGCAGCCTGGCCCAATTCAGAGTTAGGGATCCTTGGCCGCGTCGCGAATCGGCCCGACCGGTCGGCGGCGGCAGGTGCACTGCTGCATTTCTGGCCGAGCTCGGCGTTGGGCGAATGGGCTGCGCGAGAGGTCGACCCAATTTCAGCGCTGAATTGGAGCCGGTGTGCGCCGCACGACCTTGCACCTCTTAGAGCAGTGGCGGCCCTTTCTGAACCCAGCAAGCCGTTGGCGGTTGCTTCGCTCATCACGCTCCATGCGTGGACACTCCGTTCGTGCGTGATAGCAGATGCGAACTATGCCAACGTTCAGGAACTCGATCGGCCCGGTGCTGCCGGTAACGGAGGGCCCCCTTTTGGACGAGGCGTTCTATTCGCTGCTGCCGTGGATCGTCCAGGCGACGACCAAGGGATCGGTGGCCAAGGACTGCCTCCTCACATCACTATCAAACCGGGCTACTCTGTGCTATCAACCATGGTGCGCTCTCCGCTCGAAGACGGATTCAGCTTGGGCGACGCATCGTCGCAAATCATCAAGGCCTTCGGCAACGACTTCGTACGCGAATTCGCAAAGCAATTTGCCTCCGATTTCGCAAGTAGCTTCACAACCGCCTTCGCCCATGACTTCGCGCACTACTTGGTCATCTTCTTATTCGGCTACGCTTTCGTTTTCACCGGACACGCCATTACAGACTTTTATTTTCGCGACTTCACTGACGACCTAGCCCGAGAAATTGCAGAGAGTTTCGCCCAAGCAGTCAAGCGCGACGTCAAACCGGATTTCGACATTGACTTAACGGATCGGGGCGTGACGGCTCCTCCTCGAAACTTGATGGCGACGCTTCGCACTAGTACCGACGAAGAGAACGCGATGAACATAGCCAGCGAGATGGTCGCACTGATCGCAGGCGAGGCGTGGATCGCAGTCGTCACGATGGTCAAGAGCAAGAACTTCGAAGATCAGATCGGAGAATCTAAACTGCGCCTCCAGAACCGCGGGCTCTTCGAAGTCTGGAGCGCAATCGATCAGCGTCTCCCCAAAAACCCCTCCCCCGCCCAGCTCGCCCTTTACTTCGCCCTCGGATGGGCGCAGTCGACGACGACGTGGGCGTGGCCGGACAGCGAGCGGTGGCGGACGCTGTTCGCGGCCGGGCCGGGGGAGCATTGGCTCGTCCGGAGTCAGTGGCATCTCTGCAAGCTCACCGACGATCCGGCCAGCAAGGACGACGACGCCGGCCTCCGCGCGGCGCTCCGCGACGGCCATGGCGACGAGTCGCTCCCCGGCTACGCGGCACGGCTTAGCGAGGTTCTTGGGATCGAGGCGTAGTCGCCTTCCCCCTTCGCGTCTTCGCGTCTTCGCGTCTTCGCGTGACATCGATCTCACGCGAAGACGCGAAGACGCGAAGGGAAAGACTTTTCATGAACAGACGCGCGCTTCGTTTTGCCGGCGCCAGGCCCTCGATACTCTCCCTCGATGCCGGCTGCTGAGGCGCTCATGGTGGTTTTCGTAGCATCGATGCTTTACTTTCAAGCATCGATGCTATGTGTTAGAACATGTATGCTGATTGTTTAAGCATAGATGCTGTGTTTAGTAGCAGGAATGCTATGTATTTGAGCATTCATGCCTAACTTCGTCGCATCGATGCTCAGTTCTAAAGCATCTGTGCTTCAGTTTTAACCATCGATGCTCCGTTTTCAAGCATCCACGCTACGTTTTGAAGCACGTCTGCTTGATTTTCATGCACCAACACTCGGTTTACACCAAACTCGGAAGCTCCTCGAGAGCCGTCGATGGTGCGGATGCGTTTTTGCGGCGACCAGTCGTCGTCCGAAGCTTACGAGGCCTTCCGAGATGCGCGCTCCACAGCCAGATGCAAATCCCAATCAGCCTGCAATCGCATCCAGAACTGTGGAGAGGTCTTGAGCAACCGCGCGAGACGAAGAGCGGTATCGGCGCTGACGCCGCGCTTCCCGAGGATGATCTCGTTCAATCGGTTCAACGAGATCCCGAGTTGCCTGGCAGCGTCGGCCTGACCGATGCCATGCGGTTTCAGGAACTCCTCGAGAAGGATCTCGCCGGGCGGGATCGCCGGTCCCAGCCAGTTCGGATCCCTAGTGATAATCTTCGACGCGGACTTCGTAGGCATGTTGCTGCTCCCAAAAGGGACTCTAAGCGATTTTGGTCGTTGATTCTTCGCGTCTTCGCGTCTTCGCGTGACATCGATCTCACGCGAAGACGCGAAGCCGCGAAGGAAAAACCTCAGCAACCTCGTAACCCAGCAACCCAGCAACCCCTACAGCAGCCCCGCCTCCAGCGCCTTCAGCACGGCTCGCGTCCGGTCGCGCACGCCGAACTTGGAGAGGATGCTGGAGACCTGGTTCTTGATCGTCCCTTCCGCGGTGCCGAGGGCGTGGGCGATCTCTTTGTTGCTGTAGCCGCCGGACATGAGGCGGACCACTTCCAGCTCACGCGCGGTCAGCGCTTCGTCGGGCAGGGCATCGGTTGTCAGGGTTCCTGCGGCGCGGAGAAGGCGTTGCGTGATGGCCGGCTGGAACATCGTCCCGCCGGTGGCGATGGCGCGGATGGCGGTCATGAGTTGCTGGTAGGAGATGTCCTTGAGCAGAAAGCCGCGCGCGCCGGCGCGGATGGCGTCGAGGACGACCGTCGTATCGTCGAACGTGGTCAGCACCAGCGTGGGCGGCAAGGAGGAGCCGAGCTCGCGGAGCACATCGAGGCCGCTCTTCTTCGGCATCCGCACATCGAGCAGCAGCACATCGACCTCGGATGCCGGCACGCGGTCTATCGCTTCGACACCGTCCTCCGCCTCGCCAGCGATGACGATCTCCGCGTCCATCTCCAGCAGCGTGCGGATTCCCTGACGGATCAGAAGCTGGTCGTCGGCGATGAAGACGCGGATCACGGCGCGCTCCGGGCCGGCAGAAAGGCGGTGAGGGCGAAGCCGCCGCCGGTGCCGCTCTCGATGGTCAGCTCGCCGCCCGCTTGCTCGATCCGCTCGCGCATGCCGCGCAGTCCGAAGCCGTCGCGCGCCGTGCCGCGGCCGCGGCCGTCATCGCGGGCGTGCACCTCGAAGGCGTCGCCGCTCCGGCGCACGCTGATCCAGAGGTTCTCCGCGCCCGAATGCCGCGCGGCGTTCGTAACGACCTCCTGGACGCAGCGGAGGATGACCAGCCCATGCTCGGGATCATCGACGCGAAGGGAATCATCGACGTCGAGCTGGGCGCGCGGGCGCGGCAGGTCGGCGACGAGCGTGCGCAAGGCGCGGCCGAGGTCGAGACAGTCGTCGGCGTTCTTCTCGGCGACGATGACGCGGACGTCGGCCAGCAGCGTCCGCGCCAACGACTGTGCTTTCTCCACATCTCCATGCGCCGCCCCCTCGGTGCGCATGAGGGCGGCCTCGAGGTTGAGCGTCAGCGCGGTGAGGTGATGGCCGAGGGCGTCGTGCAGCTCGCGGGCGATGCGAAGCCGCTCGGCGAGACGGCCGCCGTCGGCGACGAGATCCTGCATAGCCCGAAGCTGTGCACTCGTCCGCATCTCGCGCTCCAGCAGCTCGAACGAAAAGAACGCCAAGATCTGAAAACCGAAATACGCCGGCGTCAGAAGAAAGGCCGAGCGCCCGTTCCAATGGAACGCCACGGCGCCGGCCAGGAGGAGCGTCTGGACGACGATCCAGGCCAGGCCGCGCTTGCGGTCGACCAGCGACGGCAGGCGCATCGCGATCAGCACCATGAGCGTCCCCTCGAATCCGTCGCAGAGAAGCAGCACCATGACCACGATGCAGAGCGCCTCCATCGCCAGAAACGAGAGACGCGGATGGCGGAGATCGGCGATGAAGAGTGCTCCGAAAAGGAGGTAGGCGATCGCCCATTGCAGCATCACGCCCGGCACCGTGGCGCCCTGGATGACCACCGGAAGGCCGACCATCAGCCAGGCCGTCAGGCCGGCTGCGCCGAGGATGCGCGTCTGCGGCATGCGGGGAGAATGACACAGCGGCAGCGGCGCGTGAATAGGCCGGAAGTCACATGCCGCGTGCTCCCCCGAGCGGCACATGCGCTGCGAAGGGCGCGTGCGTACCTTGTGCAGCGGAGGATTTCATCATGCGAATCGCTGCACTCATTGCCTGTCTCATCATCGTTGCCCTGCCGTTGCGCGCCGACGACGTTGCCGATTTTCTGAAAGCCGTCGCCGGCGACGATCGTCCAACCGTCCATACCATGCTCGCCCGCGATCCCTCGCTGGCGAATGCGCATCGCCCGAACGGCAACGGCGCGGTCACCATCGCCCTCTTCATCAATCAAGGAGAAGGATTCCTCGATCCCGCAAAAAATGAGGTGCTCCAGGCCATCCTCGCCCACAAGCCGGCTCTCGACGTCTTCGAGACCGCCGCCGTCGGCACGCCGGCGGAGCTCGAAGCGATGCTGACCGATGCCGGCGCCGTCACGAAACGCACCCCCTTCGGCTGGACGATGCTGCACATGGCTGCATTCGGCGGAAACGCCGCCAACACAGAGCTGCTTTTGAAAAAAGGCTCCGCGATCGAGTCTCGCGCCGCATCGAAGTTCCGCAACACGCCGCTCCAGACCGCGCTGCTCGCCGGCCAATACGCAACCGCAAAGATCCTGCTCGACCACGGAGCCGACGCGCTCGTCCGCCAATCAAAAGGCTCCACGCCGATGCACGAGGCCGCCCTCCTCGGGCGGATGGATCTCGTCCAGCTCCTCCTCGACCACGGCGCCGAAATCAACTCCGTCTCCGACAACGGCCAGACCCCGCTCGCCGAGGCACTTCGCGGAAAGCACGAGGAGCTTGCCACGTGGATGAAAACGAAGGGGGCGGTGGTAGGCGTGCAACCGGATGACGAGGTGCTGAAGAAGTAATACCGCGCCGCCGCAGGCGGCGCACAACGGAGCGCTGGCGTCTCGCCGGCTGGCCCAGCGGCGTCTCGCCGCTGCGGAGGGTTACCAGCGAAGGTATGGAGTCTTGCCAGAACGGGGGCGAGACGCCCCCTGGCCAGCCGGCGAGACGCCAGCGCTCCGTCTGACAGCGGCGCGTATCATGCGCGCACACATGACCCGCCGCATCAACTGGCCTCTCTGGTCCGGCTTCGCGCTCAGCATCGCCGCGTGGTTCAGCTACTACAATTTCTTGATCCTCTTTCCCGTTACGCGCGACGCGCCGTGGGCGACGCTGATTCTCTTCGCCATCGCCATCGTCCTGCTGGTGATCGGCCTGCGGAAGGCGGTCGGACGGCGAATCGTCGCCTGGATCGTGACCGTCCTCGGGATCGGTATCGGCGCGTTTTTCTGTGCGGCTGTCTTCATCGGCGCGAGGCTGCTTCCCGCCTCGGAACACGCGCCCGGCATTGGCGCCAAGGCGCCCGGCTTCGTTCTCCTCGACACCAACCGCCGTCCGGTGGCGCTTTCGCAGCTTCTGGCGGAGCCGGGAAGCAAGGGCGTCATCCTCATCTTCTATCGCGGCTACTGGTGACCGTTCTGCAACTCCGAGTTACGGGGTATGGAAAAGCATCTCGCCGAATTCCGCGCCGAAGGCATTCAGCCGGTGGCCATCAGTGTCGATACGCCCGAGGAGTCGCGCGATCTCAGTAAGAAAGCGGGCTACACCTTCCCATTGCTCTCCGATGGCAACGCGGAAACGATCCGGCGCTACGACCTCCTGCACAAGGGAGGTGGCCCTTATGGAGACGTCGCCCGCCCCGCCGAGTTCCTGGTCGACCGCAACGGCATCGTTCGCTGGCGCAACCTCACCGGCGACGTCATCGTTCGCGCGCGGCCGGAGCAGATTCTCGACGCCGCGCGGCAGTTGCGATAGCTACGGCTCGTCGAGGAACGACATCACGATCGCATTCACCCATTCCGGCCTCTGAATGAACGTTCCATGGCTTGTTCCGGGCAGGATGCAAAGGCGTGCCTCACGTAACGCGCGGTAGAGCGCGATCGTGTGATCGAGTTGGATGGCGTCGTGGTCGCCCACCATGACCAGCACACGCTTGTGGATCCCCGCCAGCAGCGTTGGATTCAGCTCATCATTAGTCGGGGAAGCTGCCCACAAATGATTGAGCCTCGCCGAGAGCGTGGTGGCCGGCCCGGAGTCCCTGGCGCGCATCTGTTTCAAGTCGTCAGGCAGATATCCCTCGGGGGCGAAGTTCGCGCCGCTGACGACGACGCGACGCACGAGCTCGGGATGGCGCACCGCAAGAATGAGCGCCACGATCCCGCCATCGCTCCAGCCGACGACGTCGACGTTCTTCAATCGCAGTTGTTCGAGGAGAGCGGCCGTATCGCCGGCCATTCGCGCGTACGTGATCGGACCATCGACATACGGTGTATGTCCATGCCCGATCTGCTCCGGCGCGATGATGGCGTGCGTCCTCGCGAACACAGCGAGCTGATTCGCAAACGATCCATGAATGCTGTTGCCGCCGCCGTGCAACAGCAGCAGCGGCCGCCCGGAGCCGATCGTCTCGTAATACATGCGATGTCCATTCACCTCGGCCCAATGCCCCGGCTCCTCGGCAATCGCCGGGATGGCGATGAGAAGGAGTAAGAAAACGAGATTGCTTTTCATGGCGATCACCGCGTCATTAACGCGAACCCGATCATCTTGTACAGCAGACGCGCGCCGACGTTTGCGTCCCACTCGCTCTCGCCGGGCGACACTTCGCAGAGATCGAGGCCGACGATGCGCTTGCCGGCGCGGCGAAGGGCGCGCAACAGTCCGATGGCCTCGTTCCACGACAGGCCGCCCGGGACCGGCGTTCCGGTCGACGGGCAGAGCGTCGGATCGAGGCCGTCGATGTCCCAGGAGAGATAGACCTCGCGCGGGAGCGCGGCCACGATCTCGTCGGCGATCTCGGCCCACGTCGCCCCTTCCTCCTTGCGCGCAGCGAGGTCGGAGTCGAAGAAGGTGACGATGCGGCCCTGCGATCCGTCGATCATGGCCGCCTCGGCGTTGCTGAGATCGCGTACGCCGACCTGTACGAGCCGGTCGACGCCGCCGACTTTCGTGATGACGTTATTGAAAATCGACGCGTGTGACCAGATGAACCCCTCGTACGCCTCGCGAAGATCGGCGTGGGCGTCGAGATGGAGGATGCCGAGGTTCGGATGCGTCTCCGCGTAGGCGAGGATGGCGCCGAAGGGGACGGAGTGATCGCCGCCGAGAACCACCGGCATCTTTCCGGCGATGAGGAGTGCGCGCGTCTGCTCGTAAACCCAGTCATTGACCTTCTCCGAGATTTCATTGACCTCGGATGCCGCTTTGCGTGTTGCGTCGTCGACGACACCACCTTTTTCGATGACCGGCGCGGCGATGCCCTTGGCCTTCGCGTTCCAGTCGACGATCGTCTTCGGGATATCGAGCATGGCGATGCCCGCCTCGTACGGCCGCCCGGTCTCCCTGTCGAAAAGATCGACCTGCTTGGAAGCCTCGAACACCGCCTCCGGCCCGCGCGACGCCCCGCCACCGTACGACGTCGTCGCCTCATACGGCACCGGAATGACGACCACCAGCGCGTCGTCGGGTGTGAACGGCAGTCCGTAAATGCCGGAGCCGGAACCGGCGGCGGCATCGGGATCGAAGGTCATGGAAAGAGCATACACGGGGTCTTAGTCCACCCTGCGCGTAGACGCAGGGTCTCCCGGTGGCGCCGCGCTACTTCTGCTTATGGCGACGATCGTGCGAGAACCACCGGAGACCCTGCGTCTTCGCGCAGGGTGGACCGCGAGAACCCTAATCCATATCCATCGGATTCAACACCGGCTTGTCGTCTTCGCTGGCGCGTTGCATCGCTTCCTTGAAACGCTCGTCGAGGATGCGGGCGCGGTCTTTCTGGCTGGCCATCTCCCGGTCGAACTTCTTTCCCATCTCGCTCTTCTGCGTCTCCAGGCCGGCCACCATCGACTCCAGCGAGCCGCCGGCACGGCGCTCCTTCGCCTTGTGAAGCAGCACCTCGCCGGAGGTCCGGTCGATGATGATGGTGGCGTCGCAGCAGGGGCAGGTGATCTCGAAGTTGGTAGCCATGGTCCAGTTATTTTACCCGAGGGCCGCCATCAAATCCTCGACCAGATCGCCGGAGTGCTCCAGACCGGCGGAAACGCGCAGCAGGTTCTCGGCGGTGCTGCTTCCCGGTCCCTCGCTGGAGTGGCGATGTTCGATCAGGCTCTCCACCCCGCCGAGGGACGTGGCGCGCGTGAAGATCTTTGTCTTCGCTGTCACCGCCAGCGCCTCGGCGCGGCCGCCGCGGACGTTGAACGACAGCATGCCGCCGAACGCCGACATCTGCCGGGCGGCGATGGCGTGGCCCGGATGCGCCTCCAGCCCCGGATAGTGCACGGCCTCGACGCGCGGATGCGCCTCCAGCGCGCGCGCCAGCGCCATGGCATTCTCGCAGTGCACGCGCATGCGCGCGGCGAGCGAGCGGATGCCGCGGAGGATCAGCCACGAGTTGAACGGCGAGGCCACGCCTCCGGTGATCTTGCGCGAGTGTTCGATGGTATCCAGAAGAGCATTCCGTCTGGCAAACGCCAGCGAGCCGCCCTGCACGTCGCTGTGTCCGCCGAGGTACTTCGTCGTCGAGTGCATCACCACGTCGGCCCCCTGCTCGATGGGACGCTGCAGCGCGGGCGTGGCGAAGGTGACATCGGCGATGAGGATGGCGCCGGCGTCGTGCGCGATCTTCGCCAGCGCGGCGACGTCGACGATGTTCATCAGCGGATTGGATGGCGTCTCGCACCAGATGGCCCGCGTGGCCGGGCGAACCGCGGCGCGGACAGCCTCGGGATCATCCATGGAGATGAGGTCGCAGGCGACGCCCCAGCGCGGCAGGTATTCGCCGGCGAGCGCGCGGACGCCGTAGTAGCAATCGTCGGCAAGGATGAGGTGCGAGCCGGCCGGCAGCGACTGCAGCAGGCAGGTCACCGCCGCCATCCCCGAGGCAAAGGCCAGGGCGTGCGAGGCGGAGTCGATCGCCGCCAGCGCCTCCTCCAGCCGGACCTGGGTCGGGTTCCCGTCGCGGATGTAGCTGAATCCGTGCGCCGGCGTCCCGTCTTCCGCGCGCCGCTCGAATGTGGTGGAGAGATGAATGGGCGGCGCGATGGCGCCGGTCTCGGCGTCGGTGTCCGCCCCGGAGTGAATGGCCTTGGTTTCGAATCGCATCGGGGGAGGATACGACTACAACCGCTCGGTTCCATCGAACTTGCTCAGATCGCGGTCGAAGGTACCGAGCGGCAGGTGTCCCGCTTTCTTCGCGATTTCGAGAATGAGGCAGTCCGAAAATCCGATCTTCGGCTTGCGGCGATAGTGCTCGAGCGCGTTCACAACGACGTCGAGATCCTGCAGGGCAACATTCCCGTTATTGACCAACATATCGATCGCTGCGGCAACCTCCGCGTGCCCGAGGTCATACGCGTCTCTCAGGACCCACGCGGTTTCCGCTAGCACGAGATGAGAAATCCATACGCCCTTCTCGACAAATGCCTCCGCCGCCATCGCCCGCTTCTCGTCATCGCCGGTGATGAGACGAATGAGCACATTCGTGTCAACGGCGCGCATGCTTTTCTCGAATGTGCCGTCCGATGGCCTGCTTCAATTCCTCGTCGGTGCGAGGCCTCGGACGCTTCGCGAACAGAGCGCGACGAATGTCCTCGAATGAGTATCTGCCGGCCTTGCGGACGATGACGTTATCGCCTTCCTCATCCCACTCCAGTACGGACCCTGGTCCGACGCCAAGTTTGCGCCGAATCGCGGCAGGAACGGAGATCTGGCCTTGGGCGGTGAGCTTCGATTGAGGGAGTGACATGCCGGCATAGTACCACGGTAATGTGAGTAGCGAGGTACGCGGCCTCGCGACCATAAACCTTACCGCGCGGCCATCGTTCAAGTACGCATAATGCTGAGCGTCATCACCACACTCGTTCTCACGTTCACCCTGATCGACGTCGATGATCCGGCCGTCCACGGTGTCTTCGCGGAACTGTTGCGGAATGCGCGCTACGGCTGCTCGAGCGAAGGCGGCCTTCCTGATCCGCGATGCCCGGGGCGCGACGTTCTTTCTGCGCTGGCGCGGCAACGGAGAGCTGAACCGCGCCGAATGGGATCGTCCGCTTCCCGCCGGGACCGTGGCCATCATCCACACGCATCCGAACTGGCTGCCGTTGCCGTCGAACCGCGACATCCGCGTGGCGCGCCAAGCCTCGGTGCCTGTCTACGTCATCACACCAGGTGGACTCCGGAAGTCCACTAATGCACTCTATGACATCACTAGGTGGGCTCGGGAGTCCACTAATGCACTCTAAAACATCACTAGGTGGACTCCGGGAGTCCACTAATGGACTCTATAACATCACTAAGTGGACTCCATGACATCACTAGGTGGACTCCGGAGTCCACTAGTGGACGCTATAACGTCACTAGGTGGACTCCATGACCTCACAGGTGGGCTCCACGAGTCCACTAGTGTCGTGTCAAGATTGAAGTCCGGGGTTAAGTGCCTCTCAATTCACTGTCATCCTGAGGCTGCCGGAGCCGCGCCCATGGTGTTGGTGATTGCTCAAATCAAACGTCGCGGCGAAGGACGCCGAAGGACCCCCAACCTACTCGCGGGGAAGGGTGGTGGACGGGTTGTCGCAGACGAGGAATCCCCCTCCCTTTCCGGCCTGTAGTGGGGGGGTCCTTCGGCGTCCTCCGCCGCGAATTCTCATCTGCGCAAGCACCAACACCACGGACGCGGCTCCGGCAGCCTCAGGATGACAGTGAATTGAGAGGCGCTCAACTCCGGATTTCAATCTTGACAGTCCACTAGTGGATTCAGGGGGTGCGCCGCAACGAGGCCGGACTCGCCAGTCCGATCGCCCACGAAGAATGCGGCACGGAACCGAGTCAAAAACATACTCCGCGAGTCCGCCAACGCAGTCTGGGAGTGAGGCTCAGAGCTTTAAGCCTACACCGGTAGTCTCTGAGCCTACCCCAGTAGGCTTTAAGCGCATTCAACGCTCGAGTATGGCCTTGAGGGTCTCGTTTCGTGTCGTCAGGAGATTTCCAAGGTACCTCGACATGACGAACCGATCGACGAGCGCGCCGAGTGGCCCCAACGGAGAACGAAACGTAAGCACGTCTTTCATGATCGTCCCGTCCGGGCACGGCTCGAAATGGTGATCGTGCACGAATGAATGGAAGGCGCCTTTGATCATCGAGTCCTGGAAGTAGCGCGGGCGGTCGTACTCGGTGATGCGCGACGTGAATCGCTGCCGGATTCCGAAGTGCCGCCCTTCCCACGTCACCTGTTCGCCGAGATCGATGAGGCCGGACGTCTTCCCACCAACCGCGCGCTCGCCGGTGTGTCCCATCGATTCGAGATGAAGGTCGAGATCGCGGCTGGCGTCAAAGCATCGTTCGGGGGTGGCGCGAACGGTGGTCCGGATGGTGATCACAGGCATGGGCTACGTGGTATCACGCCTTGTACCGGACCGCCGGACTCCCCGCCGGATAGAAGACTCCCAGCAGCCGCATCTCCCCTTCCCCGCGGTTCTCCACGCAATGCACCTGTCCGTGCGGAAGGAAAATGCACGAGCCGCGCGCGATCGGCGTGTTCGACGAGCCGGCCCACATCGCACCCGTCCCGTCGAGGATGACGATCACCTCTTCGTACAGATGGTAGTGATCCGGCGCGCGGCCCGGTGGGATTCCGCCGACGAACTGCGTGACCTGGGTGCTGCCGTCGTCGGCGTTGATGATCTCGCGGTACCAGCGGTCGCCGGTACGTTGAACCGGCCTGTCACGCATGGAAACGACGAACGGCTCGCCGTGGCCGGGCTCGTAGCCCTCGAGAATGGCACCGTCATCCGGGCATTGCGAGCTGACGAGGGTCAGCGTTTCCGTCGCTTCGATCGTCAATGGTGCGGACGGCGGGAGGTAGATTCCGGTATCGATCGTGATCCCTGCACCGCCCGCCGATCCGGAGCCGGCGACGACGTAGAGCACCTCGTCAGACGACTCGTTCCGCAGCGTGGCCCTCTCCCCCGCCGGCAATTCCAGCACACGCAGCGAGATCGCCCGTGCACCGGCTTGCCGTCCGAAGTGTTTCCAGATGTGCAGGGGGCCATCGGAGGCCGGCTCGCCCTCGTTCAACCCAACTACACGGCATCCACCGTCCAGTATTGCAAGCATTTCGTGGGATTATGCTCCCCGCATGCAGACGAAAGAAGAAGGAGTCCGGGCCACCAACCAGGATTTCATTCGCTACGACCAAGTCGAGAAGCAGCAGAATTATCACCTCGCCGAGGGTAATTCTGACGAGCAGTTCGACGACGACTTTGAAGCCCGCACCGTCGACATCGGCCGCTTCTTGCACGGGAACGCTGACGACAAGCGCGCCTTCGCCACCGAGCTCGGCGATGCCTTGCACGACATCGGCTTCGCCATCCTGGAAGGTCACGGCGTCGATCCGGCGCTCTACGACGAAGCCGGCCGCAGGATCGAGGAGATCTTCAGCACGCTCACCCTCGACGAGAAGATGCGCTTCCGCGCGGAGCGCTTCGGCTCCGTCAATCAGGGCTACTTCCCGATCAAAGAGACCAGCAACATGCACCCCGATCTGGTCGAGGGGTGGGTGTTCTGCCGCCGCGCGTTCGAAGAGACACGCTCGTTCTGGCCGATGCCGGAGCAGGCGGAGTTTTTCCGGCAAATCGTCGAGGGTCACGAGAAGCTGATCCTCCCGGTGATGCAGTCTCTCCTCGCCTACCTCGGCTGCGATGCGCATCTCTTCGATGCCAAGCTGACCGGCACGAATTTCGGCCTGCGTCTCAATTACTACCCGCCGGTCTCCGACGCCGATGACGCTTCCGGCGCTGCGCGACTCCTCGGACATGAGGACATCGATCTCTTCACCTTCCTCCCCGCCCCGCGCGTGGAAGGGTTGCAGGTTCTCAATCGCCGCAACATGAAGTGGGTGCGCATCGAAGCGCCACCCGGAAGCATCGTGCTGAACACCGGCGACTACATGCAGCGGATCAGCAACGACATCTTCCCCTCGACGACGCACCGCGTCAGCAAGCCGCGCGATCCGCGCCAGCGCCATGAGACGCGGGTCTCGTTTCCGATGGCAATCTATCTGTGGGAGCACGAGATGCTGGAAGTGCTGCCGTGCATTGCCAATCCGAAGTACCCGCCTGTGAAGGCGATCCAATTCCACACGAGCATTACCAGCAAGTTCTATGGTGACGGCTATGCGGTGACCGAGGCATGAATGATCCGCTCCTCCGATTCCGCGAACGTTTTCCGATCCTGAGCAGGACGAAGTACCTGGTCTCGCATTCCCTCGGCGCGATGCCCGAGGCCACGCGCGAGGCGCTGGCCGAATACACGGACCTATGGGCCACGCGCGGCGTGCGGGCCTGGGGCGACCGCTGGTGGATGATGTCGATCGAGGTCGGCGACATCATCGCGCCGCTGATCGGCGCGCCGCCCGGCTCGGTGGTCATGCTGCCGAACGTCACCACCGCCGAGGCGGTGGTGTTGTCGTCGTACGAATACACGGCGCCGCGCAACCGCGTGGTCATCGTCGACGGCGAGTTCCCCTCGGTCCGCTATATCTACGACCGTCTTGCCCGCCGCCTCGGTGCGGAGATCGTGAACGTGCCTCACGATTCTTCCGGCCTCGGCTTCGATCTCGATCGGCTTTTGTTAGCAATCGATGATCGGACGCAGATCGTCCCCATCGGCCACATTCTGTTCGAGTCGTCGTACCTGATCGACGTCGAAGCGATCGCGCGCCGTTGCCGGGAAGTGGGAGCGACGCTGGTGCTCGACGTCTTCCAATCCGCCGGCATCGTTCCGGTCGACGTCAGCGGCTGGGATGTGCCGATCGCGGTCGGCGGCGTGCTGAAGTGGCTCTGCGGCGGTCCGGGCGGCTCGTTCCTCTACGTCGACCCGGCGCTACGTCCGAAGCTGGAGCCGAGCTTCACCGGCTGGATGGCGCATGCCACTCCCTTCGCCTTCGAGCCCCCACCGATGCGCTTTCGCGACGACGCCCTCCGCTTCGCCCTCGGCACGCCTCCCATCCCCGCGCTCTACGCCGCCCGCGAAGGCCCGAAGGTCGTCGCCGAAGCCTCAGGCGGAGACATGAAAACGATCCGCGAGAAATCGCAGCGCCAGACGCAGCGGATCATCGACCTCGCCGACGCGCGCGGCTTCGAGCTGCGCACGCCGCGCGATCCGAACCACCGCGGCGGATCGGTGTCAGTGCTGATGCCGCACGCGAAAGAAGTCGCCTACGAGCTGAACGCCGAAGACATCGTCTGCGACTTCCGCCCCGGGGCAGGCGTCCGCTTCTCACCGCACTTCTACACGACGGACGAGGAGTTGGAGATCGCCTTCGCCACGGTGGACGAGATTCTGCGGACGGACCGGTGGAAGAGGCAGGAGACGAAGCAGACGATCGTTACGTGAGGGAGTAAGATTCAGAAACCATGAGCCGCGTGCCAATCGATCACATCCTTGAGCTCCCGACAGCAGAGCGCGTTGCAATCGTCCAGGAGATCTGGGAAAGCATGCTCGAACATCCGGATGACGTCGCGATTACAGCGGCGCAACGGGCGGAGCTCGAACAATGCTGGTTGGACCTTCAACAGAATCCCGAGGATGGTGAATCTTGGGAGGACGTGAAGAGGTCGCTTCAGAACGAATGATCACGACAGAATCTCAGGAAGGCAAAACCGTCGCGATGTCGTGGTTCTCCAACTGATGATTAATGACATAGGTCGAGACGCCGAACTCCCGAGAAATATCATCAACTTCATCGACCGATACCGCGCTGCCAGACACCCGCTCACGGAGGGCTTCGGCAGGCGCCAAAAACTCAGCCGCGAATGCACGGCTCTGCTTCTGGGTGTCCGACAACGACTTCGTGACTAACCAAGGGCCAATGTCATCTGTCCGCAGAAACTCATACAGGCCACGACAAAAATGAAACCGATGAGCCGCCTCGTTGTGGCGAGTGCTAATGGCAAATGAAGGGCTGTTGTGGTGGTTCGTAGCGACTAGAGCATCGTAAACGCCCGTAGAATTGGGGATCTCGACGAGCGCCGCGTGTAGGTTGCCATCGCGTATACGCAACGCTTTGGCGATGTCGTCAAACGACGGCAATGGTGCATTCAGAACCCCGACAACCTCTCGAAGACGCCGCGCTGCTAAATATCCTCGCGACCAGGGTTGGACGACAGGTCGCTCTTCCCAAGCGGCAAGTTCACTTCGCAAACCAATGATCGACGAAAGAACAACATCGTTCTGATGTGCAGAGTCGAAGGCGCGCGAAATATCCCCGGCTTCCTGCACCAATTTGTCAGGTGAGGCCGCGAAGAAGAAATCGCGGCGTAGTTTCAAAGGAATGATCTCCGTCGCCTCGATGATCAGAGCTTCAGCCGACGCGTCGAGACCGAACGGATCAAGGCCCAGCGCGGCGGTCACCTCGCAAAACTCCTCTTCTTCCTTTGAGAGTGCTTGCAGAGCGGCCCATTCTTCCTGAAGTACCGTTCCACTAATTCCTTCAGCCTGGAGTCGCCCCAGAACAGCATTGATAAAGGCCGCGAGGCTTTGCCGAAAGACTTTAACGGGGATGTATGCGGTGCCTTCCTCGATGAATTCGACGCGATAGTTAGGTAAAGCCTCTCTAACCCAGCTAAGGCGAATGTGCTCGCCCTCACCAGTAATCGAAGCTGACGGCAGTGCAAAGCCATCGCGAGCGCTACGAAGCGAATGGCGTTCCGCATACTTGGGATCTGCGACACGCTCCGGCGAAGGCACTTCGACCAGCAAGGTCCACCAATGAGTGGCCAGCCATTCGGCGAGTGGATATAACGGAAGGTATACAGCGTCCCGGACACTCTTCACGTCCTGGTCAAGTACTCGGCTCACACACTTCGAATCCGCCCAAATCGCGAGACGAGCCCACGTCGCGCGCAGTTCTGGTCCGCGAGCACCTTGTGGATCGACCCACTCAAAATCGAACCGGATCTCACTCATAGATCGAATCGAGACTGGCAGGCCACTCGTTACTCGCAAGTGGCCACCCTTTGTACTCACCATTCATTGAGTTGATCAGACGTCCTTCATAAGCCATGCTACCGGCCCTGAACCATACATATCGCGGGAAATCGCCTTCCCACAATGTGCTCGTAGCGCCGCGCAGGATCGCCGACCGAAGCCATTCTTGAACTACCTCCAACGCTAGATCTCGAGGGCATATCGAGGCATCCGAACGCGGACGCGGCTGTCCTGCGAAGGAAGGTGCGTCCTTGTGCTCCGGGCTACCGATGTACCGCACACGTTCAGCGACCTCCATGAGATTCACTCCAGCCGGCGGAGGTCCCACTCTCCGGACCTGAGGACGTCTTCGTTTCGGAGCTTTCATGGACTCAAGTGTAAGCCACGCTCACCGATATCGGTGCATCTGAATGGCCTTCCCTAACCGACGCTCCGTCTCCGCGCCCCAATCCCGTACAACACCGCCCCGATCGCCCCCCAGAAGACCACCAGCTCGATCGTCGTCAGCGAGGCGTTCGCGATCCGCTCGCGGAAGGAGAGGCGGCGGAGGACGTCGAAGTCACCCATCAGTTGCACCACGATCAGCGCCCCCATCGAGAGCAGCGAGATCACCGCGCAGATGTGCTGGACGATGAGCGGCATGCCGAGGGTGACGCTGGCGTAGAGGGAGGGATTCGCGCGCGGCAGCACGAGTAGCGCAATGCTGTGCAGGAAGTAGAGGCATACCAGAGCGAAGACGGCGATGTTCAGCGCCAAGGAGACCTGGCCGCTGATGAGCAGGAGCAGCGTCACCAGGAGCGTCAGCGTCAGGCCGACGATCGGGGTTCCCGTGCGCTTCGAGATCGATCCGATGAATTGCGGCGCCAGTCGATCCTCGGCGAGCATGATGCCGACGCGCGACGGGACCAGCATCGTGGCGTTGACCGACGTCGTCAGCGCCATCACCGCGCCGAGCGTGACGAACCAGGCCGCCCCCATCGGCAGATACCTCGACGCCACCTCGGCCATCGGCGCGGCGGCGCGGCGCAGCTCGGCACCGGGCAGCACGCCGAAGGCCACCACCGACATCAGGAAGTAGATGACCGTCGTCGCCAGGATTCCACGGAGAAAGATTCGCGGCAGGCGGTGCGTCGAGTCGCGCACCTCACCGGCCGTCTGCGCCAGCGACTCGAAACCGGCGTAGCCGAAGAACACCAGCGGAAGCGCTGTGGCAAAGCCGCCAAAGCCGTGCGTGAAGAACGGCTGGTAGTTGCGCGGGCGGATCGCGAAGAGGCCGGGCACGACCAGGACGATGATGGAGAGCCCGAGCAGCACGCACATCCAGACCTGAATCCGCCCGAACCAGCGGACGCCGGCGACGTGGATGACATAGAAAAAGACGAGACTGCCGATCGCGATCGGCATCGCCGCCGTTTTAGGCAACGCTCCGGCAAAGAGCTCGACCACGTAGTCGCCCAGCGCGCGCGACAGATACGCCAGCGCGCCGATGTACGAAATGACCTTGAGCCAGATGCCGACGAACGCCGCGCCATAGCCTCCGAAGGTGCGCGAGAGATGCGTGTACTCTCCGCCCGGCTCGCGGCCGAGCGGCGTCGACAGAAAAACGGAGTAAGCAACCGATGTCGCCAGAATCGCTGGCGCCAGCACGAGGTAGCCGAGGATCACGCTCGGTCCGGTCAGGGCCCAGGCGTCGCTGGTGACCTTGAAGATCCCGGCGCCGATGAGCATGCCCAGGATCGTGGCGTACGACTCGATCGTGCCGAGGTCGCGGCGCAGGGATGCGGAAAGCGGTGCGGCCATGTGTCAGCTCCTCTCCGCCGCGCGTGAGGCGCGCCAGCGGTCCGCGGCGACCGCGAGAACGATCACGACGCCGATGATGATCTCCTGGACGTAGTTCGGCCAACCCATCTGCTGGCTGCCATTGCGAAGAAAGGCCATCACCAGAGCGCCGATCATGGCGCCGGCGATGCTCCCCTCACCGCCGCTGAGGCTCGCACCGCCGATGACGACCGCGGCGATGACGTCGAGCTCCACGCCGACGGCCACGGTCGGATCGCCCTGCCGCAAGCGCGACATCTGCATCACCCCGGCCAGCCCGAAGAAGAGACCGGCCAGCGCATAGATGCGCACTTTGAGCGCCCCCGTGTTGATGCCGCAGGCGCGCGCCGCCGCCTCGTTCGAGCCGAGGGCGAAGACGCGGCGGCCGAAGACGGTGTTGCGCAGAACGAGCGCCATCATCGCCGCGAGGATGATGGCGATCCAAACGCCGGGGGCGAACAGCATCCAGTCGCGCGAGGGGAACGTCACCGCCAGTTCGTTGAGCCACGTCGGCGGCGGATTCACGGTCTGCTGGTCGGCGACGTACTTGGCCACGCCGCGGGCCACGCCGAGCATGCCGAGGGTGGCGATGAATGGGACGACGCGAAGCGTGGTGATGGCAAGGCCGTTGACGATGCCGACGATGCCGCCGGCGACGATTCCGGCAGAGAGCGCCGCGATCGGCATCCAGCCATCACGCAGCGCCAGCGCGGTGACGACGCTGGTGAGGGCGATGACCGCGCCGACGGAAAGATCGATGCCGCCGCTGACGATGATCATCGTCATACCGATCGCGCCGATGGCGACGATGACCGTCTGCGCAAGGACGACGCGGAGGTTCGCGCCGGAGAGGTAGCGCTCCGGCGATCCGGTCAGGATGGCGAAGAGGAGGATGACGCCGAGCAGCCCGGCCACCGGCGCGACGATTCGAATCCATCGATTCATGTTGAGGCGCGGATTGTATGCGGGGGGACAACGGAGCGCTGGCGTCTCGCCGGCTGGCCCGGGGGCGTCTCGCCCCCGGTCTGGCAGAACCCCAAACTTTGGCCTGGTAACAGGGCGGGGGCCAGGCGACTTACGTAACTCCCGCGTGAGGCGGTACGGGGGCGAGACGCCCCCGAGCCAGCCGGCGAGACGCCAGCGCTCCGGGCGCTATGTTTCCGCCCCGATCGCCGTTTGCAGGATCGCGTCCGCCGTCCATTCACTGGCCGGCCGCGACGGGGAGAGCCGGCCGCGCGTCATCACGGCGATGGTGTCGCACACTTCGAACAGCTCCGGCAGATACGAGCTGACCATCACGATCCCCTTTCCCTCGGCGGCCAGTCTCCGGATCTCGCGGTAGATGTCGCTCTTGCTGCCGACGTCGACGCCGCGCGCCGGCTCGTCGAGGAGCAGAACGTCCGGATCCTGATGCAGCAGCCGCGCGAGGGCGACCTTCTGCTGGTTGCCGCCGGAGAGGCGCCCGACGACACCGCGCGGTCCCGGCGCTTTGATCCTCAGCCTCTGCATGACGTCCTCGGTCTGGACATTCTGGCGACGACGATCGATCCATCCGCCGCGCGCGCACGTTTGGAATCGGCTCATGGTCACGTTGTCGGCGATCGGGAGCTGGAGGGCCAAGCCTTCGTTTTTCCGGTCCTCGCTGAGGTAGCCGAAGCCGTTGCCGTTCATCGTCACCTCTCCGATTGCCTTTTGCAGACCGAAGAGGGAGCGGACGAGATCGGTCCTTCCGGAGCCGATCAGGCCGGCGATGCCGAGGACTTCGCCGCGATGAAGATCGAAGCTTGCCACGCGGAGACGCGGAGGCGCGGAGAGGTTGCGCACTTGAAGAACGACCTCGGGGGTCGGGAGTCGGGGGTCGGGGGTCGGAGAAGGAGTGGATTGGATGTCGCGGCCCACCATCATCGAGATCAATTCGTCATCGCTGACCCTCGCCAGCTCTCCGCCACCCACGCTCCGCCCGTCACGCAACACCGTGAATCTCGTGGCAATCTCGCGCACCTCTTCGAGGAAGTGGCTGATGTAGATGATGGCGATGCCACGGTCGCGAAGACGGCGGACGGTATCGAAGAGGCGCTCGACGTTGGCGCGCTGCAGGCTGCTGGTCGGCTCGTCCATCAGCAGGACGCGCGCATCGCGGGCCAGAGCGCGGCAGATCTCGACGACCTGCTGATCGGCCAGCGGGAGGTTGCCGGTTCGGGCGCGCGGGTCGATCCCGTCGCGTCCGAAATCGGCGAGAAGCGCGGCGGCGCGATCGTTCAAGGCATCGCGCTGCAGCCATCCGCCGCGCGACGGCTCGATCCCCATCAGGATGTTCTCGGCCACCGACAGATGCGGACAGAGGGCGAGCTCCTGATGAATGTGCGCGATCCCGCGCTCCCGTGCATCGGCCGGCCCGCGCGGCGCATACGGCTGACCGCCGGCCATCATCGTCCCCGCGTCCGGCGGAAAGGCGCCGGCGAGGATGTTCATCAGCGTGCTCTTCCCCGCCCCGTTCTCGCCGATGAGCGCATGCACCTCGCCGGCAGCAATATCGAGATCGATGCCGTCGAGCGCGATGGTTGCGCCGAAGTGTTTGGTGATGGAGCGGAGAGTGAGCATGTGTAAACGTAGGTCGGACTCTCAGTCCGACCTCTTGTGGATACCCCTCGTCAATGTTGTTCCCGACCGCGGTCAGCCGGTCGGACTGAGAGTCCGACCTACGTAATCCGACCTACCCCAGCGGATGCAACAACTTCTTCGCCTCCGGCGTGTCGATATTCGCCGGCGTAATCAGCGTGACTCCTGTGTCGACGCGCGTCTCGATCTTCCTGCCGAGGAGGTGATCGACGAGCGTCTTCACGCCGAGCTCGCCCATCCGAAACGGGTTCTGCACCACGATGCCGTGCAGCTTTCCGTCGCGCATCGCCTTGACGAAGACGTCGCTGGTGTCGAAGCCGATGAAGCGGATCCTGCCCGCCTTGCCGGCGTCTTCGAGAGCCAGGAGCGCGCCCGCGGTCGATGACTCGTTCGGCGTGAACATCCCGTCGATGTCGTTGCCGAAGCGGTTGAGCAGATTCTCCGCCGCCGTCTTGGCCGTGTCGCGCGTGGCGCCGGCGAACTGGTTCGAGGAGACCAGGACGATGCCTGGATAGGCCGCTTTCATCCGCTCGATGAATCCCTTTTCGCGCTGCTCGGTGCTGAAGACCCCTTCCTGATAGCGAAGGGCCAGGACCTTCCCCTTGCCGCCGAGAAGACGTCCCATCTCGTCTGCGGCAAGCTCGCCGCCGTGGTAGTTGTTGCTGGCCACGAAGCTGATCGGATCGTGCGACTCCAGCGCCGAGTCGATAACCACCGTCGGGATCCCGGCGCGCTTCGCCTCCTCCACCGGCCGCACCAGCGCGTTCTTGTCGAACGGCGCCAGGACGATGCCGTCGACATGCTGCGTGACGAAGCCTTCGACGACCTGCACCTGCTGCTCGCGGTCGTCCTCGCGCATCGGACCCTTCCAGATGATGTTGACGTTGACGCCGGCCTTCGCTTCATCCTGCGATGCCTTCATCGCCCCGGCATGAATACTCTTCCAGAACTCATGCGTCGACCCCTGCGGGATGACGGCGATGGTGAAGGACTTGCCGGTTTTCTGCTCCTGCTTCGAGCAGGCCAGAAAAAGGATGGCGATGACGGCGGCGGACAGGATTCGTTTCATTCAGGATCCTCGTAGAGTCGAAGGCACAGACAAGAGTGTCTGTGCCACATGCCTCACTGTGTATTCAAGAGCTGAGCAATGTGGCACAGACACTCTTGTCTGTGCCCGAGCGCCCGTGGGCGCGAGAAATCATCGAGTGAGTGTGTCATACAGCGGCTGAGCCTCGACCAGCGTGGAACCCTCATTCGAAACGGTCGCCGCAAGCACGCGGATCTTGTCGTTCACCGGCAGCTTGAGCGTCTTCGCGCCGGGCGGCAGGTCGATGGCGTAGGCGAAGAGGTACGAGTATGCGTACGGCTCGTTCTCGCCGGCGGCGTTGTGTCGATGCGAGGCAAACCAGGCGATCGGCGCACGTTTGATGAAGCCAGGCGTGAGGCCGTCGAATACGGTGGTCGTGCGCACGCGGGCCGGCGCATTCAACGGCGCGTCCGGGCGCGGAGGCAGCGTCTCCTGTTTCTTCGCCCAGATGCGGTTGTCCCACTGGCCGACGTAGCCGGTCCAGTTCTGAATCGTCAGCTCGACCGGCTTGCCGCCGACGACGAACGTCGCCTTCTGATCGCCGTCGGCGGCGGCGAGGAGATACAGCCGATGGTAGTGACCACGCGGCAGTTTGATCGATTGTCCGCGGGCAACGACGGCCGTCCGGCCCTTACTGAGGTAGAAACTGATGCCGGCGTAGTCGAAGTCGCGCGGCAACATTGCAGCGGGCAGGGCCCGGCCGGCAGCATCGAAGCCGGGCGACGATTTGGCGCCATCGATTGACGACACGGCACGGTCGCGCGGCAACGCAACGGGGTCTGAGTCTGGCTGGGCAGTCTCCGGGTCGAGCGTCGGCCCGGGCATCTCAAATCGCACTGCGAACGTCCGAAGCTGAAACGGAGTGAACGAGGTCACTATCTGTCCATCGACGACGTTTGCGGCGCCGATCTCCATCTCTTGCCCGTTCACTTCACGCGCGGCCTCGAAAGGCTTGAAGAACGTCAGATGAACATCACTGGCCGGCTTTCCGTCGACCTCTACAAGCCTCACGATCACTTCGTCCCACGGCCCTTCAGCAATCTTCAGCGCCAGCACGCGCACGCGGGAGTTGCTGACGCGCAGCAGCGAGAACGTCCGGCCGAGCGGGCCGTCATGCTTCGGCGCCAGGAAGGCGATGAGCGGCTGACTGAGCCGTAGCGCCTGCCAGTCCGTTCCTTCCGAGCGCCAGTCGCCCGCGTGTGCGGCAAGGCCGTAGACGAAGTGATGATGCCCCCAATCCTGCGTGGTCTGGTCGTCGTACGCGCGGCCGTTGCCGTCGCCGAGGCCGGGCGTGTAGAGAAGTGTGAGCCGGAGCGTGTGATCGTCCGGCTTGTCCGAGCCGTACTTGCAATCGGAGAGGATGGTCACCCCGCCGTTCGCGTCGCTGAGGTCGAGCCATTGATGCGAGGCCACCTCGAACTTCTTCTCGTCGTTGTTCCCGCGCTGAACCGTCCCCACTTCCCAGTTGTAAGTCGCCAGCGGATTCGACGCGGCCAGCGGGAAGGTTGCCTTTAACGCGGCGGCCTCCGTCTTCCAGTCGATGGCGTTCTCAATCTCGATGCGATTGCCGGCGTCGCCCGCGGCCAGGCGGATCGTCTGCACGAAGCGCGATCCCTCGGTTTCGCGCGTCACTCTGATTGCGGAGCGCACCTGGCCCTCCTCGACGATGTCGATCGTGGCCTTGCCGCCAACGAACGCCCGCGGCGGCTTCTGCTGATCGGCCCAGTCCATGTTCCAGGCGGGCCAGTCGTGCGGATGTTCGCTCTGCAACGCCAACCGTGCCGGCGCCGAGAGCACCTCACGATTCGCCTTCTTATCGAAGATGCTAGAGATATCGCCGGCGTCGTCGATGGCGACGCGATAGCGGTCGTTCTCAATCATCGCCGGCCGGGCCTGGACGCGGATCGCTGCCGGGTCTCGCACGCGGTTCCGCGGCGTCTCGTATCCGGAGATCACGTTGTACACCGCCCACCCTACCGAGGGAACCCTGGCCAGGAAGACGATCCGATCGCCCTCGCGCTGCGCGCGGACAGCCTTGCCGTCCGGCCCGAAGACGAGCACGCCGCCACCCAGACCGTGCACGTGCGCCTCGACGACATCCTCACGCTCGATGCTCAGCGGGTTGTAGACGACGATGGCCCTCCCCTTGACGTTCGTATCGAGTGCCGAAGCGATCGACTCCGTAGCGCTGGTGAGCACCGAAGCGAACTGGTTCATGGCGATGACATCGTCGTTCCACGAATACTCGTAGGCCTTGGGCGTGGCGGTGCCGGCGGCGATGTCGTGGAACTGACCGCCCATCACCAGGGCCCACGCACCATTCAATCTCTTTCGCGGATACGGCCGGCCGCCGAGCAATTCCGCCGCAACCGAGGCGCGTTCGGCAGCGTCGGCCAGCAACTCGTTCTTGCGGTTCCAGCGTTTCTGATACGCCTGCGACGTCAGCGAGCCGGCGGAGTGATTGGTCAGCTCGAGATCGCCCGAGTAGTGCGGCAGGCGCGCGGCCTGCTCCGGTTTGATATCGAGAAACATCTGTTCCGCGGTCGAGGAGAGCACGCGCAGCGGAGCGCCCTTCATGGAAACAATCGACTCCACGAGCTGCACCGACGGCTCTCGCGGCGCGCCGCCGACGTCGCCGGTGCCATAGTAGTGGTAATCGGTAAAGAGCCCGCTCACCTCGCCGTTGCGCTGCACGCGCTTCGGCCAGTCGGTGCCGTTCGGCGGCGTAGTGTCGCTGCGCGAAAGGTCGTAACGGATGTCGGCGCTGTAGCTGCCGGGATTGAAGGCCGCAATCACGCTGCCACCGTCCGGGCCGTCCCACACGCCGACGTTGAACGGCGTGCCCACCGGCGTCTTCTCCGGCGAGTCAGGTCCGCCAACAGGAGCAGACGATCCCCACGTCAGCTTCTGCGTCGAGAAGCCGCGGATGCCCATGTGATGGAGGATGCTCGGCAGCGAGGCGGGAAAGCCGAAGCAATCGGGGAGCATGTACTCCGCGCTGGTCCGGCCGAGCTCGTGCCGGAAGTACCCCGAGCCGTAGAGCACCTGCCGGATCAGCGACTCCGCCGACGGCGAGTTGACGTCGCTCTCCTCCATCGACGAGCCGGCCGGAAACCAGCGGCCGTCGCGGACCCACTTCTGCAGCTTGGCGTAGTCGGCCGGGTAGTACTCGCGCATCATCCGGTAGCGGTTGGCGCCGCTGAAGTTGAAGATGTAGTGGGGATATTTCTGGAAGAGCTCGAAGTTGTCGCGCATCGTGTGCGGCAGGTATTCGCCGATCGTGCGCGGATACTCCCAGCGCCACTGCGTATCGAGGTGCGCGTAACCGACGACGTAGAGAGTCGGCTGCCTGGTCAGATCGGGCGGATCGGCCGCGTGTGCGAGCGTTGCGCATGCGAGGACGGCGAGAAGAACCAGTCGCCGGATCATTTCTTCGCCACCACGTCGATCTCGCTGTAGAACGTGTTCCCCCACGGATCGTCGCTCTCCGTTTCGAAGACGTCGAAGAGAAGATAACGATAGCGGCCCAGCGAGCCGCTTGTGTCGGTGATACTCACGCCGTACTGCCCGCCGGCGTCCCCTTCCGTCGCCCGCGTATCGACGAAGGTGACTTCGCGCCAGCCGCAGGTGCGCAGATCGACCTTCACACCGGGCGCGGGATTGAAGTTCGGATCGCTTCCGTCGCTGACGTAGAGGCGATAAACCTGCGGCGCCCGCGTATCGGGATGCCAGGAGTAGCTATTCACCGCAGCGATGTCAGTCACCGCGCCGAGGTCGATGCGAAAGCGTCCGCCCCAGGAGTCGGCGCGGAAGAAGAGGTTCGCCTCCGGCTCATCCTCCGTGCCGGGGATCTTTCCGTCGACCAGCGCCGCAAGGCCGGCGCTGCCGCGGTCGACGGTGCCTGCGATCAGCTCAACCTTGGTGTTCGACGCCGCATCGTCCTTCGACGGCGATGCCACGCGTGCGAATCGAAAGGCAGGCGTGGCCGTGCTTCTATCGATGGTGATCGTTACCTCGGCGTTTGCAGCGCAGGCGACGAGGATGGCAATGAAGGCGAGCTTCACGGAAGTCGAATAGTAAGCGCGCGAGCTCCAAATCATCTCCTTACGCCCACCAGAAATGCCGGGTTAGAGTCAGCAGCGCAACGCCGTTGCAGACGATCGCGGCGGCAACGATCACCCACGAACTGACGCGCCATCGGACGCGCGGGAGTGAAATGGATGCGAGGAACAGCGGCAAAATCTCGAGAAAGTAGCGACCCTGTACGCCTTCGATTGCATCGCTGCAGACGATTGACCAGATCAGGTACTGCGACAAGAGGATGCCGAAAAATGTCATCGCAGCGATAGCCACCGCCGCCATCCGCGTGCGGCCTGGTAGCGCTGTGCCGGCGGTGAGCGCAACACCGGTTAACAGGGCGATCTCCACGGCGACGGCAAACGGCGATAGCTTGATCTCGTTCGCACCGAAACGCCCGATCATCTCTTCGATATAGAAGCGGCCATTTGTCACCATGTCGTGCAAAGCCACCCCACCGAACTGCATCGGATCGGCCGCGATACACCGGATTTGGGCCGCAGCATCGACTGGCAGTCCGGCACGTGGGTTATAGGCGCCGCGACTTGCCGCCGCGATTGAAAGCAGCGTTCCAGCAGCGGTGGCGGCGATGATGGCCATCCGCCCGCGCCAGCGGAACGGGGCGACAAACGCCAGCAATGCGATCATGAAGTACGCAGGCTTGCAGAGGGCCAGCGCGAAACCCGCCAGCGCCACCACCCACGCGCGTCGCCGCGCTACTAAAAGCAGCGCCGTGAAGAGCCAGGCCAAGGCGATTGTTGCCGCGTCCGCGGATAACGATGCCAACTCGTAAAGAGACATCGGTAGCAACGCGGCGGCAGCGAAGATGCCCCCGTACTCCGGCGCCTCATGGATGGCGAGGGCAATCAAGATTACTGCAACGAAGAGGTTCGCCACGCGCCCGCCGTAAAAAACGATCATTGGACGTAGAGGCAAGGCCGCCAAGAACGACTGCGCCAGATATGGTAGTGGGGTGTACCAGGCAGCGAAGCGAACTGTGCCGCCAGACGCGCCGTCGTACGGCAACGAGGCAGCGATCCGCAGCTTTTCGCCAAGCGTTTCGCGCGGCTCGGTGCGCGACAGGATCCAAACGAAATTCTGCGTCGATCTGACGACGGGGACGGAATCGGGGCCGCCGTTGCTCAAAAAATGGCCGCGGCCGATCGCCAAGGTCCGCCAGAAGTGATTTTGCTCGTCCGGCACCTCGAATGGAGGTGTCACGAACGCAAATGCCACTCCGATCAGAAGCGCGACGGCAACGAAGAGACCCGGTCTCACGAGGCAGCAAACCGTGCGATGATGATCATCTTTCTCATCCGCGTCGCGAGCCCAAAAACGTGAGCCCCCATCCTACTCCAGAACAGCCGAACGGCGCCGGGCGCGGAAACCCTGTACGCACCAGGGACTACCGATTCGTGCGTTATGGTGAATGCCTACGCTTGCGACCTGTTCCGACCGAGAGCTGTGGTTAACGTCGGGGATGACCGACTACAACCGCAACCAAGGGGTAGAAATCGCGACTCCGCCGGTGTGGTCTGGGTTGGGGTATTTGCCGATGACAAGCTTCGCCAGACCGGCGCATGGCGCGGCAACCGTGCACTCGGCGGGATCCGCTATCTCATACTTGAATGAGCCCGGTCCGAATTGAGGGTCGAAGTCGCAACATAGTCACGGCCATCGGTGATCTCGCGCATATCGCACTCTTAGCGACCACGGCAAGAGACATCGTCAGCGTAACGGGCCGGGTAAGCTCGCCGTGCAACGTCAGCGCCCTGCAGCCTATTGGTAAGCCCCTAGAGCGTCGTCCTTGAAACCGGTCATGCCAATTCGGCTGATCACAAAGGACAGTTTCTGCTCGCCAACCGACGCGTACTATTTCCCTCTGACGATCGCTGACCCCGCAAGGCGGTTCGTGTTCGCGATCGAGACGCAACTCTCGACGACTATCGTATGCTGGCGGTGTTGGAGCGGGTTTTCCGGGAGTGGGGGACTGCCCGAGGGAATCAACACGGACGACGGTTGCCCGTTCTGTACGGCGCGTGCTTTGTGCTGGTTGACTCAGCTATCGAAGATGTAGGTCAGGCTCGGTATCCATCACGGGCGGATCGTTCCTGGACGGCCCGCAGCAGAATGATCTTCATGAACGAATGCATCGGACGCTCAAGCAAGATGCGCCTCAACCGCCTGAAGCGAATATGAAGGCCCCGCAGTACCGCTTCGATGGGTGAGAAATGCTGTTAACGCGCCTTCTGCGCGTCCCGCAGTCGTTCCACTGTCGTCGCCCGCCCGGGCGTCCGTTCGAGCGCGGTGCGATATGCGGCGGCGGCGTCCGTAGCGCGGCCGGCGGCGAGCAGCTCATCCCCGAGCAGCTCGTAGGTCGGCTTCTCGACCACCGGCGGGCCGAACTCGAACGGCATCGCTGTCTCGCTCTTCGCCGTCTTCTCCAGCATGGCGATCGCCTCGTCACGTTTTCCATCAGCGACGAGAAGCAACGCATCGGCCTGCTGCACCATCACCTCGGCGCGAATGCGCTGGCTCGGATTCATGGAGTGATGCTGCTCCGCGCTCGTCAGAGCGTCCTTCTGCAACTCGTGCAGCCGGGCCACGGCTGTCTTCAAGGTTGCGAGGTCGTGTGCCGCCAGCACATCGCCGTATGCAATCGTGAAGCGTGCATTGGCGTGCTCGGGGCCGGCTGGGATCGTCACCTCATCGGCCGCGATCAGCGTTCCGCCGCTGGCGATCTGGTGGGCGCGCATATCGGCGAAGGAATCGATTCGTCCCTCGTACGAATCCATCTCGCCGCCGGAGACGAAGGGGGTTGTGAACGCCGAAGCGCGGCAGGCGTCGAGCGCCTTGCGCGCGTCATCGAATCGACGCTCCTGCAGGTAGGCGTAGTGCAGCCAGAGCGGGTAGTGGCCGCAAGCAGCGGCCGGTTTTCCCTTCGCGGCGCGCTGCTTATTGACGACGTCGATGGCGCGGCGATTGGCGTCGATGACGTCGTCCCACATCCCCATGGCGATGAAGATGTGAGACGTCATATGCAGCGCGTGACCTGCATTTGGAGCCACCGCGCCGTAGCGCCGCGCGGCGCGCATGCCGAGGGGCGCGTGGATCGGATCGTCGTAACAGTGGATGAGGTAATGCAGCACGCCGGGATGCGTCGGATGCGACGGCAGCACCTCTTCGAGCAGCGCCGCGGCGCGCATGTTGGTGGGAAAGTCGCGGCCGTGATGCGACGTGCCGAGGAGCGCCACCGCGTAGAAAGCGGTGGCATCGACATCGTCGGGATAGCGCTCGTGCACAGCGCGCATGGCGTCGGCGTATTTGAAATCGCGCTCGTCTTTTGTTCCCGATCCGTAGAGAACGTCGACAGCACGGAGGTAGTCGCGCTCGCGCTCTGTCTTCGCTTTCGCCAGCCGCTCCTCCGGCGTTGCGCCGAGGCGTTGTAACGCGGCGCGCGCGGCGGCGGCATCCTGCTGGCACCAGACCGGATGGGTGTAGGTCATCGCCTCGCCCCAGTAGGCCATGGCGAACGACGGATCGATCTTCTGCGCGCTACGAAAGGCTTCAGCCGCGTCGGCATACTCGAAGTCATGCAGCAGCGCCAGGCCGTGCAGGAACGGCTGCTGCGCCTCGGCCGCGCCGGAGTTGGCGAAGGAGACCTCGCCCGCGTCGTTCTGCGCGAGGGCGTTGGCGGCGAATAGAAGGGTGATGAGTGCAAGGCGCATGGTGGAATGATAGTGGTGTGCCCCAGGATTCATCCGCAGATGACGCAGATGTACGCAGATAAAACAGAAAGATCGTCCTCCATCTGCGTCTATCTGCGTCATCTGCGGATAAGTCTTCTCGTCCTCTTCGCCGCCGCCTGCGCCTCAACATCACCACCAACATCTCCCTACGCCGTCGTTCTCGGTATCGCGCAGGATGGCGGCTATCCGCAGGCGGGATGCAATCGCCCGGACTGCATCGCAGCCTGGCGCGACTTGAAGCTGCGCCAGCGGGTTGTGTCGCTGGCGATCGTCGATCCGCACTCGCATCAGCGATGGATCATCGACGCTACGCCTGATTTCCCCTCACAGCTTCGGACACTCGATGAGGTTGCGCCGCGCGCGAACGCGGCTCCCCTGCTCGATGGCATCCTCCTCACCCACGCCCACATCGGCCACTACCTCGGCCTGGCGCAACTCGGCCGCGAAGTGCTCGGGACGAAATCGATCAAGACCTACGCCATGCCACGGATGCGCGCGTTCCTCGAGCACAACGGCCCCTGGGACCAGCTCGTCCAACTGCACAACATCGAGCTGGTTCCGCTCGAAGACGGCGTTGCGGTTTCGCTGAACGAGCGCATCACCGTTACGCCGCTGCGCGTTCCGCATCGCGACGAATACTCGGAGACGGTGGCCTTCGTCATCCGCGGTCCCTCGCACGCCATCCTCTGGCTGCCGGATATCGACAAGTGGGAGAAGTGGCCGACGCCGCTGGAATCGGTGCTGGCCCAGGTCGACGTCGCCTATCTCGACGGCACGTTTCACGATGCCAGCGAGCTGCCGGGCCGCGACCTGCGCGAGATCCCCCATCCGCTGATGACGGAGACGCTCTCACGCCTTGCGGCGTCGCCGTTACTGGGCAAGGTGCGGTTCATCCATCTGAACCAATCGAATCCCCTGCTTCGTGAACGACGGGACCACGTCGTCGTCGCGAAGGATGGGGAACGATTCGGGCTCTGATCGGCGGCAGTCTCAAACGCGATTCGTGCGCGCGAAGGCGCGCTTGACGATCCAACTCGCCCTCTCCCGCGAGGTTCAAGGCATTGCCGCTTGCCTTCCGGCGGCCATCACAATCAACGGTGACGCCGCCGGCGAAACGTTTTGCCCTTTCCCGTCACAAATTGTCGTGTCACGGATTACTTCATTGAAAAGGAGAAAAACGTATGCCTAACATCCATCGCACAAACCGGCAGTTCCCGGGCGGCGCGCAGATCGGCGCGACCAACGAGAACATCCCCAGCACCGCCGGTCTCCCCGTCAACAACCTCTCGACCGATCTGGATTTCTTCCTTCCCAACCCGGCCGATCCGGCCCACCCGCTGCACTACCGCTTTCTCTTCTGGAACGTCTGCGGAACCATCAGCAACGACGCTCATCACGGCAGCGGTACCGTTCCGTCGAGTGACACCGTAGCCACGGCCTGGTACGTTCCGGTCGGTCCCGGCGACGGCGGCGCGGCCATCGTCACCTACGCCTTCTGGGTGGAGCACGACGCGGTCGTCTCCGACACCCCGATCCTGAGCGTCAACCCGGCGGCGGCGTGGTCGGGCGGCAACAACACCGTGGTCTCGTCGACCGCGGGCACCGGACCGCGCGCCATCACCGCACGCGACACCGTGGCGTCGATCACCAATGCGAACTTCGACCACTGGTTCCCCCTCGGCGCCGGCAACGCCACGGACGCGGTCCTCACCGTCCTTCAAGGCGGAAGCACGTGGGCGCTGGCGCTCTACCAACATCACGACGGAGGCGGCGCCCGCAAGCCCGACAAGACCACCAAACCCGGCCCCATCCAGATACCCGATCCGGGGCCGCTCGACCGCAGCCGGATGATCGACGTCCTGAAGAAGGCGCAGGCGCAATCGTCCACTGACCGGCTGGCGCAGGTGCTGAAGAAGGACCAGTCGTCGATCAGCGACGACGATCTGCGCGCCGTGGCCGTGGAGATGAAGGCGAACATCAATCGCCAGCAGGCGGCCCTCGATCTCGTCAACGCCAATCTGGCAAAGAAGTAACCCCATGAGCGACCGCCCGATGACCGCCACCTGCCGCGCCGCGCGCGTTCTCCTCGTCGCATTCGAGGATCAGGACAACCTCGGCGTCCGCTATCTCGCCAGCTTTCTGAGAAAGCACGGACATGAAGCGACCATCGTCACCTTCGGCAATTCAGGTCCGGTCATCGAGGCGGCCGCCCGTATCGACCCCGACATCATCGGCTTCTCACTCATCTTTCAATACATGGTGCCGGAGTTCCGCGATGCCATCGCGGAGCTCCGGGCCTCCGGCGCGCGCGGTCACGTGACCGTGGGCGGCCATTACGCGTCGTTCGAGCCGGCGGCGCTGCTGGCGGCCATCCCCGATCTCGATTCCGTGGTCCGTTTCGAAGGGGAAGAAACGCTTCTCGATCTGGCCACAGCGATCATCACCGGCGATGACTGGCGCTCCGTGGCCGGCATCGCTTTCCGCGGAGAGCGCGACGTAGCGGTGACCGCTCCACGACAAGGAACGCGCTCTCTCGACGACTATCCCTGGCCTGACCGCCACGACATCCGCTACGAAGAGCAGGAGATACCGATGGCGTCGATCCTCGGCAGCCGCGGTTGCCCGTGGCAGTGCTCGTTCTGCTCGATCATCACCTTCTATGCAGGCAACGGCACGAAAGGACGCCGGCGCCGCGATCCGATCGACGTCGTCGACGAGATGGAACACCTGCACCGCGACCGCGGCGTGGAGATCCTGCTCTGGCAGGACGACGATTTCCTCGGTGGCGGCCGCGACGCCATCCGCTGGGCCCATACCGTGGCCTCGGAGAGCGTCAAGCGCGGCCTGCATCATTCGTTGCGCTGGAAAATCTCCTGCCGTTCCGACGAGGCCAAGGTTTCCAGTCTGGCCCCGCTCGTCGAGGCCGGCCTGACGCACGTCTACCTCGGCGTGGAATCAGGCGACGCCAGCGACCTGCGCCATCTCAACAAACTGTTCCCGCCGGATGTGCACTTCCGCGCCGGCGAAGCGCTACGCCAGCTCGACTTGTCATTGGATTTCGGGTTCATGCTGCTGCAGCCATGGTCCACGTTGCAGTCGGTGCGCAACAACATCGACTTCCTTCGCCGGTTTGCCGGCGATGGCTACGCCGGCGCGCCTTTCTGCAGGATGCTGCCGTACGTGGGCACAGCCGCGGAGACGCGCCTTCGCGATGAAGGCCGCCTTTTCGAACACGACCTCCTCGCCGACTACCTCTTTCTCGATCCCCGGCTCGACGTCTTCTATTCCTGGATGCTGGAAACGTTCACCTGCCGCAACTTCGACGACGGCAACACGCTGAGCTGGCTCTGCCGCCTGACCTTCGACAGCCATCTCGACCTGCCGCACCGCCCCGCTTCGCCCACGTTCCGCGCGGCCGTGCAGGCCGTCACCGGTGCCAACAACCGCACCGCCTTCGACATCCTCGAGAGCGGTCTCGATTACGTCGAGCGCACCAGCAAACCCGCGCCCGACGACGACTTTCTCCAGATGCTGAAAGAGATCTACCACGACCACGACTCCCGCACGCGCAGCGACATCGATTCGCTGCGCGCGATGGCGGATCGTGCCATTGCCGCGAGCGAATGCGGCACAGACACTCTTGCCTGTGCCGTCTGAGAAGAGCTTTGAACGTAGGTCGGACTCTCTAGTCCGACCGGTACCTGCGCGGCCGGTGACGAGGGCAGCTCTCCCAAGCTCCGGTCGGACAAGAGAGTCCGACCTACGTTCAAACCGCGCGTTTTGCGCGTGTTGTCTGCGGCTTGGCCGCGTTGTCGGTTGTCTGCGCCGCGGCGCGTGGTCACCTCATCATAGGGCTCGCAAACCTCTCCATATTGTCCACGCGCGCCGCAGCGCGCAGACAACCGACAACGCGCGAAGCGCAGACAACGCGCGGCGTAGCGCGCGCAGTTACGGAATCAGCAACACCTTCCCCGTCGTCTCCCGCGCCTCCAGCGCGCGATGCGCCTCGGCGGCGTCGCGCAGCGGAACCTCGCGATCGATGCGCAGTTTCAGCGTTCCCGACCCGATCCAGTCCAGCACGTCCCCGGCGCGCCAGAGCAACTCCTTGCGCGTGTCTGTGTAGTGCACGAGGCTCGGGCGCGTCAGGAACACGCCGTTCTTCGCCAGACGTCCCGGCTCGAACGGCGGCACCGTCCCACTCGACTGGCCGAACAATGCCAGCGTCGCGCGGAGACCGCAGCACTCCAGGCTCTTGTCGAACGTCGTCTTGCCGACCGAATCGTAGACCGCGGCGCATCCCTTGCCGCCGGTCTCCGCCATCACGATCGATTCGAAATCGTCCTTCGTGTAATCGATCACCACATCGCAGCCGGCCTCGCGGGCGATATCGAGATGCTTCGCCGACGCCGTCCCGAACACCCGCGCCCCGCGCATCTTCGCCATCTGCACCAGCAACGCGCCGACACCACCGGCGGCAGCATGAACCAGAACCGATTCGCCGGACTTGACGCGGTGCACGCTCATGGAGAGATAGTGCGCCGTCATCCCCTGCAGCATCGCCGCCGCGGCCGTCTTGACATCGATCGCCTCCGGCAGCGGCACTAACTTGTCCGCCGGCGCCACCGCATACTCCGCGTACGCGCCCCGCACCATCGCATACGCCACGCGATCGCCCTTCTTCACCGAATCGACGCCCGCGCCGATCTCCTCCACCACCCCCGCCGCTTCCGATCCTGGCGTGAACGGCAGCGGCATCTTGTACAGCCCGGTGCGGTGATAGACATCGATGAAATTCACGCCAATCGCCTCGATCCGAACGAGCGCCTCGCCCGCTCCCGGCTTCGGTGTATCGAGGTCTACGTATTGGAGAACTTCGCGGCCGCCTGTTTGAGAAACAAGGATTGCTTTCATGTGCGTAACGTACACCCACCGGATCGCCATCAAAAAAGAACTTGAACTGTCATCCTGAGGCGGCGGCAGCCCCGGAGGGGCAGAGCGCGCCGAAGGACCCCCAGATCGAAACCAGGACAGGGCGGGGGAAAGTCGACATCCACCGCCCTGTCCGGGTCGCGACTTGGGGGTCCTTCGGCGCGCTCTGCCCCTCCAGGGCGGCCGCCGCCTCAGGATGACAGAGCGGAGGTGCGAGATAATAAATCTCCCCCATGTCCCTGACCCCCTTCCACCCTGTCATCCAACGCTGGTTCTCCAAAACCATCGGCACGCCCACCGCCGTCCAGCTTCGCGGATGGGAGGCCATCCGCGAACGGCGGCACACCCTCATCGCCGCGCCGACAGGCTCCGGCAAAACGCCTTCGTCACCGGCATGTCCGGCGAACAATTCGCATTGCCCGAAGCCGTCGACAAACTCCGCGAGATCCGCCGCACCCCACCCGACGACCACCTCACTGTCATCAGCGCCGCCGACCCGCTGAACCTCATCGGCATCCTCACCACCACCGACCGCATCCGCGCCATCGCGGGTACCCGCATCGCCTACCGCGATGGGATCGCCGTCTCCGTCATGAACGGCGACTTCCTGCGGCCACTCGCCGAACCAGACATGGAGGTGGCGATGGCGCTGGCGGGGAGGAGGGTGCCGGTGGCGGCGGGGTTCGTGGGGCGGACGGCGTAGACGTCCTAAGGAACCCGGGCAACTGTTCGCTCGACCGGCCCGTCCCATGGCTGCTACTGTTGTCGCGTAAAGTTCGGAGGCAGCGCCGCGGAGCGGCGCGCGAAGGTTGATGGCGTGACAGATCTAGCCCGACTCACCGTACGAGGCTTCAAGTCCATCCGCGAGTTGGATAACTTCGAGCTCACGAAACTCAATGTCCTCATCGGTGCCAACGGTGCAGGCAAGAGCAACTTCATCGGTCTTTTCCGACTGCTCGCGGAGATGCTTGGCGAACGTCTGCAGTCCTATGTGAAGAGCGAAGATGGCCCTGACGCTCTGCTTTACGGTGGCCGCAAAAGAACTTCCCAGATTGATGTCGAGCTGTTTTTCGGCAAAAACGGGTATCACTTCGCACTCGCGCCCGCCGGGAACCAACTGGTGTTCTCGACGGAGGAGGTGTATTTCGATGGAGACAATGCAGTGCGCCGGTCGCTCGGCAATGGCCACACCGAAGCCAGACTCCCTACGCTCCAAGACAACGGTATTGCCGAATACGTTCGAGGGGCGCTTGATAGTTGCCGTGTCTTTCACTTTCATGACACCAGCGCTTCAGCCAGGGTTCGTCAGGCGCAGCCCGTTCGCGATAACCTTCGCCTCAAACCTGACGCATCGAACCTTGCGCCATTCTTGCGCATGCTCCGGCGAAAGCACCACGACAACTACTCGATGATCCTCGAAACGGTGCGCATGGTTGCGCCCTTCTTCCATGACTTTGTTGATCGGAAGGACCCGGACGAGCGGATTGAGCTGGAGTGGTTTCAAGTCGATGATCCTGATACCCCTCTGAGCCCGCGCCAACTGTCGGATGGCACGCTTCGGTTCATCTGCCTGGCAACCCTGTTGCTCCAACCGAGAGAGCTCCAGCCTGCAACGATCGTTGTCGACGAGCCCGAACTCGGCTTACACCCTTTCGCACTGGTCGTCCTCGCTTCGCTCTTACAACAGGCCAGCGAGCGGAAACAGATCATCGCTTCCACCCAGTCTGTCGACCTGGTGAACCAACTGGCACCCGCCGACATCATCGTCACCGAGACACATCATGGCGCATCCGTGTTTCATCGGCTTGATGCATCGAGCCTTGAAGATTGGCTCCGCGATTACTCGCTCGGCGAGCTCTGGAAGATGAATGTAGTCGGCGGGAGACCGAGCCGGTGATCGATGTCATCGTCGTCGGAGAAGGACAGACCGAAGAAACGTTTGTCCGCGAGGCTCTCGCACCGCAACTGGTCGATCGCGACATCAACATCCAATCACGGCTCATCGACACGTCACAAAGTGGCAAGGGTGGCTCGCTCGCTCCTGACCGTGTGCTCAGATTCCTCCGAAATACGCTGCGCGAACGCGGTGACACGTACGTTACGACGTTCTTCGACCTGTACGGCCTCCGAGCCGGCTTCCCGGGCGTGGACGCCGCACGCTCGGAAATCGACCCTCTGTCGCAGTGTCGCGTGATCGAGAGCGCACTCGCTGATGCCGCGATTCAATCGAGTGGCAGCCGCGCCGATCGTTTCTTCGCGCACATTCAACCGTATGAATTCGAGGCGCTTCTCTTCTCGGACGTATCCACCTTTGGCACCGTTCAGGCTGGTTGGCGGCACTATGTGAGAAACCTACAGCTCGCCCGTGACAGCGTGGAAACACCCGAACATATCAACGACGGACCGAACACCCACCCATCCGTACGGCTGAAGGCCTTGCTTCAGCCGAAGTACATCAAAACGTTGCATGGCAGCCGCATTGCGATTTCGATCGGCCTAGCTCGTATTCGTGAGCAATGCCGGCACTTCGATCGATGGCTCACACGCATCGAATCTCTCAAACCACTGCGATAGTGTCGTGACGAAACCACTCGCACCGACATCCGCAACATCTTCCTCTCCCCTCGCCAATCCTGCGCCCTCATGACGGCGTCGTTGCTGCTCGGCATCACGTTGAAGGAGCTGAAAAAGGAGATCGAGGATGGGGCGATTGTAGCGGTTTCGAACCGGGGCGGGCAGCGGATCGCGCGTGAGGAGCTGATCGCGGTGGCGCTGCAGAGGTGGGATCAGGCCACGATCGAAGAGGCGCTGGGCGAGGACGCGGCGGCGGTGCTGCCGGAGGCGATACGGCTGGTGGAGTTGCAGGCGAGGATTCCGCGGTATCAGCGGGAGATGCTGTGGTGGTTCGCGAAGCGGGACGAGACGACCGTCGATGCGGTGTTGTCGCGCGAGCTGGAGGGTGTCGCGTGCGCGCATGCCGAGGAGCTGGCGGCGGCGGTGCCGGGGTTCGAGGCGGCGCTGGCGTGGGGGTAGTTCGCGCGAGAACGCGGCGGCGAGATGGCGCAGCAGCGGTCCTTTGCTCTGCTTCCCTTCGGTCAGAATTGAGTCCCGGGTCCGTCCGACCCGTTTGTGCCAGCGAAGCTGGCTAGGCTGCGCTTCCGGCAGCAGCCAGGAGCGCTGGCGTCTCGCCGGCCTGGCCCGGGTTAGCAGCCAATGTTCGGAGTCTTGAGGGGTTGGGGCGAGACGCGACCGCGGCTTGATGAGGCTTCAAACCACCATTCCTGGATGGTTGACATGGGGAAGGGTGGTACCCCACCAGGAACACGGTGCGTACCCCACTGGGGTACGGTGTGTACCCCACTGGGGGACGGTGTGTACCCCACTGGGGGACGGTGTGTACCCCACTGGGGGACGGGGCGTACCCCGCTGGGGTACGGTGTGTACCCCACTGGGGGACGGTGTGTACCCCACTGGGGTACGGGGTGTACCCCACTGGGGGACGGTGCGTACCCCACTGGGGGACGGGGCGTACCCCACTGGGGTACGGGGTGTACCCCACTGGGGGACGGGGCGTACCCCACTGGGGGACGGGGCGTACCCCACTGGGAGGGTCTAACTTGGGGTCAGGTCCAAAGTCGAAAGTGTGGTACCGCGGAATCCTCGCCTGCAACTCCACGAGGCGTATCGCCTCCGGCAGCACCGCCGCCGCGTCCTCCAGCGGGAGATGCTGCGGTGGTTCGCCAAGAGGGACGAGACGACCGTCGATGCGGTGTTGTCGCGCGAGCTGGAGGGTGTCGCGTGCGCGCATGCCGAGGAGTTGGCGGCGGCGGTGCCGGGGTTCGAGGCGGCGCTGGCGTGGGGGTAGGTCGCACGGAGAGAGTCGCTACAATTAAACCTCGATGCGACGCCGCCGGCTTCTGCGCCGCCTTCTCGACGGCCACCTTCGGAACATCCGATTTCGAGACACTCGCGAGCTTGTCGAAGGCTTCGGCTTTCGCCTGACTCGCGTCAACGGTAGCCATCACATCTTCGAACATCCGGTCGTGGCCGAGATGGTGAATCTGCAAGAAGTTGCCGGGGAAGCAAAGCCGTATCAGATCCGGCAATTTCTGCGCATCGTGGAACGATATAACCTTCGACTAGAGGACGGGTCATGAACGACTTCCACATCAACATCTTCTATAGCGAAGAAGACGCTGGCTACATCGCCGACATCCCGGACCTCGACTCCTGCTCAGCGTTCGGGAGCACCCCTGAAGCCGCGTTGGCTGAATTGGAACTTGCCAAGTCCGCATGGCTCGAAGCCGCCCGTTCATCTGGAAAGCCGATCCCTACGCCGCGTTACCGTCCAGCGATCTACCAAACGCGGTAACAGTAAACCCCGATTGTTCCGAGCCGGCTTCAGCGGGCGACAGAGCTGCAGTCGATCATCGCTCTCCTGCCGGCCGCTCAAGGCGGGCGCCAACCCGGGGATGATCGTTTTCCCCCGGGCCAACGCGGGGGGAACACGATCTCTCGCCTGCATCGCCGGCCACAGGAATCGCGGTCAGACACTGATGAATCAATGAGTTACCGGGCGGTCTGCAACTTTAACGACTGCCAGAAGCGTATGAAGTCCGGACACTTTAGATACGAGCTGGTCTGATTTTCAAACGTCCGTGAGCCACCTTGAAGGTGGATCTCGTCGACCTTCAAGGTGGATGCGAACCACCTTGAAGGTGGATCCCATTCGACCTTCAAGGTGGATGCAAACCACCTTGAAGGTGGATCCCGTTCGACCTTTAAGGTGGACGCGAACCATCTTGAAGGTGGATCCGTCCCACCTTCAATGCGGACGCGAACCACCTTGAAGGTCGATCCCGTTCCACATCGATGTGGTCACGAACCACCGTGAAGGTCGATCCCGTTCCATATCGATGCGGTCACGAACCACCGTGAAGGTCGATCCCGTTCCATATCGATGCGGTCACGAACCACCTTGAAGGTCGATCCCGTTCCATATCGACGCGGCCGCGAGTCACCTTGAAGGTCGATCTCGTTCCACATCAATACGGCCGCGAGTGACCCTGAAGGTCAAACCCATTCGACATCAATGGGGCCGCGAGTGACCCTGACATCAAACCGTTCGACGTCGATGCGGCCACGGGCGACATTTGAATGTCAAAATCGTTTTGTGTGGATGCCGGGACGACAGACAGGGCTGTTGAAGAAGCGCCCCCCTGGGACCGCGGGCGTCTCGACCGCGTTTGATGCTCGGCATCCTGCTGCGTACAAGCGCGGGCGAGACGCCCGCGGTCCCAGGGGCGCTACCTCACGCTCCGATCACCAGCACCGTGAGGTCGTCATACCGGACGCCGCTGCCGGCGTGGCGGGTGGCGGCGTCGACGATGGCGGTGGCGACGGTGACAGGGCAGGTGTCGGCCGGCAGGGCGCGGACGATGCCGGCGGTGCCGAAGTCGTCGCCGGCGGCGGAGGGGGATTCGATGACGCCGTCGCTGTAGAGGACGAGGAGATCGCCGGGGTCGAGTGTGATCGTCGTCGAGGTCCAGCGGGAGTTGGGGACGATTCCCAATACGATACCTACAGGGGGACCGGTGGAGTCGATCTCCTCGATGCCGCCATCAGCGCGGACGATCATCGGCGGGCAGTGGCCGGCGTTGACGAGGGTCAGGCTGCCGTCGTTGCAGAGCCAGCCGATGACAGCGGTGGCGAAGCGGTTCGAGGGGAGGAGCGGTTTGAGGAAGCCATCGAGACGCATCATCGTCGTGGCCGGATCGCAGCCCGCGCGCGCGCACGACAGGATGCGGTGCTCGAGCTCCTCCTGGATCATCGCCATCACGATCGCGGCCGGCAGGCCCTTGCCGGCGACATCGCCGAGGGCGAACCAAAGGCGGTCGGACGTACGGTGGGTGAACCAGAAATCGCCGGTGAAGGTGCGGGCGGGGATGGAGATGGCGTGTGTTTGCGGTCTCGCGGTCTCGCGGTTGCGCGGTCTCGCGGTGAACGATTCATCGAGCATCAAAGCAGTCATCATTTCCTCACAGTCTTGTCCAATCGCCCACCGCGAGACCGCGAGACCGCGCTACGCCGCCACGGGCTGGCAGTGACGGCACGGCCGGTACCCGTTTTCCATCGCGACATCGGCATCGCGGAACGGCACGCGGTTCTTCTCCTGGATCCGCTTGGCGTCGCGGCAGGTGGGGAAGCAGAAGATGTGCGTGGTGCGGGAGCCGATGTAGCGAACGTTCTGTTTCGCCAGTGCATCGAGCTGGTCGACATCGACCCCTTCGCGCTCCAGCAGCGCGCGCTTGGTGGCGCTGCCGAAGATGTAGTTGCCGATGCCGCCCGACGACGGCACGACGCGGTGACACGGCACGACGTACGGCACGGCGTTGCGGGCGATGACGTTGGCGACGGCGCGGACGGCGCGGGGGCGGCCGGCCTGGCGGGCCACCCAGGCGTAGGTGCGGACCTCGCCCCGAGGAATGCGGGTCAGGGTCTGGAGGACATCGTGCTCCAGATCGTTCGCGGCATCGAGATCGACCTTCGGCGACTCAACACCCTCACCGCCGATCGCGGCGATGACCTGGCGGCGCAGCACGGCCGGAATCGTAGCCGGTTCGAGAACGCGGCCGTACTTCTTCGCGTACGCCTGGCGGACGCCGTCGATCGAATCGGCCTCGGCGATCATCCGGATACGGCCATTCGAGAACGCAACCCAGACGTCTTCGACGCGGTCGAAGGAATCGGCGGTGGCATCGCAACACGCATCGCGGCAGGAGACCGGAGGCGCGACAGCGAGCGACTTGACGGCGTCGGCGAGATGATCGACGTCGGCCTGCGAGGCGGCGCAACTGCGGCAGGTGCGCAGATGCTGCTCGACCGCCGTCTGCTCGATCGGCGCGAGCTCGCGGGTGCGAAGTGCATCGATTCGGGTCAGTACCGTTCTACATTGCATACGCCACCCCCTTCTGGTCCGTTCCTTTCGTAAGTGCATCCCTAAGCAGCTTCAGCGACCGGAACACTTTCCCGCGGAGCGCGGCCTCGGTCGATCCGACCGTCTTGGCGATCTCCGCATAGGACATCTCTTCCATGAACCGCAGCACGATGAGCTCGCGCGCGTCGACCGGCAGCAGAGCCATGGCCCGCCGCAGCAGTTCGACCTCTTCCTTCCGCTCCAGCTCCGAGCCTTCCAGCGCCACGAACGGTCCGAGGCGGCCGTCGTCGAACGATTCCAACGGTTGCTCCAGCGAGCTGCGCTTCGAACGGCGCTTGTTGAGACAGAGGTTGCGCACCGTCTTGAACAGCCACGGCCGGAGGGCGAGCGCGGCGCAGCGTGCCTCGTCGTACTGCCGGGTTAACGCCTTGTGGGCGCGCATCATGGCGTCCTGCACCACTTCCTGAGCGTCGAAGGCGTTCTGCAGGATGCCGTGCGCGTAGGTGAACAGCGGTTGTTCGAACCGGTCGATGAGCCGCTCGAACGCCCCCGGCTCGCAGCGATGAACCGCCACCGCCAGCTCCCCCCCATCAGGCTGGACGGTGACTTCGCCGCCGGTCCATGAGTTCTTCATGTACCTAAGAACACGGGTGGGCGGGGTTTCGTTCGGGTCTAAACGTAGGTCGGACTCTCCAGTCCGACCGGTGCTTGGGAGGGCTGTGGTTGAGAAACGGTTTTTCGTCACGTCCGCGCAAGTACCGGTCGGACTAGCCCGCATTTCTCACAGTCTCACTGGAATCGTCGGCACCCCTGTACCCCGTCGAGAGCCCTTCTCCCCCCAGCGTTTTTCAGCTGGGGGGAGAAGGGCTCTCGACGAGTAACAGAGTGTCGACGATTCAAGTGAGAGTGTGAAAAATGCGGGCTAGAGATGGGCTAGAGAGCCCGACCCACACCGGCTCGCGGCGCGGTTGCTCCGCGCGCGAAGGTGCGCCGGACAATCCAGCCCCGCGCTCTGCGCGGGGTACGTTCGTGATTCAGGGTTTGGGCGGTTTTCGTTCGGGCGGGGTAGCCGGATGTGGCGCCCGGTTCAATCCTCGACTCCCAGCGCTCGCCGCAGAATATTGACGTCGTAGCGGATGCCGGCGGGCTGGCGTGCTTCGTGGTTCTCGATTTCCTTCAGCAGGCTGACCAGCGCTCTGCGCCGAACGATGCTGCGGGCGGCCTCTATCGGAGTCCTGCCGCCGAGGGCCGGGATGGGGGTGTCGAGCCAACTCTCGTAATGGATGGTTTTCTGGTTTCGGATCACGGCTTGCGTCTCTTCATCCATCGGCTCGGGAGGCGGCCGTGGCGTTTCATCACTACGAGCCGATGCGAACAACTCAGCCGCATCGGTTTGGGTGCGCCGGTGATCGGTGATCAGCCGGCGGCAGGCCTTCTCGACGGGCTTCCGCAGCGCGTTCGCCCGGCGGGTGGAGTTCGTTTCGATTCGCAGCTCGTTCTCGGTAGTGATCACCGTGCCGATCGTCGTGTTCTCCCAGCTTTCGTGAAGGCGGTTGCCGGTCTTGAAGAACGTGATGAAGCGGGAGCCGTCGTCGTTTTCTTCGATCGGGAAGCAGCTCTTCAGGGCGCCGACCGCGGCTTCGATGGCGGCGCGGTCGCCGGGAGCGAACCGATAGTGATCGACCGTCTGAAGGAACGGATCTCCATCGGTGTTCGTAAGCCGAGGGGGTTTGCTGCGCCGTTCTACGAAAGCCTCCACGGCCTCTTTCCAGGTGGCGACGACCAGAAGCGATACGTTGAGCTCGCGAAGTCGCTCGATGGGAATCGGCAGTTTGGTCTTCAGTCCCGTTCGCACCTTCTCGACGGTGTACGACGCTTCCTCGGGGGGAAGAGAGATGGGGTACATCCCGTCGATCACCGACAGATCCCCGAAATCGACGACACGCCCCATGACTACGTCGCGTGCAACGAGGGACCGCGATGCACTGGCTTCCTGCACGAGGCGTTTCTCGCCGGAGAGTAGATCGGCGAGGATCATCGATTTCCCGGGGACACTTTCGCGCACTTCCCAGATACTCACCCACGACCGGCGCTGAGCATCGATCAATTCGCGATCACGCCGGGAGAGGTTGGCCGCCTCCTCGCGCGCAAACCATTCGTAGGCGGGCATGCCCTGCAGCGGATGATGGAAGATCATCCAGGGGACGGCCAACTGCATGCCCCCTTCCACTTCGTTGAAACCGAAGTCATTCGCCCCTGCCTCGAACTCGCCGCCGAAGCGGTCATACGCCCAATTCCCGATGCGCTCAATGAGCCGAAAACCGGCATCGTGCACAGGCGCACGATGTGGTTCCGCCGCCAGAGTTTCAGCCTCTTCGAGCGGGAGATGGCATTTCTTGTATTTGAGACCGCTGCCGCAGGGGCAGGGATCGTTCCGTCCGGCTGTCACGCGATGCGGAGGATGCCCGATTCAGAGGCCGATGCGCAACGCTTATTCGTACCGCAACGCGTCAATCGGATCCAACCTCGCCGCCTTGTACGCCGGGTAGATCCCGAAAAACAGTCCGATCGAGATCGAGACAGCCAGGCCGACCACGATCGACCAGAGCGGCGTTGCGGTGGTCAGCGGACTGACCTTGCGCACGATCAGCGCGATCAGCATGCCGAGGGCGACGCCGATCGCGCCGCCCATGCCGGAGAGGGTCATGGCCTCGGTGAGGAATTGCATGACGATGTCGCGGCGGACGGCCCCGATCGCTTTGCGGACGCCGATCTCGCGCGTTCGCTCGGTCACGGAGACGAGCATGATGTTCATCACCCCGACGCCTCCGACCAAGAGCGCAATCGACGAGATGAAGATCATCGCCAGCGTGATGCCGCCGGTGATGGCGCGGAAGTTTCCGATCAGCTTGTCCGGCGTGAGGAGGCCGAAGTCGTTCGGCTTGTTGAAGGGCACCTTGCGCCGGGCGCGCAGCACGGCCGTCCCCTCTTCGATGATGCGGTCGACCCACTCCGGCTGGCGGGGGACGGTGGCGATGTTCACACCGACGTCCCTCTTGATCCAGGGGAAATGGGCGTCGAAGGTCGTGATCGGGATGTAGGTGTGCTGGTCGGTCGATTCGAAGAACGACGATCCCTGCTTCTCCATGACCCCGATGACGGTGAATTTGTGACCGGAGATCGACACTTCCTTGCCGATGGGATCACTGCGAGGGAAGAGTGTGTCCGCGATGGACGAACCGATTACGATGACTTCCGCGTGGGCTCGAACGTCGCCGTCGCTGATGAAACGCCCCTCGCCGACGAAATGATTGTTGGCCACGGTGTAGTCCTGGTTCATGCCTCCGATGGTGTCGGGCGTCGCTTCATGGCCCTTGTAGATGACGTCCGGCACGCTGGCGACGGAGGGACCGGTAAACCAATAGCGCTCCGGTGAGACGGCCAGCATCGAAGGACAAAGTCGCTTGAGCGCTTCCGCGTCCTCGTAGGTCAGGTTCTTGCGCTGGCGCTCCGATTCGTCGCCATTCCCCGGGCCGAATTGCGGATCCGTTTTCTGGAACTGTACGAACGTGGCACCGAAGGACTGGAAATCGTGCGTGACGCTGTTGTTGAAGCCGACGATGATCGAGACCATGGCGATGACCGTGGTCACTCCGATGACGATTCCGAGTACGGTAAGCGCGGAGCGAAGCTTGTATGCCGTCAGCGCACGCGCCGCGAAGCGGACGTTTTCACGGGCGGCGAGGATGTGGTCACGAGCGCGCATCGTGGCTCCTTGTCACTCCGCCCTCAACGCATCGACCGGCGGCAGATTGGCCGCTCTCATCGCGGGGAAGAATCCGGCAGCAACGCCGGTGATGACGGCGACGGCCAGCCCGGCCATGACCAGTGTCGGCGTCACGCGCGTCGGCAGCGGGAAGGCGGCGGCAATGCCGAAGCTGATCAGGACGCCGAGGAGCACGCCGGCGATGCCGCCGCCGAGCGAAAGCAGGATGGCCTCGGTGAGAAACTGCAACTGGATGTTGCGCTTGCGGGCGCCGAGGGCGCGGCGGATGCCGATCTCGCGCGTCCGCTCCACGACCGATACCAGCATGATGTTCGTGATGACGATGCCGCCGACGACGAGCGAAATGCCGGAGATGAAGATCATCACCGCGAATCCGGCTGCCGAGATGCTCTTCCACAGCGTCTGCAACGCCTCCGCGGAGACCACTCCGAACGGATCGTCGGCGCGGAATCCTGTCTTCCGCCGGCTGCGGATCAGCACCCTCACCTGATCGAGCGATTTATCGAGTCCGGGAACGCCGCCCGAGGCCTTGATGAAAAGATCGAGGCCGCGCTTCGTACCGAACGCCTTGCCGTACGAGGAGAGCGGCATGTAGAGCTGATTGTCCTGGCTCCGGCCGAGGACCGAGCCCTGCTTGCGCAGCAACCCGATCACGCGCGCCGGATGCCCGGCGATGCGAATGGTGCGGCCGAGCGGATCAAGCTTGCCGAAGAGCTGGTCCTTCACGTCGGAGCCGATGACGGCCACCATCGCCGCGTGCTGATCTTCCGTATTACTGAAAAAACGTCCCTCTTCGACGTCGACGTTGCTGATCTCACCGATGTTGGCCGTGCCGCCCTGAACGCGGACGCCGTTGAGTTTCTGCGAGCCGTTCTTGACCGTGAGCTGGCTGGTTTCCTGCGCGCCGACCGCGGCGCATCGCGTGCAGCTCTGGCGGATGGCTTCGTAGTCGTGCCAGTCGATTATCTTCCGCTTTATCGCTTCCAGAAACTGCTCGCGGCTGGTGATGATCCCGAACCGCGTGACGATGTAGACGTCCGGACTGAGCGTGAACACCTTCTCCGCGATGTACGAGTTGAGACCGGAGATGATGGATACGACGGCGATGACCGTCATCACGCCGATGATCACGCCGAGCAGCGTGAGGAAGCTGCGAAGCTTGTGCGCGGAGAGCGCGCCGGCAGCGATGCGGAGGGTGTCCATGGGAAGGTTGTCGGTTATCGGTTGTCGGTTGCTAGCTTTTCCCACCCGCACCCGCCGCTCCATCCTTCTCCTGCGGCATCTCCTTCACCTTCGTCCCGTCCTTGATCTCCCGCAGCGCGCGGAAGGGACCGGTCACGATCTGCTGGCCTTCCTTCCCGCCGCTCACGAGCTCGATGGCGCTGTCGCCGGAGAGGCCGGTCTTCACCGTCTCGAATTTCACCGCGCCGCTTTGAACGACGAAGACTCCCTCCTCGTCCTGCGGCTTTCCAACCGTTTTCCCCGGCTTCTCGCGCACCACCAGAGCCTGAATGGGGATGGCCAGCGCTTTCGGGCGGGTTCCGGTGATGATGTCCGCCGAAGCGGAGAAGCCGGGGTGGACGCCCGGCGGCGGATTCTCGACCTGGATCTTGACTTCGAAGTTCACAGCCTGGGTGGTACCGGGGGCGACGCCGTTGACTTTGATGGGACTCGAGGCCACCTCGGTCACCAGACCGGGGAATGTCTTGTTCGGATAGGCGTCGATGGTGACCGTGGCCCGCTGGCCGACTTTCACCGAGGGGATGTCGGTCTCGTCGACCTCCATCACCGCTTCGACGACGCTCATGTCGGCGATGGTCATCAGCACCGTGCCGGCGTTGTTCATCGTACCGATGACGGCCACTTCCCCTTCTTCGACCGGGAGGGCGGTAACGATGCCGGCAATCGGCGCGCGCATGGTCGTCTTCGACAGCGTGTCGCGTGCGGCGTTGAGGTTCTCGCGGGCCTGGCTGATACGCTGCTCGAGCGCCATCACGTTGGCGCGCGCGGAATCGCGGGCGCTTTGCGCGCGGTCGAGGTCGGCCCGCGGAATGATCTTCTGGTCGAAGTTTTTCAGCGCGCGCTGGTAGTCCTGATCGGCGGCGATGGCCATCGCTTTGGACGCATCGCGATCGGAGAAGACCGCCTGCAGCGCGGCATCGGCGCTGCGGGCCGTGGCGGCGAGCTGCTTCTGATCGATCTGCAGCAGGAAGTCGTCCTTCTTCACGACGTCGCCCTCGCGCACGGCGAGGTTGACGACCTGTCCCATCACGTTCGCCGAAAGATCGACCTTTCGCTTGGCGTCGATGCGTCCGTTCGCCGAGACTTTGCTGGTCAGATCCTGCCGCTGCACTTTGCCAAACGTAACCGGCGTAACGTCCTTGCCGCGCTGCGACACGAAGCCGGCGGTCAGCCCACCGGCCACGACCAGGACGACGATTCCGATGATGATTTTGGTGCGACGCCTCATGACAGGAAGCTCCTCGTTGAACGAACCTGAAGAGCTATACGGGGAGAGGGGGCGGGGGTTGCGTCTGGTTGTCATCCTGACGGTGAGCGAAGCGAGCCTGTCAGGATCTCCGGTCAGACCGCGCGGCAGTCGGTTCCAGCAAAGCCCGCGCGGTGCCACCGGAGATCCTGACAGGCTCGCTGCGCTCGCCGTCAGGATGGAGGCATTGATTTCCTCGCCCTGCTCCCCATCCACAGCAGCATCGCCCCGAGTGCGCAGGCGATCGGACAGACCAGGAGCGACAGCCGCATCTGGTCGGGGTTCTTCGCTACGCCGAGGATGTCGCTGATGCGGCCGATGAGCGGTCCGCCGAAACCGTAGGCGACGATGTTGACGATGGAGAAGAAGATGCCGATGGCCAGGCCGCGCAACTTCGGGCCGGCCAGGTCATGGACATCGGCCGTCGCCGGACCAACCCACATCAACGCCAGACCATAGAGAACGATGTTGACGATGACGACGAACGTGAGGCTGCTGGCGAAGAGCACGACGAGCCAGAGCGGGACCGAGAGGGCCGCGGCGTAGGCGGTAAAGGCCATCCGTCCGCCGGCGAACCGGCGGCTGAATCGGTCGGAGTGGTAGCCGCTGAAGATCATCGCCGGGATACCGACAGCGATGGAAAGGATGCCGGCGGCAACGCCGACCGTGAGCAGGCTGACATGGTGCACGCGCACGAAGAACGCCGCACCCCAGATGCCGAGGTTGTTCGAAGAGAGCGCGAAGAGCGCGTAACCGGCGTAGAGGAAGAGCAGCGGTTTGGAGCGGAAGAGAAGCTTCCAGTCGCTGCCGCCGCTGGCCAGCACCGCCGCCGATTCCGTCCGCCCGCGCGGCTCTTCGCGCAGCGCGAAGACAAGCAGCGCAAGCACCAGGCCAGGGAATCCGAGCAGGTAAAACGCCCAGCGCCACCCGTGCGCCTGTCCGATCCATCCACCGAGAAAGAACGCCAGGCCGCCGCCGATGGCGATGCCGGAGGAGTAGACCGACTGCACTGTGGCGCGCATCCGCGTCGGGAAGTAATCGCTGAGTAATGAGAGCGCGGCGGGGCCGAGCGTCGCCTCGCCCACTCCGACCATCAGGCGGCAGAAGAAGATCGTCCAGAAGCTGCTGGCGAATCCGGTGAGACCGGAGAAGAGGCTCCAGACGGCGAGCCCGATGCCGATGATCATCTTCCGCTTTGTGCGGTCGGCCAGCCGTCCGAACGGCACGCCGAGGAGCGTGTAGAAGATGACAAAGGAGGTGGTGCCGAGCAGCGCGAGCTGCAGGTCGGTGAAGTGCAGTTCCGCTTTGATCGGCGTGAAGAGGATGTAGATCAGCGTGCGGTCGAGGAAGTTGAGGACGTAGACCGCGGTGAGGATGGAGAGGGCGTACCAGGAGTACGCGGGGACCTTCTCAGTTTGGTCGGACATGGAGGGTGGGAGTGTATGGGGTTTCGGGGTCTCGCGGTTGCGGACGGGGAGACGCGCAACGCGAACGGAGAGCGGGCGTCTCGCCTGCTCCCGGCGTGGCGTCTCGCCCGGCGGTGGGTCCGCCGATAGCAGGATCGAACCTGAAACGCGCGGATGGAGACATCGCCGTCTCTACGCAACATTTACGTTCGCGTTCGTCCCCACCGCCGGGCGAGACGCCCGTCGGGAGCAGGCGCGGACGCCCGCTCTCCTTTCCAAGCGCGCTGGCGCAGGAGTTTCGTCTGACCTTTCTCGGTTTCGTGCGCGGTGGACGCGGGTCAGAATGACAGCCAGCTTCCTGCTCGCCTTCTGACCCCTTCGCACTCACGTTTTCCGTGAACAGCGTGTGAACTCCACGCATCACTTTCCGCAAACGGTGTAACCGGTTACATTAAACGTCATCTAAGGTGCGTTGTGAGGGAAACAAATGCCCATGAATGACCAGGCCTCCAGGATGACGAAGACAGAAGAGCCGGCCGGCTTGCACGAGCCGATCCGCGAATTGCTCGAAGGACTTTCACTCTGCAGTCCCGGTCCCGAGTACTTCCGCACGCTCGTCAGCGAGCTGGCGCAGACGCTCGGCGCCGAGTTCGCGTTTGCCGCGGAGCTGGCCGGCGAAGAGCCGCTCCGCGCGCGGACCGTGGCCCGCTTCGTCGACAACGCGCACGTCGCCAACATTGAATATGTGCTCGGCGGAACGCCGTGCGGCGAAGTGGTGCAACAGCACTTCTGCTGGATCCCCAACGGTGCCGCCGCGCGCTACCCGCTCGACCCCGGACTCGCCGAGCAGTCGATTGAGAGTTACGCGGCCATCGCCCTGATCGACGCCGAGGGAGCGGCGTTCGGCTGGATCGGCGTGATGAGCCGGCGGCCGATGGCGGACGCGGCGCTGATCCGCTCCACGCTTCTCGTCGTGGCCGGCCGCACCTCGGCCGAGTTACAGCGGCAGCAGTCGGCGCGCGCGCTGGAGCGTGCGCATGCCGATCTCGCCGCCTACGCGGAGCGCGGCGAGGAGCTGATGCGGATCAACGCCGAGCTGCAGCGCGAGATCGCCGAGCGCCAGCACAGCGAACGCCAGATGACGCACGACGCCATGCACGATGCCGTCACCGGTCTGCCCAACCGCTCGCTGTTCATGAACAGGCTCGATCACGCCATCGCCATGAATGCCCGCGAGCACGTCTACGACTTCGCCGTGCTCTTTCTCGATCTCGACCGTTTCAAGCTCGTCAACGACTCGCTCGGCCACATCGCCGGCGATGAGCTGCTCCGCCTCGCCGCGGACCGGCTGCTGGGCTGCGTTCGTCCATCCGATCTCGTGGCGCGCATCGGCGGCGACGAGTTCACCATCCTCATCGAGAACATTTCCGACGCCAGCGAAGCGACCGGCATCGCCGAGCGGATCACCGCTGAGCTGGCGCGGCCGTTCACGGTTTCGAACGAAGAGGTCTTCACCTCCGCGAGCATCGGCATCGCCGTCAGCGCCACCGGCTACCGCACCGCCGACGCGGTGCTGCGCGATGCCGACACGGCCATGTACCGCGCCAAGGAGCGCGGCAAGGGGCGCTACGAGATCTTCGACCGCCGCATGCACGTGCAGGCGGTGGAGCGGATGCTGATGGAGATGGATCTGCGCCGCGCGGTGGAGCGCGAGGAGTTCCACCTCGTCTATCAGCCGATCGTCTCCCTTCTCTCCGGCGAGGTGAAGGGATTCGAGGCCCTTCTGCGCTGGGATCATCCGCTGCGCGGCACGATCGCGCCGAACGACTTCATCTCCATCGCCGAGGAGAACGGCCTCATCGTGCCGATCGGCGTGTGGGTGCTCAAGCGCGTCTGCGCGCAACTGCGCCACTGGCACACCATCGCCGGCGCGCCGCTGACGGCGAGCATCAACGTCTCGCTGCGGCAGACCTTCGACCCGACCCTGATCGACGAGCTCGATCGCGTGATGTCCGCGGCGCAAGTGGAAGGGGCCTCGCTCCGGCTCGAGATCACCGAGAGCGCCATGGTCGAGCGGAGCGCCGCGGAGTTCTTCGAGCGCGTACAGCAGCTCGGCATCGAGCTTTGCATCGACGACTTCGGAACCGGCTATTCGTCGCTGGCGTATCTGGTCACTCTGCCGATCGACGCGCTGAAGATCGACCGCTCCTTCGTGGCCACGCTCGATTCGAGCGACGAACATTGCGAGTTGGTGAAGACCATCATTTCCCTCGCCCACAACCTCGGCATCGAGGTCGTGGCCGAGGGGGTGGAGACTCTGAGTCAACTCCAGCGGCTGAAGGCGCTCGGATGCGAATATGCGCAGGGCTTCCTCTTCTCGGAGCCGCTCTCCGAGGAGGCCGCCGGCCGCCTGGTGGCCTCGGGTCACATGTTCAATGCTCTCCTCGACGACTGAACGCGCTACGCTGGCCGATGACGGGTACCTCATCGAGCGATTGCGCACCGGCGACGAAGTTGCATTCGAGGAGTTGGTGGAACACCACGCCGCGCCGCTGCTGGCGGTGACGCGCCGCATTCCTGCGCGACGAGGAAGAGGCCCGCGACGCCGTTCAGGAGACCTTCGTGGCCGCCTTCCGCGCCATCGGCGAGTTCAATTCGGAGAGCCGCGTCTCGACGTGGCTGCACAGAATTGCCGTGAATTGCGCACTGATGAAGCTGCGCATCCGCGCACGGCGCGAGAAAGATGTCGACGCGCTGTTACCTGCCTTCGAAGCCGACGGCAATCAGCAGCAGTCGTCGGTCGGCTGGACCGAGACCGCCGAGGAGATCCTCCAGCGCGAACAGGCGCGCGCTCTGGTGCGGCGGTGCATCGATCAACTGCCCGAGCCGTACCGCATCGTGCTGGTGCTCCGCGACATCGAGCAGCTTCCGGCCGACATCGTCGCGGAAAAGCTGAAGATCACCCGCGACAATCTCAAGGTCAAACTGCACCGCGCCCGCCAGGCGCTGCGCACGCTGCTCGACCCGCACATGCGAGGCGCGATATGAGCCACGTGACCTGCATCGAGTTGATCGCCTTCCTCGACTCGTATGTCGACGACGAGCTGGACGCGGAGACCCGCCACAGTTTCGACCTGCACCTGCTGGTCTGCCCCTCCTGCCGCGCCTATCTCGCCACCTACCGCGAAACGATCGAGCTCGTTCGCGGCACCGCGGAACAAGAGGAGGAGCTGGCGCACGACTCCCCGGCGGAGTTGATCGAGGCGATGAAGCGCGTGAAACGATAACCGATGATTCAGATCGCTCGGCGTGTGCGCAACTGCTCAGCTAGTATGTTTAGAGCATCTATCATTCGCATGTCTACGTCTGACCTAAACTCCCAGAACTGTTTCCACCAGAAACGTCCACGCTCAAGAACGGTTTTCTGTGCCAGCCACAACTTTTGATTTTCTGTAGGCTCATTTTCGAATTCAATGGCGACGCGACGGATTGACAACTCGTTGGCAGCCGATGGTTCCAGCATCGACTCACTACGGACGCGCTCGACGAGCTGTAGTCCTCTCGCGCGAAACCTTCGCAGGAGCTTTACCAATTGTTCAACATCTTCGAAATGCTGCGCATGTTTTACTTCGCGCTTCCACAGACGGTTGTCATAGATCTCTACAGCAATCTGACGGGCGAATATAATAAACACCACACCGAACGATAGCGTTAAGAACACGCCACCGATGAACTTGGCGAGCTCATCGCCCAGGGCCGTGACGCGCTTACCGCGCAGGAACGAGTCAAACTGGCCTCCTTGAAGAAGCACGATGGCAGCAAGGACAAGGCCAACACCGAGCAATTCACTCACCGTTGGTTTTCTAAACTTCACGCGACGAAGCTGATTCAGGCCATTACGAACAGCTACTCCAATAGCGCGCATCGCGAATAGAAGCGGAAAGGCACTCAGAATCGGCCACCACACAATTCCCGTAAACTGACCTGCACCGGCCGCTGCTAAGGCAAAGCCTGGCCAGAGTAATATCGGGATAGCAATCAACAACACGCCGCAACCGGGTGGTCCAGCGATGAACATTACAATCAATAGCCGAAAACTCACGATGAAACCGATGGCAGCCCACAAACCGGTACCATCAGTTAGCCAAACTTGTCTCACTAGATAAGGAGCGACCGCCAAAATAGCCAAGGCGACAGCCATCCCCACAGCCGACAACACAGTGTTTGCCTCACGCATCATCATGGCCAACAGGAATCCGTGAAGAGCGAAATCGATTGGTGGGATGCTGATTAGAAGACGTGCAGCATCGACAAACTGGGCATTCTGGGGAAGTCGTCGCAAGTGGGCATACGTCGCGTCGCGTTCGCGGCGAAGACGACCAGAAACAAATGACATCTTCAACGCCCTTCGGATTGACCAAGCAATATCAGGCGGTACGACAGGTAGCAGTGCTGCCTGTCGGTACGCAACTTCTCCGAGCCAGCGACTCCCTCCCGCGAACGCGTCTCGAATGACCGCCGTAAGGATAGGTGCTGGAGCGATGCCCGCGACTTCGAGTGCCCACTTACGGTCGGTGAGCGTGCCGGAGTCCGTCGCGAGAAGCACGATTCGACCGACGAGATCGCGCAGATAGTCAGGAGCTGCCGATGCCCGCCCCTGATATCCCGATTGCAGCAACGACAGCAGGTGTAAGGTTAGCGGCGGCCAGGGGAAGTCGCGCACCAAATGCAGCATACTGCGATCCAACGGTTGCGGCTCCTTTAGGGGGATCGCAGGCACATCCTCGGGCATCGCCCTTTCGACCAAAGCAACTACCCGTTCGAGAAGTTCGCCAATCGTGGCAACGATGCGTTCGAGCCGCTCGCCGCTTTGCGTCTGCAGCAGCACGACCGCCGTCTCTCGCCATCGTGCATCCGTAAGGAGCCTTTCCGGCGTGACGATGTCTTCATGCAAAACAACCGACGTGGCAAAGTACTCCTGGAAGCGGCGATGCGCGAATGTAAATGGCGGGTCGACAGCTCCGCTTTCCGCGCTTGCAAGCTTGATGAATTCCAGCGCGTCGAACATCGTCATTGCATCGCCCGTATAGCCACGCTCCGACATGGCCGCCGCGAGCGCGGCTCGCGACGGGCTTAAACCGAGCGTAGGGTGATACGCCATGCAGAATGCGGCCTGCTCGGCCGCTTCGCGCACCTGAGTCGGCCCAACGCTGAAACGCCGAATCAGCTTTCCCTCATCACGACGCAGACGTGTGTCCACGTAGTCTTCGAAAACAACATGAGTATTCTCGGGGAAAGGATTTCCCTTGGCGACGTGCTGGCAAAGCAGTGCGAGAAACATCGGATTGCGAGAAGTTACCGCTAGCTCTGGGCCGGTGAGCTCGAGGCGGCTGATCAGGTCGACCTCAATGGCCCCCGGAAGGTCGGCTCGCTGGATCAGGCGTCGGCGATGCTCATCGGACAGTGCGAGAATTCGAAACCGAGGCCAACCGAGCGCACCTGGACCCCGGAAATATCGGGATGCGACAATCCCCCTACATGTGTTGAGACCTTGTAGAAAGGTGCTGATCGCATCGGCGTACTCGCGAACCCAAGTGTCGGCAGCTGTCGCACTCAGAATGTCCGGAATCTCATCGAACGAGTCAAAAAGAAACAACCAAGTCCCTTCCTCCAGGCCGCGAGCAAATTCGTCATTGAGGAAGTCCTCGACGGCGCTGTCATTCGCGCGGTTTAGTGTCTTTAGAACGTGCTCGCGGATGAGCGCCACATCCACGTGTTTGTCGGACGGACAATCGATCGACTTGAGATTGATGTACAGAGGGACAATCGATCTGGCATTCCGGGACTTCGCAGCCGAGGAAGCAAGGACGACGGCAAGGTGACGCAGCGCGACACTCTTTCCAGCGCCGGGCTCGCCTTCCAACAGGATCAAGCGTTCGCGACTCGCTTGCAAAGCGCGGGAGAGCGATCCCTCGCGCCGTAGCGTCGGCTGGCGGCGGAATCCAAACACGCGGCGTCGGTGACCTTCCGCTTCGACTTCCGCTTCGAGCTCGCTGAACTTGTGGTCGCTCCAATCTGGGGGCGTGTCGATCCGGTCGATCTCTGTGCTGACGTGCACCGCGAACCGTCTGCGCCTGCGAATGCGACGTTTCTCCTCGGCGTCGCCGCGAAAGAGCCGGGCAATCGTTTCCTTGACTTTGGCGATGAGAAAAAGGACGCCCAGAATAAGCGCGCCCACGCACACGGTCACGAACACAAATCGCGGGACCGGGTGGTTGGAGAACAGTTTCCAGAAGGCGGCGAGGTTCTTCCCTAGTTTTTCGAAATCCACTCGATATAGGTGTGACGTTGAGGCGAACTTCCCTACCCGCCCACCAAGCAACTCTCCTCAGAAGACTTTTTTTTTCACATCGTCGGACACTTCACAACTGGGCCGCCTCAGCCAGCACATCGTCTTTCGCCTCAAGGAGCCACGACGGCGCGACGATGTAGGCTAACGTCGGGGCCCTTGCCGCGAAATTGGCGCTTCTGACCGCGAAGTTCGCGGTTTTCCCCACGAAAACCACCAACTTTGGCGTCAAGTCTCGAGCCGTGGCGTCTCGCCGGGTCG
>JADGNY010000097.1 GCA_017883235.1 Thermoanaerobaculia bacterium | reverse complement strand
CTCTCGAAGCACGTCGACTATCTCTTTCAGACGCAGATCACGCTGTGGCTGTGGGCCACGGTGCTCTTCGCCAACTTCGCCGAAGCCGTGGCCGAGGGCCGCGGCAAAGCACAAGCGGACGCGTTGCGGAAAGCAAAGACGGAGACGAGCGCTCGTCGTTTGTCAGGTCCTGATCGCAAGATCGAAGAGCAGGTCGCGGCGTCGCTGCTCCGCAAGGGTGACCTCGTCGTCGTCGAAGCGGGTCAGATCATCCCCGGCGACGGCACGGTGATCGAGGGAATCGCCTCCGTCAACGAATCGGCCATCACCGGTGAATCGGCGCCGGTCATCCGTGAAGCGGGCGGTGATCGCTCGGCGGTCACCGGCGGCACGATGGTGCTGTCCGACCGCATCGTCGTCGAGATCACCTCCGAGCCGGGACAGACGTTCATCGATCGGATGATCCGTCTCGTCGAGGGCGCCGAACGGCAGAAGACGCCGAACGAGGTGGCACTCGACATTCTCCTGGCCGGACTGACCATCGTCTTTCTCTTCGCCACGGTGACCCTCAAGCCGTTCGCGATGTACTCCGGAAGCGATGTCAGCGTGACGGTCCTGATCGCCTTGCTGGTCTGCCTCATCCCGACGACGATCGGGGCGTTGCTGTCGGCCATCGGCATCGCCGGCATGGACCGCGTGCTGCAGCACAACATCCTGGCCATGTCGGGCCGCGCGGTGGAAGCGTCGGGCGACGTCAACGTCCTCCTGCTCGACAAGACCGGCACGATCACGCTCGGCAATCGCGAGGCGGTGGAGTTCATCGGCGCGCCCGGGGTGGACGCGCGCACGCTCGCGGACGTCGCGCAACTCTCGTCGCTTGCAGACGAGACCCCCGAAGGGCGTTCCATCGTCATCCTGGCAAAGGAAAAGTTTTCGCTGCGCGGCCGCGAGCTGGCCACGCTCGGGTCGCATTCGATCGTTCCGTTCTCCGCGAAGACGCGCATGTCCGGAATCGATTTCGAAGGCGGCCGCGCCGTGCGCAAAGGCGCCGCCGATTCGGTCGCGGAGTACATCCGCTTGAAGGGCGGCTTGTTCCCCGAGCAGGTACAGCAGGACGTTTCGCGGATCGCGGGCGAAGGAGGCACGCCGCTCGTCGTGGCTGACGACAATCGCGTCCTCGGCACGATCTATCTGAAGGACATCGTCAAGGGCGGGATGAAAGAACGCTTCGACCGCCTGCGGATGATGGGAATCCGCACGGTGATGATCACCGGCGACAACCCGCTGACTGCCGCGTTCATCGCCCGCGAAGCAGGTGTGGACGACTTCCTGGCGCAGGCCACCCCCGAGGACAAGCTCGCGCTGATCCGCAAAGAGCAGGCCAAGGGGAATCTCGTGGCCATGACCGGCGACGGCACGAACGACGCGCCGGCGCTGGCGCAGGCCGACGTCGGCATGGCCATGAACACCGGAACACAGCCGGCAAAAGAAGCCGGGAACATGGTCGATCTCGACTCGAATCCGACCAAGCTCATCGAGGTCGTCGAGATCGGCAAACAGCTCCTGATGACGCGCGGCGCGCTGACGACCTTCTCGATCGCCAACGACGTGGCCAAGTACTTCGCCATCATCCCGGCGCTGTTCCTGGCCACGTTTCCCGAGCTGCGGGCTCTCAATATCATGCACCTGGCAACAAAGGAGAGCGCGATTCTCTCGGCGGTCATCTTCAACGCCCTGATCATCGTGGCGCTGATTCCGCTGGCGCTGCGCGGAGTCAAATACCGGCCGCTCGGCGCGGGACGCATTCTTCGCCGCAACCTGCTGCTGTATGGCGTCGGCGGCGTGATCATCCCGTTCTTCGGCATCAAGGCCATCGACCTTCTGCTTCACGCCGTTCATCTCGCCTGAGGAGTCACGACCATGGTTGAACACATCAAAATCTCTCTCCGCATCACCGTTGCGCTGCTCGTCATCACGTGCGGCTTCTATCCGGCCCTCGTCTGGGCCATTGGACAGGTCGCCTTCCGGCACCAGGCCGACGGCTCGCTGATCCGGCAGAACGGAAAGGTTGTCGGTTCGGAGCTGATCGGTCAGAACTTCGCCGGGAGCCGCTACTTCCATCCGCGTCCCTCCGCGGCCGGGAACGACGGCTATGACGGCACGGCGTCGGGCGGCACGAATCTCGGGCCGACTTCCAAGAAGCTTCTCGACACGATCAACGGCCTCGTGACGAAGTACCCGGATACGAAGCCGGCCGGAGGGATCCCGGCCGACGCCGTGACGGCATCCGCTTCCGGACTCGATCCACACATCTCTCCCGAAAACGCGATGTCACAGTCCGCGCGCGTCGCGAACGCAACCGGGCTGCCCCTTGCGCAGGTCGAGTCGATGATCCACGCACGTACCGAGGGCCGTTTCCTCGGCATCTACGGCGAGCCGCGCGTGAATGTTCTGCTGCTGAATCTCGACATCGAGGACGCCACGACAAAGAAGTAAAACCGGGCGCCGCTGTCTCCGCGGCGGCGCCCGCGAGGGTTCCATGAGCATCGGCGCAGCAATTTCGATGACCTCGCCCGATGCCGGCAGGATCATTGCGGCCGCCAGTCTGCGGGCAGAGGAACGCGGCGAGAAATGCTTCGCGATCATCGTGCTGGACTCCCGTGGAGAGCGAACGAACGAAGAGAAGGAGATCGTCGCGGAAAACCTGGCGCTGATCATGGCGCGGAACGCCTCTCCCGTCGTTCAGGAATCCGACGACATCCCCGGCGCGCTGATCTCCGCGGCCAGACAATTCGGCGTCCGAACGCTCTTCGTCGGAAGCGCGAGGCCGCGAATCCTCGGCCGGTCGGTCGCCGAAAAGCTCATCCGCCTCGCGCCCCCTTTCGATATCGTCATCGTGCAACGCGACAGTGCAAGGTGAGAATATCTATGCGCTAGCGAGGACGTGAGATGAGCGATGACCATGCAGGAGAGCAACACGTCAAGCGAAGTCGCATTCGTCGGAGCCGGCCCTCCGGAAAGGCAATCGCAGCGGAACCGTCCGCGAACGAGTGTCCGCCCGAAGCGGCCGCGAGCGAACAGTTCGAGCTGCACGTTCGCAGGATCCATCGCCGCGACCTGAATCGCGTCTGGAACTTTCTCAAACTCGTCTTCCGCGACGTAAACCGTGAGACCGTCGAATACCAGCGGCCACGCACCAAACAGCGCTTTGTCGATACCTACGAAGAGGAAGGCGTTTCTCAGCTTCTTTTCGAGATCCACCGCCAGGGGAAAAGGGAGCTCGTCGGGTACGCCGAATTCGCCTACGAGATCGTCGGCTCCGACAACTGGATGAACCACCGGTATTTCGTCAAGAGGAACATGCGGCCTCTCTTCGTCGAAGAGTTGGCGGTGCATCCCGACTATCACGGCATCGGGATCGGGTCATTCATCGCCGAACAGATCGAGCACGCCGCGCGCCTGAGGGGATGTACCCACATCGTGCTGGAAGTGGCCGCCAACAACGAATCGGCTCTGGCGTTCTATCGCGCGCGCAACTTTCAGCAGATCGACGCGGCGATCTTTCTCGCGAAAAAGGTCACCGTGGAGGAACAGCTTCTCCCGCCTCGAACCATCGTCAGCAGGCAGCGAACGTAGCCAAATCCCGCGCGAAGACCATGTGCGCGAGACGGCCCTGGGACAGAAAATCGCCGGTGAGCGCAAAGCGCGAAATTGTGAATGGCTGTGCAATAGTGAGCACGCTAGACACAGTTGCACGTAGCTCACGGGTGCGAGAAGTGATTTCTCGCAGGAGCATCGGACGGTCGGGCCGCCGTCCGAAACCAGGCGCGAAACAGGGCGCGAATCGCTTCCGCGGGTGTGAGCCCGTTCCGTTCTCCCGTGCTCACCGCTGACGTTCGCTTCCGGGAGCCCTTCGTCGCGCAGAGGTCCGACGTTGACGATCACGGAACTACTCGTTGCCCTGCTGGCGATCTTTGCCGCGGCGAAGCTGTTCGGCGAGCTTGCCAGGCGGATCGGCCAGCCGGCAGTGCTCGGCGAAATGGCCGGCGGCATCGTCATCGGTGTCTCCGGTCTCCACCTCGTCGACGCGCATAGTCCGCTCATCCACGTCCTCTCGGAGCTCGGCGTCCTGCTCCTGCTATTCCTGATCGGTCTGGAGACGGACATTCACCGGCTGCTCGCCGTGGGACGTGCCTCTGCCGCGGTGGCCGTCGCGGGCGTTCTCCTGCCGTTCGCGGCCGGCTACGGCGTTGGGGCGTTGTTCGCGCTCCCGACGGCGGTCTCCGTCTTTCTCGGCGCTTCGCTGACCGCGACGTCGGTGGCGATCACGGCGCGTGTCCTGTCTGACCTCGGTCAATTAAAGAGCGACGAGGCGCAAGTGATCCTCGGCGCGGCGGTGATTGACGACATTCTCGGACTCATCCTGCTCACGTTGGTCGGCGCGATGGCGGCGGGCCGGAAGATCACCTTGATCGGCGTCGGGAAGACCTTCGGGATCGCCTTCGGCTTCGTCGTCTTCGCCATCGTGGCCGGTTCGCTCCTCGCGCCGCGTCTTATCGCGCTCATGACACGCCTTCGCGTCACCAGGGCGCTCTTTTTCACGTCGATCATGTTCGCGTTTGCGCTGGCTTACCTGGCCGATCTCGCCGGCTCCGCCGTTTTCATCGGCTCGTTCGCGGCGGGGCTGGTGCTGGCAAGAACGGATCGTGCCCGTGACATCGAGCGCGAGGTGTACCCCATCGCTCAGTTCTTCATCCCGATCTTCTTCGTAGCGGTCGGTGCGAACGTAGACCTGACGCAGCTCAACCCCTTCAACCGGGCCAGCCGGCAGTTCCTCGTCATCGGGCTGCTGCTGACGCTCGTCGCAATCATTGGAAAACTGCTGGCAGGCTCCGCCGCATTTGCAGGACGCCCCCTTCGAAGGCTCGTCATCGGAGCGGGCATGATCCCGCGCGGCGAGGTTGGTCTGATCTTCGCGCAGGTAGGCCTGACGGCGGGGCTGCTCTCCGCGGGACTCTACAGCTCCGTCGCGCTCATGGTGATGGTCACGACGTTCGTCGCACCGCCGCTGCTTCGGGCGATGCTTCCGTGCCAGACACCGGACGAGGTAAGCACGCTCAGCGACGTCGTGACGGAGACGATGTCCGACGGCACGGAAGCGCAAGTCGAGGAGCGACCTCGATGACGGCGCCATGCCCGGAGGTGCTCTGTGATCACGAAGCCGGGAAAGGGCGATCAGGTATTCTGAAACCATGCCGCGTATGACCGAGGATGTTCGTCCGGATCCGGACGAACTGCTGCGCCTCACCAAAACCGACGACAAGGGACGTGGCCGGTTGAAGGTCTACCTCGGCATGGCCGCCGGTGTTGGGAAGACCATGCGCATGCTCGAGGACGCGCACCGGATGCGCCACGCCGGAGTGGATGTGGCCATCGGTCTCGTCGAAACGCATGGGCGTGAAGAGACGGCAGCGCGAATCGCCGATCTCGAGGTGATCCCGCGCCGCCGCGTTTCCTATCGCAACGTGATCATCGAGGAGATGGACCTCGCCGCCATCCTGGCGCGGCATCCGGACGTCGTCGTCGTCGACGAGCTTCCTCACACGAATGCGCCCGGTTCCAAAAACGAGAAGCGATGGCAGGACGTGGAAGACATCCTGGCCGGCGGCATCTCGGTGATGACGGCGCTCAATGTCCAGCATCTCGAGGGAGTGCAGGACGTCGTGCGCTCCGCCACCGGGATCGATATCAGCGAGCGCGTGCCGGATCGTACGGTGCGCGAGGCAGACTCCGTGATCCTGGTCGACCTTCCCGTGGCAGAGCTTCAGGAACGTCTGCGTCAGGGAAAGATCTATCCACCGGAGCAAGCCACCCGCGCGCTCGATAACTTCTTCCGGACGGAGCTCCTCGTTCGCCTGCGCGAGCTCGCTCTGCTGCAGACTGCGACATTCTCCGGTGCGCCGGTGGTCGTGCAGGGGACCGCGGAGGTGCGCCTGGCGGTTGCGCTTCCGTTTGAGCCGGAGATCGCACGATCGCTGGTCCTTCGTGCCTCCCGCCTGGCCGGCCGGATGAACACGCGCTGGTACGCCGTCTACGTGCGCCAACAGCGCGCGCATGCGGAGAACATCAGCGCCGAGGAGCACAGGAAACTCACCGAGAACGTCCAGCTGGCCATTTCCCTCGGCGCCACCGTCATCACACGCGAGTCCGAAGACGTCGCCGGCGCTCTGCTCGACTTCGCGAAGTCGGAAGGAATCACAATGTTCGTGGTCGGCCGCCCCACCCGCTCCGGCCTCGTCAGCCGCGTCGTACCGAGCACCGTGCACCGGCTGCTGGAGCGAGGGCGCGGGCGGGGCTTCGACATTGTGATCGTGGACGTGTGAAGGCAGAGCAGAAGGCAGAAAGCAGAAGGCAGAAGTGGCCAGTGACTCTGCTTTCTGCCTTCTGCTTTCTGCCTTCTGCTTTCTGCCTTCTGCTTTCTGCCTTCTGCTTTCTGCCTTCTGCCTTCTGCCTTCTGCTTTCTGCCTTCTGCCTTCTGCCTTCTGCCTTCAAGTCTCGGGAGCTTGCTGCTTCGCTTTCAAGATGCGGCCGATGCGTCTGCGGCGCAGCTCGGCGCGGATGTTCTCGACGTGCACGATCAGATGTGTGGTGTTCGGGTTCCGGACCACACGGAGGGCGATGCTGTACGTGTTCAGTGCGTTCCGTCCGGCCTTCGCTTCGCGGACGTCCATCATCAAGGTGAGCCGCCGTGCAACGCTGAGAAGGTGATCGACCGCGGGACGGAACGCCTGGGAGAACTGGAGCGTGTCCCGCGTCTCCCTGACATCGAGCTGACCGACCCCGGCCAATTCGGGGCTGCCCTCGACCGCGGCAACGACCATGGCGATGACCTCTGGCGGAACGGGCTTACGGACTCCTTTTCCGGAGATGGAAAGATCGTCTCCATATCCGGGGACTGCGGCAGCCGCCTCGGAAACCACCGCGATCATTGCCGATGCGAGTTTCTGATAGAGCGTGATCGTTGGCGTCACCGGAGCGGAATCACCAGCGTCCGTTGACTTCGAATCGATCGTTTCATTCGCCGTCCCCATGACTTCTCCTCCTCAACACATCGATGCTCACCAGAGCACCATGCATGGTCTTCGGTAGAGCATCGATGCTCAAACTTACAGCATACGTGATCAGAAATCCAGCATGCATGCTCTAAAATAAGGCATCGATGCTTTTGCGATTAGCTTGCATGCATAAAACTATAGCATGCTTGTTTTGGTTTTGAGCATTCATGCTTTTGAACTGAGCAACGATGCTTCATAGCCGAGCATGCATGCATCGAAGTTGAGCATGAACGCTCCAAAACAGTGCGTAGTCCCTGGGAGCGCGGGCGTCTCGGCCCGCGCTTGCAAGCAGCAGGACACCGAGCATTAACGCGGGCGAGACGCCCGCGCTCCCAGGGGGTTCGCGCAGGGCCATCGCCCCCCTCCGTTGACTTGCTCCGGCCTCGTGGTACTTTCTCAGCCATCGTTTTCACCGACCGCAATGGGGCAGTATTCGACCGCATTCGTCTCCGTCTCCACGCTGAGCGATCCGCTTAGAAGGGAGATGGCGAGCCTCTACCTCGGGAGCTACGACGGGTCGAGCGAGACGCTGTTTCTCGAAGATCTGGCGAAGAAAGACGAGGTGCTGCTGGTTCATGAGGACGGTCAACTCGTCGGGTTCACGACCGTGCTCGTCTACGAGCACGAGTGGCGGCAGAAGCCGGTGCGCGTGGTCTACTCGGGCGACACCGTCGTCGACCGAGCCCATTGGGGACAACAAGCACTGGCCTTCGACTGGATCGCGCGGCTGGGGGTGCTCCGGCGCCAGCGGCCGGAGCTGCCGCTGTACTGGCTCCTGCTCGTCAAGGGACATCGCACGTTCCGCTACCTCCCGCTCTTCAGCAAGTCGTTCCATCCCCACTGGAACATGCAGCGCGGCGATCTCAAGTCGCTGGCCGATTCTCTGGCGCAGAGCATGTTTCCGGACGACTACAACCCGACCACCGGCGTGGTCGAGCTGAAGAAGTCGCGCGGGCATCTCAAACCCGAGATTGCTGTCCCATCGCCGAGGGATCTGGAGAGGGAGGACGTGAGATTCTTCGTCGACCGCAATCCGGGATTTCAACGCGGCCACGAGCTGGTCTGCCTGTGTGAAGTGGAATCGGAGAACATGAAGCCGCTCACGCTGAAACTGTTCAGTAAAGGCCTCAATGGCTGCTAATCCGTGGGATCGCCTTTCCACCGCACTGCCGACGCCGATGGCCGGGGCATGGCTGGAGACGATGCTTGCCCGCAATTCGGGGACGGTTTATTTGCGCACGTACGGATCGCCGCGGGCGAGGGAGGAGTTTCGCGAGCGGGTTCCGATCGTTACTTACGAAGAGCTCACGCCGTGGCTCGATCGCATTCGCAGCGGCGAGCGCGAAGCGCGACGGAGCGCTGGCGTCTCGCCGGCTGGCCGGGCGGCGTCTCGCCGCCCGGGTGCGGCTCACCATGCATTCACTCGAAACCGCAGCGGCGAGACGCCGCTGGGCCAGCCGGCGAGACGCCAGCGCTCCGTAGGCGACCTCCTCTTTGCCGGATCTCCCATCGCGTTCGAGCGTACCGGCGGCAGCACCAGCGCCGCGAAGCTCATTCCGTACTCCGCGGAGGGCCTGCGCGATTTTCAGCGCTGCGTCGTGCCTTGGCTGGACACGGTCGTAAAGACTCACGGAATCACCGGCCGTGCGTACTTCTCGATCAGCCCGGCCACACGCCAGCCGGAGCGGATCGGCGGCATTCCGGTCGGACTCCCCGATGGCGCGTACCTCGGCGACATTGCCGGAGCCGTGCTCGGCGAAATGACCGCCGTACCCTTCGGCGTCGCCGCGATCGACGACGTTGCTCTCTGGCGTTCGGAAACGATGCGCCATCTCTCCGCGGCGCGCGATCTGGAGCTGATCTCCGTCTGGAGTCCAACTTTCCTACTTTCGCTTCTGGATCAGATCGAAAACCCTCACCTGTTGTGGCCGCGGCTGAAGGTCGTCAGTTGCTGGGCCTCGGCGGCATCGAAGCCGTTTGCCGATGCGCTGGCTGCGCGCCTGCCGCAGGCTCACCTGCAGCCAAAAGGCCTCCTGTCGACGGAGACCGTCGTCACCGTGCCTGACCGCGACGACCGGCCGGTGTTGGCGGAGCATGGCTTTTTCGAATTCGAGCGCGACGGCCGGCTATACCTTCACGATGAGCTCACAGAAAGCTCACTCTACGAAGTCATTGCCACAACCGCCAGTGGCCTTTACCGGTATCGCACCGGCGATCTGGTGCGATACGAAGGACGATCAAGCTCCGGCTTGCCGATCCTCGAGTTCGCCGGACGAGGCAATGCCGTTTCCGACCTGGTAGGCGAAAAGCTCACCGAGCTTTTCGTCGCCGCATGCCTGGAGGACGTTCCGGGGTTTCGTCTGCTCGTCCCCTCTTCCGAAAGCAACGGCTACGTTCTGCTGGCCGACGCGGATGCCGCCATCAGCATCGACGACGTCGAGCGCAGGCTCTGCGGCAATCCCCAATACGCATACGCCCGCCGCCTCGGACAGCTCGCCGCACTCCGTCTGATGCCCGTCAGCCGTCTCTATGACCGTTATGCGCGAATCCAGGCGGAGCAGGGCGTCCGGCTTGGCGATGTGAAACCTGCCGCACTGCGCAATGAACTGTCATGGATCGGTCGATTGGAGCAATCATGAAGATCGCGCTCATCTCGCCCAAGGGACCTCTCTATCGCCACCGCGGCGGGATTTTCCGGAAATCGCTTCGCTATCAGCCGTTGACGCTTACGACGCTGGCGGCACTCGTTCCGCCGGAGTTGCACGCCGAGATCGAGGTGTATGACGAGGGGATTCAGGATGTACCGGACGATCTGAGCGCCGATCTCATCGGCATGACCGTAATCACCGGAACGTCGAAGCGCGCTTACGAGCTGGCGGCGCGGTTTCGTTCGCAGGGGAAGGTGGTCGTCCTCGGCGGGCCGCACGTGACGCTCGTCCCGCACGAGGCGGCGCTGCACGCCGATGCCATCGTCGTCGGCTATGCCGAGGATGCGTGGCCCGAGCTTCTGCGCGACTTCGCGGGCGGCACGTTGAAAAACGAATATCGCCAGGCACTCGACCTTTCGCTCGATCGGCCCGACATGCCGTTCGCCCGGCGCGACCTCTTCAGCGGACGGCAATTCCTGACACAGGCGGTATTCGAGGCCACGCGCTCCTGCGGCCACGATTGCGAGTTCTGCATCGCACCGTCGGCGTGGGGCCGCAAGCAACTCCAGAAGCCGGTCTCGTGGGTGGTCGAGGACATCCGCCGCGTCGGCCAGAAGCGGATCCTTTTCATCGATCTGAATCTCGTCGCTGACCTCGAGTACGCCAAATCGCTCTTCTCGGCGCTCATCCCTCTCAAGGTCCGCTGGTTCGGCCTCTCCACCGTGCTCATCGCCCACGACCGCGAGCTGATGGAGCTGATGGCGCGCTCCGGTTGCCGAGGACTGCTCCTCGGGCTGGAGAGCATCACCGCCGGAAGCCTCGGCGACGCGAACAAACGCTTCAACAGCTCCGTCGATTACGCGCGGCTCATCACCGACCTTCATGACCTCGGCATCGCCATTCAAGGCTGCTTCGTCTTCGGCATGGATCACGACTCCCTGGACGTGTTCGAAGCCACCGCCGAATTCGCCATTCGCACGGCCATCGACCTGCCGCGCTTCGCTGTCCTGACGCCATTCCCCGGCACCCCACTTCACAAACGCCTCGCCGATGAAGGACGCATCTTCACCCGCGACTGGGAGCTCTACGACGGCCAGCACGTGGTCTTTCATCCGCGGAACATGAGTCCGCAACAGTTGGCGGCCGGCCACGAGCGCGCGTGGAAGAGCGTCTATCGCTACAGCGCCATCGCCAGACGCCTCTGGAAGGCCGGCGCGATCGAGCCGCTCGGCATCGCCGCGAATCTCGGCTACCGCTTCTATGCTCATCGCCTTCACCGTTTCTACAACTGCGACTGGCATCTCTCGGTACTGCCGCGACGGAACGCCGGCGTCTCGCAAGACCCCACACATTCGCTGGTAACCCTCAGCGGCGAGACGCCGCTGAGCCACCCGGCGAGACGCCAGCGTTCCGACCCCGCTTCGCTTGAGTTGGGCTGACATCGTGAAACGTTTCAAACTGACGTTCATCCATCCGGCGGTCGGCCATCGCGCGGGCGAGAGCTACGTCCGCACGTGGCAGATGGAGTCGCTGCCGATCGCCGTCCTGGCCGGCCTCACGCCGGAGGAGATCGACGTCGCCTTCTACGACGACCGGATGGAAGCGATCGACTACGGCGCTCCCACCGACGCGGTGGCCATACCGATCGAGACCTACACCGCCGCCCGGGCGTACCAGATCGCCAGCGAATACCGGCTTCGCGGCATTCCGGTGGTCATGGGCGGCTTCCACGCCACACTCGTTCCCGACGAGGTGTCGCGCTTCGCGGATGCGGTGGTCACCGGCGAGGCCGAAGGAGTCTGGGCGCGCGTGATCGACGATCTGCGCCATGGAACCCTGCAGCGCCGTTATCACAGCGAACAGACGCCGCTGGCGAACATCCGCGTGGACCGGCGCCTCTTTCGCGGGAAGCGTTATCTGCCGATCGGTCTTGTGGAGACGGGGCGAGGCTGCCGCTTCCCCTGTGAGTTCTGCGCCATCCAGACGTTCTATTCGCGCACCTACCGCCGCCGGCCGGCCGAGGACGTCATCGCCGAGCTGGCCGGTCTCCGCTCGGAGAAGCGGGTGTTCTTCTTCGTCGACGACAATTTCGCGGGCGACCTCAAAGCGGGGAAGCCGCTGCTGGCGGAGCTGGGGAAACTCGACATCCGCTGGATCACGCAGATGAGCATCGACGCCGCGCACGACGAGGAGTTTCTCGATGAGCTGCACCGGGCCGGCTGCCGCGGGGTGCTGATCGGATTCGAGAGCCTTGATTCCAGGAACCTCGAGATCATGAACAAGCGCTTCAACACGATGCGAAGCGGCTTCCGAGGGGCGCTGGCCAATCTGAGACGGCACAACATCTTCGTCTATGGCACCTTCATCTTCGGATATGAGCACGACACGCCGTCATCCTTCGACGAGGCGGTCGACTTCGCAACGGAAGAGGGGATGTACATCGCCGCCTTCAATCACCTCACCCCCTTTCCGGGCACGCCGCTGTACAAGCGGCTGGAACAGGAGGGGCGCCTTCGTTACGAGGCATGGTGGCTCGATCCCGAATATCGCTACAACGCCCTCCCCTTCGTGCCGAAGACTCTGACGCCGGAGGAAGTGACGGCGGGCTGCGTTTCGGCGCGGCGGCGCTTCTACGGCTGGCCCAACATTCTGCGCCGCAGCACGCGGCATTTCCGCGACAGCTTCGTCTTCCGGAACTTCTTTCTCGTGAACGCCCTTCACCGCAACGAGATCTCGCAGCGCAACGGCTATCCACTCGGCGACGAGACGTGGAGAGGCCGGTTGCTGGAGGTCCAGTGACGACGTTCCGGCTGGCGACAGAGGCCGACGACGCGCTCCTCCGCTCCATCCTGCGCGACAACGGCATGCCAGGCTGGGTGGAGATGGCCATCGAGCGCGAGCCGTCGTTCTTCGCGGCGGCGGATCTCTTCGGCCGCGACTGGGCGGTGATCGCCGAAGAAGCGGGGGATGTGATCGGGATGTACACGGCCGCGGTTGTTCCCGTGCATGTCGACGGAGAGCCCGAACGGATCGGCTATCTCGGGGGGCTGCGCGTACGGCCCGCCTACCGCCGGCGCATCCGGCACCTGCGCGAAGGGTATGCCTCGATCCGTCCGCTCGCACCGTCCGCGGGCACCCGGCCATGGTGGTTTACCGTCGTCGCCGCGGAGAATGAAAACGCGCGGCGCCTTCTGGAAGCCGGCGTTCGCGGACTGCCTGCCTATCACGCGCAGGGGGACTACGTCACGTTCGCGCTGCCGGTCAGCCGAGGACGGAGACGGCAATTGTGGCGCACGGCTGGGGTGAACGACATCGCGGCGATCGTCGATTTCTCAATGGACTGGCGGCACGGTTTCAATACTCGCCGGTGCTGGATGCGGATCTCATCAACAGGATCGGCATCGACCACTTCTTCATGTACGAGCGCGACGGCAGCCTGCAGGGAGTGGCGGCGTTGTGGGACCAACGCGCGTTCAAGCAGATCGTCGCGCGGCGGTACCGGCAGCCGCTCCGCGCATTGCTGCCCGGCTACAACGCCTGTGCGCGGCTCCTCCGGCGCATTCCGCTCCCACACGAAGGGGGCGCGCTCGATCAGACCTTTATCGCCTTTCTGGCGCTGTCCGATCCGGCTCTCGCGGATGCGCGCGGGCTCATGGAGGACCTTCTCTCCCATTGCCAAACCTCAGCTGCGAGTGTCGGCCTTTGCGCGGCACATCCACTGATCCCGATCGTGAAGCGATTCAAGCCGATCTCCTACCCCGCGCGCGTGTACGCTGTCTCCTTTGACGGGACGGCGCCGCCGAACGGGCGGCCTGCGCAACCGGAGGCGGCCCTGCTATGAAGCTCACCCTGATCCGCCCCAACCTCGGCGATTACCGCTCCTCGGATGCCATGCCGCCGCTGGCGATGGGCATCCTCGCCGCCCGCGCGCGAGACTTCGATGTCACGTTCTATGACGAGAAGGCGGAGGTCGTGCCGGTCAACGATCAGCCGGATCTCGCCGCATTCAGTATCGAGACCTTCACCGCCCGCCGCGGCTACGCCATCGCCGACGGCTATCGCGCGCGCGGCGTGCCGGTGGTCATGGGCGGTTATCACCCCAGCTTCCTGCCGGAGGAGGCGCTCGAGCATGCTGAAGCCGTGGTCGTCGGCGACGCGGAAGGATCGTGGGAGCGGTTGCTGGAAGACTTTGCGGCCGGGCGCATGGAGCGCATCTATTCAGGCGGCAACGACGCGCCCCTGCATGACTATCGCCTCGACCGCTCGATCTACCGCGGCAAACACTACGCGCCGGTGGAGCTCGTCCAGTACGGGCGCGGCTGCCGGTTTGCGTGCGACTTCTGTTCGATCCACAGCTTCTACGGGACGACCTTGCGCGCGCGGCCGCTCGACGGACTTGTCGCGGAGATCGAGACGCTGCCAGCCAATCGCCTCCTCTTCTTCGTCGACGACAACCTGCTCGGCCGCAGGAGCGAGTTCCTTGCGCTGCTCGATGAGCTGACGCCGCTGAAACGCCGCTGGTCGTGCCAGATGAGCATCGACGTCGCCCGCGACGAGGCGGTGCTCGACCGCGTGGCCAGGGCCGGCTGCCGCTTCGTCCTCATCGGCTTCGAGTCGTTGAACGAAGCGAGCCTGGCGCAGATGGGCAAGGCCTGGAACAGCGTCAGCGGTTCCTACGAGCGCGTCGTGCGCGCGCTGCACAGCCGCAACATCGGCATCTACGGAACGTTCGTCTTCGGCTATGACGCCGACACAAAGGACAGCATCGCCCGGACGCTCGACTTCGCGCTGGAGTCGCGCCTGGAGATCGCCAACTTCAATCCGCTGACGCCGACGCCGGGCTCCGCGCTCTACGACCGCCTGCTCGCGGAAGGGCGGCTGCTCTCCCCGAAGTGGTGGCTCGATCCCAACTATCGTTACGGCGACGCCATCTTCGAGCCGCGCGGAATGCGCCCGCACGAGCTGACCGACGGCGTCTTCGAGGCGCGGCGGCGCTTCTATAGCTGGCGCTCCATCGGCAGCCGGGTGCTGAACGCCGACACGGCATTCTCGCCGTTCCGCGCCGGCCTTACCACGATCGCCAACGTCATCTCACGCAGGGAGATTTACAAGAAGCAGTTCCGCCAGCTCGGACTGTGAGGCCATGAAGATCACCTTCATCAAACCGAACATCGGGCGCATGGAGCACAGCCTCTATGTCGACGAAGGACGGATGGAGCCGCTGATGCTGGCGGTGCTGGCGGGAATGACGCCGCCGGACGTCGAGTGCGTTCTTTACGACGACCGGATGGAATCGATCCCGTTCGACGAGCCCACCGACCTGGCCGCCATCACGGTCGAGACCTACACCGCGCGCCGCGCCTACGAGATCGCCGCCGAGTACCGCCTCCGCGGCGTGCCGGTGATCCTCGGCGGGATGCACATCACGCTCCTCCCGGAGGAGGCGTCGCTGCATGCCGACAGCATCTTCCTCGGCGATGCCGAGACGGTCTGGGCAGATGTCGTCGACGATGCCCGGCACGGCCGTCTCAAGCCGCGTTATGAGGGACCGCCCGGCGTCGGCCAGATCGGCCGCGTCCTCCCCCGGCGCGATCTCTTCAAAGGGAAAGGGTATCTGCCACTCACGCTGATGCAGTACGTGCGCGGCTGCCGCTTCGCCTGCAGTTTCTGCGCGGTGAGCCAGTACTTCGACAGGAAGCACTACGTTCGCGCCATCGACGACGTGTTGCGCGAGATCGAGGCGCAGAAGCGGAAGTTCATCTTCTTCATCGACGACAACATCGCCAGCGACCAGAAGGCGCTGGCCGAGTTCTGCCGCGCCCTCATCCCGATGAACCTGCATTGGGTCAGCCAGGCCAGCCTCGACGTCACCCGCAATCTTCCTCTCATGAAACTGCTGGAGCGCTCCGGGAACTGGGGGAACGTGACCGGCTTCGAGACCATCACGCCGGAGAGTCTGCGCGACGCGCGCAAGTCGCCCAACATCCCCCGCTTTTCCAAATACAAGGAAGAGGTGCGCATCCTCCGCGAGCATGGCATGCAGAGCTGGGCGGCCTTCACGCTGGGATACGACCACGACACGAAGGAGTCGATCGAGGCCACGGTCGACTTCGCGCTGGAGAGCCGCTTCACGCTGGCCGCGTACAACATCCTAATGCCGTATCCGAACACGCCGCTCTATCGCAAGCTGGAGAAGGAGGGGCGGCTTCTCTACCACGGCAAATGGTGGCTGCATCCGAAGTACCGTTTCAATTCCGCCGCGTTCGTGCCCGCGCTCATGTCCCCCGACGCGCTGACTGATGCCTGCCACGCCGCGCGAACGCGCTTCAACACCATCCCCTCGCTCGTTCACCGCTTCTCCGACGTGAAGACCCACCTGCGGTCCTTGTCACGGATCGGTGCGTTCTGGAAGTACACGCTCCTCTTCAAGAAGGAGATCCCCAAGAAACACGGGATGCGGTTCGGCCTGCAATGAAATCCACTCTCGCGATCTACCAATACGTCGCGCCGCTGGTTCTGACGCCATGCTCCTTCCTGCTCTGGCGGAGGGAGTACGCCGGAAACATGAAGCTGACGCTGGCGGCGCTGCTGGTGCCGGTGCTTTGGGCCTACATCGTCCCCGGCATCGGAACCAACGTGCTGGGCGTATGGGAATTCGATACGCGCCTCCGCCTTGGGCGCTTCCGCCCGCACCACGGCTTCGTCTTCGGCTCCGCGACGGCCATGCTGGCGTGGCTGGCGCACGCGGCGCCGGCACGAGACGTCACGGACATCCTTCGCAGCGCGCTGGTGATCTGCTCGCTCCTCGGATTCTGGAACGTGCTGTATGACGTCAAGGCGCTGCAGGCGGGGATTCTTCGCGTCTACAACCAGCCGTGGGCGGACGGAAAAGGGACGGCGGAGATCGTCCTCGACTACGGCCCCTGGTTCTTCGGCGGCTTCGGCGCGATCTATGGCGGCGGGATGGCGGTGCTGGAGCTGCTCGATGGACGAGGAGCGTTGACGATGCCGGTGTTCCTCGCCGTGCTGAGCATCGTTCTCGCTCTCGCGCTCGTACTGCCAACGGCTGGGTATGTCGGACAGTCGATCGTCAGGCACGGTCATTGGGGCACGCGGCCGGTGATGAAGAAATGTCAGAGCGTCTGAACTGGGCCATCCTCGCCGCCTCCGCCATCGCCACCTCGGCGCTGCTATGGCTGACCAGTCACGGACCCTGGTGGATGGCATTGGCCGCCGCCACGGCCTTCGCTTTTTTAAACAATGCCCCGTTCGCGCTGATGCACGAGGCGGTACACGGCGTGGGAGCGCGGACGCCGGCGCGCAATTACGCGCTGGGCTTTCTCGCCAGTTGCATGTTCCCCACTTCGTTTTCCCTGCAACGCATCGCACACCTCGGCCATCACGCGCGCAATCGCACCGACGACGATCTCTACGACTACTACCTGCCCAGCCAGTCCCGGCTGATGCGCAACCTCTGGCTCTACGGCGGCAACCTGCTGGGGCTCTATTGGTTCTGCATCCCGCTCTCCAACGCGATTTATCTGCTGGCCACGCCGCTCTACCGCTCCCGGTTCTTCATGGAGCGCCTTGCTCCGAAGATGGGCTTCGGCCCGCATGTGCGCGACATCGCACAACTGCAGCCCATCCGCGTCTGGATCGAGATCGCCTGCGCCTTCGGTTTCCAGGCAGCACTCTGGTGGGCACTCGGTCTCCATCTGCGGGGATGGCTGCTCGCGCACTGGCTCTTCGCCATGCACTGGTCGGCATTGCAGTACGTCGATCACGCCTGGAGCGAGCGTGATGTGTCCGATGGCGCGTGGAACCTGAAGGTCTTCGCCCCGGTGCGGTGGCTGGCGCTCAACTATCACTTCCACAAGGCGCATCACCAGCATCCCGAGGCGCCGTGGACGGAGCTTCCCGCCCTTGCACGGAACGATGGCGACCGCCCCACGTTCTGGCGGATCTACGCCAGCCTGTGGCGTCACGGTGTTCAGCCGGCGCCGCCGTGGGGCGCACCGGCCGAGCGATCGTTATTTGCGCCGGGCCAGCAGAAAGCCTAGAAACAGCCCCACCAGCAGCCCGATGCCGCCGGCCAATGCGGCGTACCTGACCACTGCCTGCTTGGCCGCATCGAGGATCGGGTTATCGAGGAAGTTCGTGCCGAAGTGAATGGTCCGCAGCCGCCACTTCCCGTCCGCCTCTTTGACCACCGTGGCGGTCCAGCGCGACTTCATGTCGTACTTCCGGCCGTCGGCGAGCGTGTAGCTCTCGATCGCCGAGCCGAGCACGACACCGCTGGTCCTATCAGCCGAAAGCTCGGTGAGCGCGTCGGCCGTGAAGTGCATATCCAACTTCTTCAGAAAGCCGCCCGGCCCGAACCATTTCTTGAAATAGGCCGACACTTCCTGATGGCCGCGCATCACTTCCTGGGTGATGGTGGTGGCCTCAATGTCCTTGCTCAGCACCGGCAGCATGGCGTCGAAGTTCGCGCTGTTGACGGAGCTCTGCACGGTCATGAGGATGCCGCGGAGCTCCTGATGGATCTCGTGATCGGCCTCCTCGGCCGCCATCGCGGGAAGAGCAACCAGCAAACAGGCCAGGAACAGATGCTTAACCATGAATCACCTCGTATCGACGCCGCAGAAACGCGACGATTGCAAATGCCGAGAACAGATCGAGCAGATGGTGCTGATGGACGAACATCGTCGAAGCGACGATGACGGCCAGCGAGCCGTAGATCGCGATCCGCACCGCTCCCCGCGCAAAGTCCGCGCACGCCAGCGCAATCGCGCAGGAGTAGATCACATGGAGCGAGGGGACGAGGTTGAAGGGACGGTCGATACCAAACATGCGCGCATACATGGCCGTGTACGGAGCCTGCGCCGGCACCTCCCGCGCGAACCCCAGTTCCGCCGGAATGAGGAGAAAGAACACGGCACTCATGAGCGTCGACGCGATGAGCTGCCTCCCCAGCGCCGGCATCCGCGCCGCCGGAATGAGGAACAACGGCAGGAGGAAAAGCACGTACATCGAGAGATAGACCCAGATGAACTGGGGGATGAACGGGATGGCCAACTCCTGGCGGAAGTAAAGGTGCAACGGCGCACGCCGCAGCGACGTGACCCAGTTCATCGCCGGATAGACGCCGAAGAAGGCGACGCCGATCCAGAAGGACCAGACCAGGTAGGTGCGTACGCGTCCGGCGGCGGGAACGTCCGCCCTCAGATCGACCGGCCACGACTCCGACGCCATCGCTGCCTGAGACTATACCCCCCTGAGACCGCGCGCGTCCCGCACGCGCGGTGCTTGGGAGGCTGCATCGTTCTTGGCCCAAGTCCGCGCAAGCACCGCGCGGGCGAGACGCCGCGGTCCCAGGGAGGCAAGCATCATGGCGCCCCGACTGCCTCTCGCCGCTCTCCGAAAAGCGCCGCATGGGATTTCCGCGCGCGCGTCGATCCACTAGTTCCAGCAGAATGCGTTTTCTCACCAAGCTGGCGTGTCAGCGCGCCGATGCTCTACCGAAAGGCGAAAGCCTTATCCTCGCTAATGTCACGTCATGTGGTGATGTTGCCCGACATCACTCCATTGACACGTTGCGGGATCACACCTAAAGCAAAATTGAGTCAATCGCTGATTGCCAAAAAAATCATCATATGTAGCCTGCCCCCACAGAAATATATTCAACTTTCCCGACACAATCGCTTCAGCGTCTGTTTTGGATAGAGCCGGAATCACCGCGAACATTTCACGGGAGCTTCCAGGTCCTATAACTGTAGGCGCTGACAAGGCCTTCGGCACTCGAAAGCCAAGTGTCTCAGGTAGGAGCTCTTGAATCGCTACTTGCAGGAATGGCTGCACGTCTAGGGCCGGCAGACGACCTATATTCTTGAAATCGATTGGGATTGTATGTTTTTCGCCGTCGTCGAGTGTTATCGGACGTGAATTTGGATCACCTATCGTACCAATATCAATGATTGCGCGATTAGCGGTTACATATGCTGCGCGCGCGATGTCATTACTGTCGCGCGTTATCGTTAGTTGCTGTTTGACAGCATCCAAAGTCTGTTCGTGACGAACACGTCCATGCCTGTTAGCCAGAAGCGCCGCAATGAGAATACCGATGGTCGCCAACAAGTATAGTGCATTAACAAGCAATCCACGCGCGGCTAGCTGGTAGGTGCGGTCGTCTCGATCGCGACTAAGCCGCTGCTGATCCTCGTTCGAACTTAGCTTGCTAGCATCGGTGGTCGGTGGATGGTGTGCGGCTTTGGAAGGGTGTGCGCCAGGCTTGGTCCCGACAACCGCCTGTTGTTGGGCGGCGATGTCGTTTTTTGCCGGCGCAGCAGGCGCCGGGGCTTCCGCGGTCATGACAAGAGCCAAAACAGAAAGAAATAGCATCACGGTCTCCCTTGGCGCGCCTTCCTACTGAAGAAAGGAATCTGGCGGCGCCGTATCGAACACTCGCATCAAGTCGCGAACCTTACATTCCAGCGCGCCGGCGAGGCGCAGGATCATCGTCAGCGTCGGAGCCTTCAGCCCTCGTTCCAGCTCGCTGATGTAGGGGATGTTCGAGCCGCAACGCTCCGCGAGCGCTTGCTGGCTCAGACCGCGCTTCAAGCGGACCTCGCGCAGCACGCGCCCGAACGTCTCAGCCTCTGGACGGACCGCAAGCACTCATCGCTCCCTCTTGACATACTTCTTTAGCAGCATTATGTTATCGCAGTACACACGAGGAGCCCGACATGGACGACCACACCCTCACTTCCATCCGCCGTATCTTTCTCAATCCTCGTCCGAACATCGCGTACATCACGGCCGCAGATCTGCTCGGGATGTCGTTTTCGGAGTTGAAGAACGAGATCGCCGAGGGGACGATTGTAGCGGTTTCGACCGGGATGGGGATGCGGGTGGCGAAGGAAGAGATGATCGCCACGGCCATGCGGACGTGGCCGCAGGCGGTGATCGAGGAGGCGCTCGGAGACGACGCGGCGCGGCTGCTGCCCGAGGCCATCCGGCTGGTGGAGCTGCGGGCCAGGGTGCCGCGGTATCAGAAAGAGATGCTGCAATGGCTGGCGCGGCGGGGTGCAACCTCGATCGATGAGGTGCTGACGCGCGAGCTGGAGGACATGGCCTGCGCGTACGCCGAGGAGCTAGCCTCGGAGGTACCTGGATTCGGGGCGGCGATGGAGTGGCCGGGGGGAGCAGTCAAACTTTGACGGGTCGCCGTTCTCACCAGCTTGGAGGCTTCGTCAGCTTCCTTTCCCCGATGATCAGTGGATCGGGGAACTGGTGTCGAACGTACGCCTCGCGAGTGATCTGGAAGCATCGTTTGACACAGCGTGCCAGCTCGTCGTTCTTTCGGCCCCACGGGAACGCGAAGCAGACTTCGCGGTTCGGGAACATGCGGCCGGCCGCTCGAACGGCAGGCGCTATGTCTGTATCACCCGTCAACAGAACGACACGGTCGGCCACGTCGTCATGCAGGATTTCGATCAGCTTTACGCCCACCGCGACGTCGGTTTCCTTTTCTTCGCGTAAGTTGATCGTCTTCGAGCAGGAGTTGCAGGTCACGGATTTCTTCTTGAAGTGGCCCAGCTCCACAACCACTTCCGTGGCTTTGAGTGCGCGTATGTATGCCTGGTGGCGAGCCGCGACGCCGGGCTTGGAGGCCTGCATGTAGTGGGCAAGCGCAGAGAAGTAGTAGATCCCGGTGCACGTGGCGTCAGGGCCGAGTGCTGGTAGATATGACTCGCATAGACCCCGGAGGTTCAGCCATTTCGTGCCACGTTCGTCGGGTAACCCAAGGCTCTTGCCCGCCGCGACCACCGAGTGGTAGACGTTGAAGCCGTCGATGATGAATGCCGTTCGACCACCCATAAAAAAAAACCCTCGGATCGTAACCCGAGGGGGGCCGGCGAACCCGCCCAAGGTGAACCTCGGTCGGAAGAGTCGTCGGTGTTGACTCGCTCAATATACGTCGTTGGTCATTGGTCGTCAACCAATGAGGAACAGTTACCCCGAACTCCTATTCCTGGAGCGGTTTAAGCGGTTTCGACCGTTTTAGACGCGAGAGAGAACGCTCCTTAGCCTTCGACCAGTCGATGTATTCGGTGGAGTCGGCGTGAGACCAGAACTCACGCTCTTCATCTTCGCTACTGAACGTCGGGACCTTTTTTCGCGGTGAGGGCATAGTCCAGCAGATCTCGAACCATACGCTGCAGGCCTCGTATCCTAGCAGCCCCGATCCCACTTCTAGAACTCGACCCACCTCGCGCGAGAACGCGCGGGCGGGACGCCCCGCGGTCCCAGGGAGGTCAGAACTCGATCTGCGCGCCAAGCTCCACCACGCGGTTCGGCGGCAACTGGAAGAAGCGGGCGGCGCTTTCGGCGTTTCGCATCATCGAGGCGAAGATCTTCTCGCGCCACATGGCCATGCCGCTGGGGCGCGCGGTGACGATCAGCGTCTCGCGGCCCAGGAAGTAGGTCGTGTCCATCGGCGGGATCTTTACGCGGAGCTCCTTGCTGACGCGCTTGAGAAGAGCGGGGATGTCAGGTTCCTCCATGTAGCCATAGCGGCAGGTAATGCGGTAGATCCCTTCGCCGAGGTCTTCGGCGTGAAGGCGCTCGTCGTCGCGGAGGTGCGAAACCTCTTCGGTCATCACCGTCAAGAGCATCACCTGTTTGTGGAGCGCCTTGTAGTGTTTGAGGCTGTGAAGAAGCGCCGGAGGAATCACCCCGCCGGTGCGGTGCATGAAAACGGCCGTCCCGGGGACGCGCACGGGGGGGTGCTTGACCAGCGACGTCACGAAGTCCTCGGGCGAGAGTGCGCCTTCGCGGAGGCGCACATTGAGAATCTGCCGGCCGCGGCGCCAGGTGGTCATGAGGATGAAGACCACGGCAGCAACGAGCAGCGGGAACCAGCCGCCGTCAGCGATCTTGGCCAGATTCGCGCCGAGGAAAGCCAGGTCGCCGAACAGGAACGCGGCGGTTACCGCGCCGGCGGTGAGCGCGCTCCAGCCGAGGAGATCGCGCGCCACGACGTAGGCCAGGACCGTGGTGATGATCATCGTCATACTGACGGCCAGGCCGTACGCGCCGGCCAGATTCGTCGAGCTCCGGAAGCCGATCACGAGCGCGATCGTGGCGAACATCAGCGCCCAGTTCACGGTCGGTATGTACACCTGTCCGATCTCCGCGCGCGAGGTGTGAACGATCTCCATCCGCGGCAGATACCCGAGCTGGATGGCCTGGCGCGTCAGGGAGAAGACGCCGGAGATGATGGCCTGCGAAGCGATCACGGTCGCCATCGTGGACAGACCGACGAGCGGATAAAGCGCCCACTTCGGCGCGAGCAGGTAAAACGGGTTGTGTGCCGCGGACGGCTGGCGGATCAGCAGCGCTCCCTGTCCGAAGTAGTGCAGGACGAGTGAGATGCCGACGATGCTGAACCAGTCGACCTGGATCGGCTTCTCGCCGAAGTGACCGAGGTCGGCGTAGAGCGCCTCGCCGCCGGTGGTGACGAGGAAGACCGCCCCGAGAACGAGGAAACCCTGCATCCCGTTCGCCATGAAGAAGCGGACGGCGTGCATGGGGTTGATCGCGAAGAGCACCGACGGCTGCCAGAGGATCCCGCGGATCCCCATCAGCGCCAGCGTCGAGAACCAGACCAGCATGATCGGTCCGAAGATCGCACCGACGCCGGCAGTGCCGCGCCGCTGAAAGAAGAAGAGAAGGATGAGGATGAGGATCGTCAGCGGGATGACGTACGGTTTGAAAAAGGGGGTGGCGATCTCCAGCCCTTCGACGGCGCTGAGAACGGAGATGGCCGGCGTGATGATGCCGTCCCCGTAGAGAAGGGCCGCGCCGAAGACGCCCAGGACGATCAGGGTCGAGCGCACGGCCGCGCGCCGCGACTTGTCCATCCCCACGAGTCCCATCAGCGCCAGGATTCCCCCTTCGCCGCGGTTGTCGAAGCGGAGGACGTAGACGTGGTACTTGATCATCACCACGATGACCAGCGACCAGAAGATGAGCGAGAGGACGCCGAGGACGTTGGCCGGCGTCAGCGCGACCGGATGCGAGCCGTAGAAGCACTCCCGCATCGCGTACAGCGGACTGGTGCCGATATCGCCGTAGACGATACCGAGGGCCAGCAGCGAGAGTGATAGAAGTCGGCGACCGGTCGGCTCTTCGCGTGTTTGATGTTTCGACGCCGGACCCTCGGTCAAGCCATGTCCCCCTGTCGCCTTTCAGCGCGACGGCGGAGTGTACGCGCAGAAGGGCTTGGTGGACAGTAAAAATGTGAGGTTGTCGGGGGTCGGGGGTCGGGGGTCGGAGCATCGACGCACGTCACGTCTCGACTCCGATCTCCGACTCCCGACTCCCGACAACCTCATCGATAACACGGCGGCCCAGACAGCAACGTCATCTGATCGAACGGCTCGGAGCCGATGCGGCCTCTCCAGCGCCAGGACAGTCCGTCGGACGTTTCCAGATCGATGTCGATCGGGCTTCCCTCTTCGACGGACAGCGGCGATTCCAGAGGGAGAAAGGCATGGTTCCAGTGCGTCGTGCCGGGCAGTTCGTTCGAAAGCTCGATGCCGGGAGCGAGCGTGGCCCGAAACCAGCCGGAGAATCCGCAAAGAAGACCTGACCGCGATGCTTTGAAGTGCGCATGGCCGGAGACATCGGCGCTGGTAATCGTGGCGAGATCAGTTGAGATCACCGGAGCGGGCGGCGCCAGGAAAGACGCCGCGCCGGCGTTGGCCACGTAAACGGCGTTGGACGCGAAGACGGCCAGCGGCGAGAAGTCGAGGCCGAACTGCTCCCGCCTCCAGAAGCCGACATGCCGATCGAATACCGCGGGCGCCTCGACCGGGACAACCGCGAGATCGATACGTTGCGGGATGATGGCCGCACCCGGCCGGAGCAGCCGCGCGCGGGCGTCGATGACGCTGCTGAGGATGTGCTCGTTGAAACCGAAGGCGCCGAGCGTCTCCGTGACGAGAACATCCGCCGGCTCCGGCAGGCCGATCTTCGTGGAGTGATCGTGAATCACCTCCAGCCGATCGGAATAGCCGAACTGCCTCGCCAGAAACGCCGCCAGATCGGCGCTGTGCGTGACATCGACGGCGAACACGCGCCGCGCCCCGGCCTCGCAAGCGAAGAACGCCAGGATCCCAGAGCCGGTACCGAGGTCGAGCACGACGCTATCGGGAGTGACAACTTGCCGGATCGCATCGCGATACGTATTCGTGCGGGCGTCGTCGAGGAGAAGCTCGCGATGAACTTCGAGCACGGTGGAGGGAGAATACCGCGAGGTTGGTTGCTGGGTTCTAACTGGCGAGGAAATGAAAAAGCGGGGCGATCACGAATGAATCTCGGGATGGTGGATCGCGCCTCCAAGACCGGGGGTGCATCCTGCGCCGATCGAGACGGGACGCGCGATGGGTGGCAGCGTTCTCGCTTGACATTCATTGTCCGGTAGTCCCAGAAAGAGGAATGAAATGAAGAGAAAGTCCCCAATCGCTCTGGCCACAGCAGTAATGCTGGCCGCCACCCTCGCGTTTTCCGCCCAGCAACCTGAAAAGAAACCGAACCAGCCGGACGATGTGAAGGCGAAGTTCCAGGAGACGTTCGCCAGGATGTCGAAGGAGAAGGCCGGGCTCATGGCCGCGGCACGCGCGCATCTCGCCGACCGCTACGACCTTTCGGACAACCCCGCGCCGGGCGTCACCATGTCGCGCGGAAAGGCGGTTCAGGAGGGAGTACGCGTCAAGCTCGCTACCGGCTTCACCTGGCAGCAGCTGGCATCGATGACGTCGGACGAGATCCGGCGCAGGAACGCGTGGCCCCTCGGCTTCATGCCGCTGCCCCATCCCAATCACCCCGAAGGTGGCATGCTCTTCCCGCAGTTCCACATCGACGAGGTGAAGCGACAGACCGACCGCGATCTCAACCGTTTCGATCTCGATTTCGACATTCCCGACCGATTCCTCCCGGAGTTCCCGCCGGCGATCTTCCTGACCACACGTCCGGACCTCGGAGACGTGTCGCAGGGAAAGGTCGTGACCAGCGAGAACTTCAACGAGCTCCTGGCCGGCATCCTCAATCCAAAGCAGCTCGAAGGTCTTCGTCTGCTGGTCACTCCTTTCCCGCAGCAGCAGTTCAACGCGACGGAAGACCGCCGCTCGGTGCGTCCGAGCCTCGGCGTCACCTGCTTCGATTGCCATGTGAACGGCCATACCAACGGCGCGACGCACCTGGTCGGCGACATCCGCCCGCAGGAGTTCCGGCACCGCATCGAGACGCCGAGCCTGCGAGGGGTGAACATCCAGCGGCTCTTCGGGTCGCAGCGCGCGCTCAAGACGGTCGAAGACTTCACCGAGTTCGAACAGCGCGCCGCCTATTTCGACGGCGACACCGCGCTGGCAACGAAGAAGGGAGTGAACGTTCTGGAGCGCGGGAGCCAGGTGCACTTCATGTCGGAGATGGAAGAGCTCTTCGACTTTCCTCCCGCACCGAAGCTCGGAGTGGACGGCAAGCTCGATCCCGCTAAGGCCACGACGGCCGAGCTCCGCGGTCAGGCGATTTTCTTCGGTAAGGGGCAGTGCTCGACGTGCCACGTGCCGCCGTATTACACCGACAACACGATGCACGACCTGCAGACGGGCCGCTTCTTCGAGCCGCGCATGATCCGCAATCACATGGCGGTAATGGATGGCAAGATCAAGACCTTCCCGCTTCGCGGTATCAAAGACTCGCCTCCCTATCTGCACGACGGCCGCCTCATGACCCTCGATGACACGGTCGAGTTTTTCAACTTGATCCTCGGGATCAAGCTCAGCGATCAGGAAAAGAAGGACCTCGTCACGTTTATGCGGGCATTGTGATTCCGACGATCAAGCCCCGCGCTGCCACGGCGCGGGGCTTGATCGGATTTGACGAACGCCAGGAGTCTGCGCGGCAGAACGATGGAGCGAAGACGGTGGCCGAGCCTTGGGCAACCAGCGCAGCCGGCCGTGCCGGCCTAGCCCGAGCTTCCCAGCGAGCGGCAGGTACAATCGCTAACCAATGTTCGCGCTCCTCGGCTTCTACGCTTTTGCCATCGGCGCGATCGTTGGCAGCTTTCTCAACGTCGTCATCCACCGCTATCCGCGGGAGGAATCGATCGTCTTTCCGGGGAGTCATTGTCCGCACTGCAACGCGGCGATCCGGTGGTATGAC
>JADGNY010000187.1 GCA_017883235.1 Thermoanaerobaculia bacterium | reverse complement strand
TTGCATTTCCAAACGACCTTCCCCATACTACGTCTCGCACCTTTCGTGCGACGATCTCAGTAAGGCATCCCGCCGGGCGTTCCAGAGAATGGTTTTCTCCGCCCTGATCGTCGGCTTTCCGGCCAGACTCGAAGGTAATCAATAACCCAAGGTTGTTTTATGAGTTCGCATGACGCCAGACAATCGACAACCGCGTAAGCGCCGCCGGCGCAGACGGCGAGCGGGCGCACCCGGCGAGAATCCGGGAAACGTCGCACCGCAGGGCCAGCCAAACGGCAATGTCGCCATCGACGGCGACCAACAACCCTCCTTTAATGATGGTCAAGGCGGAGGTGCCGGCCGACGGCGGCGCAATCGCTCGCGCCGCCGAGGAGGCCACCAGGGCTACTCCGGCGATGCGCCGCAGGGGCCGCCGATCGATCTGCCGGCCGGCGAGCTGGCCCCGGTCTCGGGCGTGCTCTGGATCAAACCGAACGGCACGGGCCTGCTCGTCCAGCCAGCGAACAATTACGTTCCGACGCCGGGCGACGCCATCGTCCCGCGCCCGGTCATCGAGCGGTTGCACCTGCAACCGGGTCTGCTCCTGACCGGCAGCGCGCGGCGCGCGGGCAACAACCTGGAGTTCGTCGGCCTCGAGGCCGTCGAAGGGATGCCGCTGGAGGAGTATCGCGAATCGCGGCGTCCCTTCTCCGAGCTGATCTCGATCGATCCGAATGAGGTGTTCAAGCTCGAGACCGAGCCGGAGCGTCTGACCACGCGCGTGATCGACCTCCTCTCGCCGCTCGGCAAAGGGCAGCGCTGCCTCATCGTCGCGCCGCCGAAGGCCGGCAAAACGACGCTGCTGAAAGACATCGCCCACGGCCTGAACCTCAATCATCCCGAGGTGATCCTCTTCGTTCTTCTGGTCGACGAGCGTCCGGAGGAAGTCACCGACTTCCGGCGTTCCGTGGCCAAGGGTGAAGTGGTGGCCTCGAGCTCCGACGAAACGGCTGAGAACCACATTCAGATCGCCGAGGTCGTGCTCGAACGGGCCCGGCGTCTGGTGGAGATGAAGCAGGACGTGGTGATCCTCTGCGACTCGATCACCCGCATGTCGCGCGCGTACAACAACGAGCAGCGCGGCTCGGGAAAGATTCTCTCCGGCGGCATCGATGCGCGGACGATGGAGAAGCCGCGGCGCTTCTTCGGCGCGGCGCGCAAGGCGGAAGACTGGGGCTCGCTGACGATCATCGCCACGGCGCTGGTCGACACCGGCTCGCGCATGGACGAGGTGATCTTCCAGGAGTTCAAGGGAACGGGAAACACCGAGATCGTGCTCGACCGCGGTCTGTTCGAACGGCGCATCTTCCCGGCCATCAACATCGCCCAGACCGGCACGCGAAAAGAGGAGAAACTCCTTCCACCGTCGGTGCTGCCGAAGACGCACACGCTGCGCCGCGCGCTGGCCGGAACCGATCCGCTGAATGCGATGAAGATGCTCCTGGAACGACTGCAGAAGTTCTCATCGAACGACGCGTTCCTGAAGAGCTTCTGAGGAGTCCGCTCCCCGGTTTTCTGGGTCGAAACAGCCGGTTCGGTAAACCGCTTTTTTGATTCAAAAAACCGGTTTTCGCACATCACGCCGATTTCACGTCGAACTGGTGTACAAAGACCGCTACATCCAAAGCGTCCCAGTCCAATTTGTTTTCACCCAAGTCACGACAGGAGGAATTATGCCCAATCGCCGCAGTCAGGTCATGCGCGGGATTCCGAGCCTCGCCCGCAGACTCATGTTTCTGGTGGCCGTCGTCGCATGCGTTTCGCTCGCGATGCCGACGGCCGTTTACGCGCAGGTAACGACAGGGAACATCGCCGGCGCCGTGACGGACGCTTCCGGCGCTGCACTGCCCGGAGTTACCGTGGAGGCCGTCCACGTCCCCACCGGTACGCACTACACGGCAATCAGCGACGCCGGTGGTCGATTCACGATGCCGAACGTCCGCGTCGGCGGCCCGTACAAAGTCACCGGAGCGCTCGAAGGCATGAAGCCTGCGAATGTTTCAAACATCACCGTCAACCTCGGTTCCACGACCGAGGTGGCGTTGAAGATGAACATCAGCGCGGTCACCGAGGCGATCACCGTCACCGCGAACGCCGATTCGATCATCAACGCCGACCACACCGGTGCGACGTCATCGGTGAGCACGCGTCAGATCGAGAGCCTGCCGACGGTGAACCGGACGCTGCAGGATTTCGCCCGCACGAACCCGTACTTCACGACTGATCTCTCCGACTCGAACGGCACGACGCTCAACGTCGCCGGCCGCAACAACCGCTACAACAACATTCAAATCGACGGCGCGGTCAACAACGACCTGTTCGGTCTCGCCGGCACCGGCACCCCGGGCGGCCAGACCGGCGCACAGCCGATCACGCTCGACGCCATCCAGCAGCTGCAGCTCGTCGTTTCGCCGTACGACGTGCGCCAGAGCGGCTTCACCGGCGGCGGGGTGAACGCCGTCACCCGCTCCGGAACGAACGACCTCCAGGGTTCCGTGTTCGGCACGAAGCGCAACCGCTCGTTCGTGGGCGACGGTCCGACCGGGGTTCCGGTCTCCGACTTCAACCAGACGCAGTGGGGCGGCCGCGTCGGCGGTCCGATCATTCACGACAATCTCTTCTTTTTCGTCGCAGGCGAGCGGAACCGCAAGGATCAGCCGCTCGGCATCACCGGATCGATCTACACCGGCACCGGCACCGGCAGCCGTCCGGGCCTTCAGAATGTCAGCGACTTCATGAAGTCGAAGTACAACATCGACCTCGGCGGCACCGGCGACATCAGCACGCAGACCAACAACGATCTGCTCTTCGGCCGCCTGGACTTCAACATCGGGTCCAGCAACAACCTCACGCTGCGCCACAATTACGTCTTCGGCACCACGCCGGTCGCGCCGTCGAGCTACAGCCGTACGGCGAACCAGTTCTACTTCCCGACCTCGCGCTACAACATTCAGGACTACACGAACTCCACCGTCGCGCAGCTGAACTCTGTTTTCGGGGCGAAGCTGTTCAATGAGGCTCGCCTCGTCCATCAGTCGATCAAGGACGCGCGCGCGACACCGGTCACCTTCCCCACAGTCGAGATCGGCGGTACCGGCCAGCGCGCTGGCGCCGTCCAGATCGGCACGGAGCGCTTCTCTGCGGCGAACTCGCTCGATCAGAAGATCAACGAGTTCACCGACGACGTCACGTTCCTGCTCGGCGCGCACAACATCGTCGTCGGTACGCACAACGAGATGTTCGATTTCAAGAACCTGTTCATCCAGGATTTCAACGGCTACTACTACTTCCCGACGCTCGATGCCTTCATGGCCGGCGCGCCGACGCAGTATTCGATCGGCTTCGCCACCGGCTCCGATCCTCGGCGTCCGACGCAGTTCAAGGCCGCGCAGTACAGCCTCTACGCCAACGACCAGTGGCACGTCAACAACCGGTTCACGCTCCAGTTCGGCCTCCGCGCCGACAAGCCAAACTTCCCCGATACGCCGGCTTTCAACCCGCTGGTGCAGTCGGAGCTCGGCGTTTCGACCGCGTCGAAGCCGCCAGACACCACGACCTGGGAGCCGCGTCTCGGCTTCAACTGGGATCCGAACGGCGCAGGCAAACAGCAGTTCCGCGGCGGCATCGGCATCTTCCAGGGCCGTGCCCCGTACGTCTGGATCTCGAACGGTTACGGCGGCAGCGGCATCGACACCGTCATCCTCACCTGCAACACCCCCGGTTGCACCACGCCGTTCAACCCCGATCCGAGCACTCAGCCGCGCACCTTCCCGCCCGGAAGCGCCGCTCCGCAGATCTCGATCACCGATCCGAACTTCAAGTTCCCGAGTGTCACGCGCTCCACGCTCGGCTACGATCGCGAGCTCTGGTGGGGTATCCGCGGCACGGCGGAACTGCTCTATAGCAGGACGAACGAAGACATCTACTACCTCAACCTGAACCAGGTGCAGAACGGCACGAGCCCGCTCGACGGCCGCCCGACGTACGCGCGCCGCACGGCAAAGCTCGCCGGCGTCTACGAAGTCTCGAACTCCGACCTCGGCCGTGAGTTCACGCAGACCGTGCAGCTCAACAAGTCGTTCCACAACCTGACGTTCAACGCCAACTACATGCACCAGGATGCGAAGAGCGCCGCCGACGCGGGGTCGTCCACCGCGTCGTCGGGCTGGAACTTCCAGACCACGAGCGGCAACGTCTTCAAGCCGGAGCTGTCTCCGACGTTCTTCCAAGTCAAGAATCGCTTCAACCTCGCGGCAACCTACGACATCGCCACCGGTCCGTTCAGTCACTCGTTCGGCATCTTCTACGCGGTCCAGTCGGGCGCACCGTATTCGCTGATCATGGACGGCGATCCGAACACCGACGCGAACTTCAACAACGACCTGCTCTACGCTCCGACCGGCGGCGCCAACGGCGTCATCGTCTGCGCGTTCAACAACAACAACCGCAACGCCCCGAACGCGACCAACCCGTGCGGCACCAACGGCGTGCTCCTGGCCGACGGCGGCGCGAAGTGGGAGACCTTCCTCAAGTCCGTCCGTATCGACCCCAGCAAGGGCGGAATCATCGGGCGCAACGCGCTCCAGGCGCCGGGACAGCGCCGCATGGACTTCCACTATGAGCTTGGCATGCCCGCTGTCCACCGCGCACGCGTTCTCGTCACCGCCGACGTGCTCAACTTCCTCAACCTCCTCGATAGCAACTGGGGTGTCGAGAAGTTCGTCAACTTCAGCACCTACAACCCTGTCCGCTACCAGGGTATCGACCCGACGACGAAGAAGCCGGTCTATCGTGAAGAGAACCCGGATTCGCTGACGCCGGGCAAGCAGTTCACCACGTCGAACCTCGCCTCCCGCTGGCAGGGTCGCCTCGGACTGCGCGTTACGTTCTAAACCGCGTTTTGTCTTTGCACCAGACCGGGAGGGCTTCGGCCCTCCCGGTTTTTTTTGGCCGGCGTGGGATATGGCAGTATTGCCTCGATATGGCAACCAAAGCTACGTTTACGCTGGATGACGCGACCATTCGCCGTCTCAGGTCCGCTTCCGAACGCCTGAAACAGCTGTGCTGGGCAAGAACATCTACTCCGTCCCCGGGGTCAATCAGGACCTGTTCCGGGTCACGTACACGGCGTCGACCGACAAGTACACGATCACGAAGTTCACGAACAACATCTCTCTGGTTGGCACCCCGGCAAATCAGCAGAACACCTTCGGCATCGCCCAGGCCTACTCGAACGAAGTCAGCCCGCGTCAGCTGCAGTTTGCGGTGAAACTCATCTTCTAGTTCGAATCTCCCGATTGAAGACGAAGGCCACCCGTTCGCGGGTGGCCTTTTTCTTTTGGCAAAACGGCGTATGGTAGTATGGTACAGGTATGGTAAAGAAGGTCACCTACACGCTGGACGACGCAACCGTCCGCCGGGTGGACTCCGCATCCGAACGCCTCAAGATGCCGAAGAGTCAGGTCATCCGCGATGCGGTCGCCGAATTCCACGACTCCATTGGCCGGCTCAGCGAAAGGGAGCGCCTGCGGCAGTTGCGTGTGCTTCGGGACCTCGTTCCGTTAATTCCCAGGCGACCACAGGCCGAGGTGGAACAAGAAATTGCGGAGATCCGGTCTGCCCGCCGCACTGGCGGACGCGGGGGAACGCCAAGAGGCTCTCGCTGATCGTCATCGACACATCCGCCTTGATCAACTCGCTGACTGGCCACCGGCGATCTCTGTCCCGAATGACTGAGCTCATCGACTCCGGCGAGCGGCTGATCGTGCCCACGGTTGTCCTCTACGAGTGGTTGCGGGGACCGCGGCTACCTCAGGAGTTGGACGCCTGTGAGCAGCTCTTTCCGCAGGATCAAATTGTCGTATTCGGGCTCGCCGAAGCCAGGGTTGCATCCCGCTTGTATCGAGAGGTCCACCGCCCGCGAGGAAGGGAATTTGACCTCGCCATTGCCGCCACGGCCATTACCCGCGACGCCGCTCTCTGGACCTTCAATCGCGACGACTTCCGCGACATCGCCCACTTGACGCTGATCTGACCGCGCCCCGCCTTCAGCCGACGATCGCGCCGACCAGATCGTACGGATGGGCATCCGTGATGGCGACGCGGGCGAATGCCGGCAGCGTTTCCGGCAGGAGGTCGATGCCGTCGTTGATGAGAAGGCGGCCGTCGATCTCGGGGGCCTGGCCGATGATGCGACCTTCCAGCAGATGCTCGGTCTCGGCGCAGACGCCGGTAATGAGCGCATCGAATGTCTCGCCGAGCTTGGCCTCGTTACGCGAACGCGAGATCTCCTGCTGCAGTTGCATCAGCTTCTCGCGGCGGCGCTCCGCGGTCTTCCGCGAAGGAAGGCCGGGCATGCGCGCGGCGATGGTGGCCTCTTCCGCGGAGTAGACGAAGGCCCCCATCTGATCGAACTGCGCCCAGTCGACGAATTCATACAGCTCGCCGAAATCGCGCGGCGTCTCGCCGGGATGGCCGGTGATGAACGTCGTACGCAGCGAGAGGTCGGGAACCAGCTCGCGCATCCGCGTCACCATCCGGCGATACTCGTCCGGCGATCCGGGGCGGCGCATCGTCTTCAGAACGTTCGCCGTCACATGCTGCAGCGGGATGTCACAGTACGAAGCGAAACGCTTCTCCTTCCCCATCAACTCGAAGAGCGACCAGTCGATGGAGCCGGGATAGGCATACAGGAATCGAATCCAGCGGAAGCCGGTCTCGGAAAGGAGCGTGCGTACGAGAGTGGTCAGGCCGTTGTTTATATCCAAGTCTTCGCCGTAGCGCGTGGTGTCCTGGGCCACGAGACAGAGCTCTTTGACCCCCTGCGCCTCGAGCGACTGCGCCTCGCGGACGAGTGAGTCGATGTTGCGGCTGCGGAACTTCCCACGCATCTGCGGAATCGCGCAGAACGTGCACGGATTCGAGCAGCCCTCGGAGACTTTCAGATATGCGTGTGCCGTCCCCTGCGCCAGGACGCGCGGCAGGTCTTCGTATAACCTCACCGACATCTTGCGCTTCGCCGGTGCGGCATCGTCGATCCGGCCGGTCACGGCGGCGGTGATCGCTTCGAGCGAATCGAGGCCGACGAAGGCGTCGATCTCGGGGATGGCCTGCTGCAATTCGGCCCGGTACTTCATGACCATGCATCCGGTCACGACCAGCCGCTGCACTCCCTTCCCCTTGCGGTCGGCGACCTCGAGGATGGTGTCGATCGATTCCTGCTTGGCCGCGTCGATGAAGCCGCAGGTGTTGACGATCACGACGTCCGCCGAGTCGAGATCATTGGTGATCTCGACCTCGGATTCCTCTCGAAGCTGCCCGAGCATGATCTCGCTGTCGACGAGATTTTTCGGACAGCCGAGGGAGATCATCCCCACACGGCGGACAGGCTTGCTGATCGATGCATCGATACTCATGGACAGGCGTGGAACAGGGAGGGGAGGGCTCGTATTCTGCGCGCAACGCGCGCGTCGTCGGTTGTCGTTTATCGGTTGTCGAAGCCGGGACCGATGTGGCACAGACACTCTTGTCTGTGCCGGGTCTCGCCAAAACTGAACATCGCAAGCCCTCAGCGGCGGCGGCTCCGGCCGGGGGCACAGACAAGAGTGTCTGTGCCACATCGGTCCCTCGTGCGGCAACGCGGTAGTGCGTACACGATCGCCACGTCATATCCTCGTCGGATGCAGGAATTCATCCTCCGTCCGGCGTCACGCGCGGATGTGAACGCGATCGCCGCCGTGATGCGGGAGTCAGTGGAGCAATTCGGGCCGGCGGCCTACACCGAGCATCAGGTAGCCAGCGCGCTGACATTCATCTGCCGTCCGGACGAGCAGCTCATCGACGACGGAACGTACTTCGTCGCCATCATCGATGCGGAGATCGCCGGCTGCGGCGGCTGGAGCCGGCGGCAAAAGGTGTACAGCGGCAGCGCGGCGTCGAACGGAGAGGACGCCCTTCTCGATCCGGCCACTGACGCCGCGCGCATTCGGGCCATGTTCGTTCGTCCACGCTGGGCCCGCCGCGGGATCGGCCGCGCCATCCTGCAGCATTCGGAGTCGCGCGCCGCCGCGGAAGGCTTCCGCCGGCTGCAGCTCGTAGCCATGCGCAGTGCCGGAACGTTGTACGAGTCGTGCGGATACCGCGCGGTCCGCGAAGCGCCGATCACGCTCGAAGACGGCGTCGTGCTGGAGTGTACGTTGATGGAGAAGTGAGGGAGCCCGTCATTCCGAGCCGCAGGCTCGGAATGACGGCCCTACCCCACCTGCGGCTGCCGAAGCACCGACGTGTTTGTGCAGGCCGGTGTTCATCACCGTAGAGTGACCAAGGAGTCCTCTCAGAAGAATTCCTGCGGCTGACCCTTAGGGTTCTGCCTGAGGCAGAGAGGATTCTTGGCGTCATCTTCGAAGAACGCCAGCAGCACACCGAGGCCCACGTCTTCGATCGGCTTCACGGGAACGCCATGCGCGATGAGCTTGGCGCGGCTCTCCGCGATGTCGGGAACGACAAACGTCAGGACGCTGCTGCCGGCGCCCACAGCACCCTTGCTGAGGCCCACCGCAACATTCTTCAGCTCCGGAACGTTGAGCTGCGACCATGTGTCGCCGGTGCCTGGCGGAACGTTGTAGCGCGGATCGGGCACGAGATTGAGCTTCGACTCATACCACTTCACGCTGTTCGGTACGTTCGGAGAATTCTCTTTGAAAACCAACGCGTAAGGACCGATGATGCTCTTGAGTGTCATATGCTGCCTCCTACCATGAGGAGTGACGGTAATCCCTCTTTCCCTACCCCCCACTCGCGAAAAAGAGACTATGCCGCCAGCCGTTCACGCGCCGCATCCAGCAGTCGGCGGACGTCGGCCACGCTTGTGACGTCTGCCAGACCGTTGCGGATGTCCTTGCCGTGCGCGATCCCTTTCGAGAACCAGCCGATGACGGTGCGGGCCTTGTGCAGCTTCCAGTTGATG
>JADGNY010000096.1 GCA_017883235.1 Thermoanaerobaculia bacterium | reverse complement strand
TCGCTCCGGCCCGTAAGAGCGAAGTCGAACTTACGAACCGCTTTTCCACGCGCGGATCTACCCGATGTGTGTGTCCCGCGTGGCTCTTATGAGGATTTGCACCATGAATACGACGAAAACCAGCAGCAACATCCAACCCACTGCCTCGGCGGAACCGTCCGTCGATGCGACCCCGGAGGCCATTGCCGTCCAACTGATCGGGCTTCTCGACCAATTCGAGAGTCTCGTCCCGGGCTTTCAACCCCATGACGTCGGCGACGTACACCGCGTTGCCACCGCGGCCCGCTTTGCCAATGAGCTGATCCAGCCGACGATCACCGCCGTGAGCTCGTTCGCGCCGGCGTCCGAGCGGAAGATGTTCGACATCGAGCGCGGCAAGGCGGCGCTGCAGTACCGCGATGCCTTCCGGCCGGTGGCACAGCGCCTCTCCGCTCTGCTCAACGGTGTCGAATTCACGATCGACAGCCAGATGGCCGAGGCGGGCACCGAGGCGCTGCAGGCATACGCCTGGGCCAAGACCTACGCCAAGAGTCCTGACGGTGCCGGCCTGCGTCCGTATCTCGACGAGATGCGGCGCGTGGTGAAGAAGACCATGAATCACCGCAAACCGGCCCCAACGACGCCCGCGCCTGCGCCTGCACCGGCGCCTCCCGCTCAGGGATTCCTGGCATCGAACCTCGTCCCAAGCAATAACGGCGAAGACGACCTCCCGGAGAACTTCCGCAAGGCCCTCGACGCTGTCCGCTAACCTCGGTACCGCTGCCCCTCGCGCGTCACGCGCGAGGGGCAGCGTCTGTTCGGGAAGGCCGTTCCGATCCTCTGCTACCCTTCGCGCCGCATGAAACTGATCGTCGGCCTCGGCAACCCTGGCACGGAGTACGAGCGCTCGCGGCATAACGTCGGGTGGATGATCGCCGATGCGTTCGCGAAGAAGTTCCGGATCGAGGTCGGCAAAAACTATCTTCTGATCTCCTGTCGCGGTGAAGTCGTCGAGACATCAGGAGCACATCGACCCGTTGATCCATCTCCGACGAGGTGATCGACCACGGGCTGGTGACGATGGAGAAGGTGCGGGTGTTGCGAAACAAAGCAACTGCGAAGTGACGACCAACGATAGGATTTGAACATTCGAGCGAGTGCACTGGACGGACACGGTTTCGCTAGCAGCCAACGAATCAGCGGAGACAACACGGGCGCCTAGAACCCCGTGGTCAGTGGCGCAGGGTACGCCAACTCTGTCGGCTGATTCTACGCCTCAGATCTCAATCCAACGGCCACTTCAACTGGCAAAAGCGGAGAGGGGGGGTAGGGAAACCGCTCTCGGCGTCACTCCCTAGGTAGCGGTCCCTCATCGTTTCATCCGTCGGCGACGGAATGCTGGCCTTCCAGCGATTCCCTGCCGAACACCCGTGACGATAGAGCCAGAACGACTACTGGAGGTTTGCCAATTGAGAATCTGGAGCGTCGACGCCGAAGATATGAACGACATCAACGAGACCCTTCTATACGAGACGCCATGGATCGGCGGTTTCCTGGCACCCGACAGCACGTCCCGATTCCTCGTCGTAGCCACCAAGGGCTTTGGCAAGACACTATTGCTTAGGACGAAGCGTCTTCGCTTAGAGGCTGTACGTCAGGGCGTCCATTTTCTGCCCGAAAACTCACTGACCGATAAACCTCTCAGCCTCGCGAATGTGTTCTCCAAGCAGGATATCAAGAGAATCAAAGAAGACCCTTTGTTCTGGTCGAACATTTGGCTGATGGCCATGACGATAGCAGTTATCAAAGTGGCGCGGCGGCTTGGCGACGAGAACGTTCATCACTTGACCACTGACGATTTCGAGTCGGACCTCGGCCACTTGTTAGAAGGCCATCTCCGGACTATCACCGATCTCTTCGCTCAGATTCTCTCACTCTCTGCGAGTCAGCACTACAAAGCCCGGCTCGATTTGCAACGGCGCCTTGGCCCGGCCTTCCGGTCGATTCACACCCCAATTGTCGCCTTTATTGACAACGTCGATCAACATTTCGATGCCCACATCCTTCCCTCGGAGCGCGGCTCTCAGGGGACGACAGACAAGGCAATCTGGTACAGCGCCCAAACTGGCCTCGCAGTCGCGATAAGGGATCTTCACCCACAAAATAATCACGTCAAAATCTTTGCTTCCATTAGAAGTGAGGCATTCGCTCAGCTGCTACATGACAGTGCCATGAGTCAGCAGATCGAGGGCTCCGCACTGACGATTCAGTATCAGCAGGAGGACCTTCGGCAGATCTTCATTAGAAATCTGCTCGCCGAGTCTGATGAGAATTGTGTTGACCCGAGATCCGCCGATCCGTTCGCTCGCTTCTTCGGCGCTCAGACCTCGCACCTTGACCATTCTCATGTTGGCGAGTCAGAGGATATCTGGAGTTATATTGCGCGCCACACGCTAGGTCGGCCCCGCGATTTTATGACGGTCGGTTACAGGCTGTCGCAGATCGCGCCAAGCAATCGGTCGGCGGCGAATATCCGCACAGCTGTGAATGAGGCATCCGAAACGATCGGTGCCGCTTACATAAACGAAATTAAGGGCCACCTCTCAGCCGAGATTGACTTCGGGCTGTTGTTTGGTCTAATCCGACGCAATATATTGACACCTGAACAGGTCGTTTCTATCTCACTTCAGTACAATGAGTCCGCTATGGCCTCGCTCAAGAACGTTCCTTACGTCCATGTCTTCTGTGCCTTGTACAAGGTTGGGCTTCTTGGATACATAACACGCGACGTTGGTACCGCGAATGTAGTTCAACGGTTTGCGAAGCCGGGCGCAATGCTGTTCGCTGCAGATGGAGTCCTGCCGAAATCGTCGCACTACATAATTCATCCAGCGCTCGATGCGCATATTCGTCTGAGGGCCTCGCAATATACTCACGATACACTTAACATCGCAGGACATGGTCGCAGGTGGCGCGACGCTGGAGGAGCCAATGGTGTTATTAAGGTGGACATTGTTGGGTCAAGTCGAATTCTTGATGATCCGGAGCTATCGCGAACGTTTAACAAGGACTTTGCGGCGCTGGTAAAGGCATGCAGCGCCCGTATCAGTGAGTACAAGATTGGTGATGGGGATGCAGTCTGGCTTACCGACCAGAACCCGGTAAACCTTATAGTAGCGGTGAGAGATCTTGCCAGGCAGCTAGCCGCAGGCCGCTACAAGGCCCAATTGAGAGGAGGTGCCGAATTCGGCGTAACTGAGGTTCCCGGTGGACCGGTATATCGAACGGCAGCAAGGCTAGAGGCGGTCGGAGAGCCGAACGCGCTATTGGTGACGACGGAATTTCGAGACCAAGTTCTGAGCATTGATGATCGGATTGTTTTCAAGGCCGGCATTTCAGCGAAGTCCCTTGACGATGTCGAGCGGCGTGGAGGTGTTTACAATATACGCAAAAGCGACGCGGATCCGGATCTCTATAAGGAAATTTTTGTTGTTGAGCTGGCGTGACAAATATCCAAAGTGGTTCGAGGAAACAAGATGTGCAAGTGTTGTGGCGAAAGGTGCCGCAGGAGTCAAGTCCGGAACACGCATGCGCAGTCGACCGACATCTTGTTTCCGATCGATGTTGCGACTCAAAACCTTGGGGCTGGAGATTTAGCCCACGTGAGCGAGAGCACAGCAGTGCGGAAGTAAGGTGGCGTTGGCCCGGGGCATTCATACGGAGGTGAAGTGTGGCGATGGCTAAGGAGGATCGTTTCGAGGCGCTAGGTCTGTCTCATCGCACAACAGAACTCTGGCGCGAACTCGATCTGATCATGACATTCCATGAACGTGTCGAAAGCCGCTTCGCTCTTCTGTTTGGGGTCAATGGCGCGCTGCTGGCCACGCTGGCGGGTGCGACGCCGCCACTGCACGAGCTGACGGTGATTCGAGCGGCCCTGGTATTCCTGACGGTGTTTATGGTGGGCACGTCTATCGCGTGCATCTATCGAGGATTGTTTCCGCGTCTGAGTGGGCCGATGAATTCTCTTCTGTATTTCAGATCTGTAGCGGCATATTTGGAAGAAGACTACGCTGGTGAATGGCAAGCAGTGGATGCTACGCAACTGGTCGATGACTTGGCGCGCCAAGTGTGGCAAAACGCACGCCTAGTAACCGCGAAGTTTCGAAACCTCCGTGCAGCATTCTCGCTCACCGTTGCCGCACTGGTGCCGTGGGCCGTAGCGGTAGCGGCTCTAACGTGGGGAGAAGCGAGCGCGAAATCACTTATCGGACGGTAGGTAGTCCGTGAGGGCCGCCGCAGTCCCAGGTGGTTCGCAGAGACATGAGCCGTTCCGATCCTCTGCTACCCTTCGCGCCGCATGAAAGTGATCGTCGGCCTCGGCAATCCTGGCGCGGAGTACGAGCGCTCGCGGCATAACGTCGGGTGGATGATCGTCGATGCGTTTGCGAAGAAGTTCCGGATCGAGATCAGCAAGCACGAGAAGGACGCCATGACCGGCGAGGGGCGTGTCGCCGGCGGCAGCGTCAAGGTCGCCAAGCCGCTGACGTTCATGAACAACTCCGGCGATGTGGTGCGGCTGCTGGTCAACGCCTACCTCGATTCGACCGACGACTTGCTGATCGTGTACGACGACATCGACCTGCCGCTGGCGCGGCTGCGCATCAAGCCGAGCGGCTCAGCCGGGACGCACAACGGCATGCGCTCGATCGTGGCCGCGCTTGCGAGCGAGCGCTTCCCGCGCTTACGATTCGGCGTCCGCGGCGCGGAGTATCCGGATGGCCGGCTCCGCGACTATGTCCTCGACGATTTCACCGCCGAGGAGGGGCCGTTGGTGAACCGCGGAATCGAGCGGGCGGTCGATGCGCTCGTCCTCTTTGCGCGCGGCGATCTGAAACGGGCCATGAACGAATTCAACCGCGACATTCCGGAAGAGAGCGAGAAAGACACCAACCCATGAACATCCACACCCTCGGCGAGCTGCGCGCAACCGGTTACCGCATCACCTCGGTCAAAGATGAGATGCGGCGCAATCTGCTCGCGGCCATCGCGCGCGGGGAGACGCTTTTTCCGGGCATCCACGGCTACGAACGGACGGTCATTCCGGCCATTCACAACGCCATCCTCTCCAAGCACGACATCATCCTGCTCGGGCTGCGCGGCCAGGCCAAGACGCGCATCCTCCGCTCGCTGACGAACCTGCTCGACGAGCGCGTGCCGATCATCGCCGGATGCGAGATCAACGATTCGCCGCTGGCGCCGACGTGCAAGCGCTGCCGCCGGCTGGCGATCGAAAAGGGCGACGACCTGCCGATCGCCTGGCTCACCCGCGATGAGCGCTATCGCGAGAAGCTGGCCACGCCCGACGTCACCGTCGCCGACCTCATCGGCGACATCGATCCGATCAAGGCCGCCAACCAGCGGCTCACGTACGCGGACGAGGAGGTCATCCACTACGGCATCATTCCGCGCACGAACCGCGGCATCTTCGCCATCAACGAGCTGCCCGACCTCGCGCCGCGTATTCAGGTGGCGCTGCTGAACATCCTCGAAGAGCGCGACCTGCAGATCCGCGGTTTCCCCATCCGCATCCCGATGGACGTCGTGCTCGTCTTCAGCGCCAACCCCGAGGATTACACCAGCCGCGGCAACATCATCACGCCGCTCAAGGACCGCATCGACTCGCAGATCCTGACGCACTACCCGCAGAGCGTCGAGACGGCCATGCAGATCACCCGGCAGGAGGCGTGGACGGATCGCGCCGGCAGCGTAGCGCTGGTGATCCCCGACTACATCCACTCGCTGGTCGAACAGATCGCCTTCGTCGCCCGCGGCTCCGAGCTCGTCGATCAATCGTCCGGCGTCTCCGCGCGCCTGACCATCGCGGCGATGGAGCTGCTGCAGTCGAACATGGAACGGCGCGCGGCACTGACGCACGACCAATCGGTCTTCCCGCGCCTCTCCGACCTGGCCATGCTCCTTCCGGCCATCACCGGCAAGGTGGAGATGGTCTACGAGGGGGAGCAGCAGGGTGCCGAGGTCGTGGCGCGCAAGCTGATCGGCGAAGCGGTGGCCAAACTCTTCGCCACGAAGTTCCCGCCGATCGAGCGCGCCGGCGTCGGTAGCCGCAATGAGCGCAATCGTTCGTACGATCTCGACGCCGACGAGCTCGACGACGCCTTCACCAGCCGCCGCGGCCGCAAGCAGCAGCCCCCTCCGCGCCCGGAGGAAAAGCCGGCCGGCAAGAGTGAGCCGAACTACGACTCGATCCTGGCCTGGTTCATCGAAGGGAACAAGATCACCCTCTCCGACGAGCAGCCCTTCGCCGTCTACGTCTCGGAGCTGAAGCGCGTGCCGAAGCTGCTCGAAACAGCGACGAAGTACGCGCCGTCATCCAGCGACCACGAGCAGGCCTTCTGGATGGAGATGATCCTCGAGGGACTTCACCAGTCGCTGCGCCTTGCCCGCGAGGATCTCGATTCCACCATCACGTTCCAGGAAATGATGAAGTTCAATGTGCTCAGGACGGTGAAGTAGTCACTCACTCGCAGGAGCGACGAACTCGGCAAGCGTGACCACTCCATCTTTGAAGCGAAGCCTCAGCTCCGCGGCGTCGCAACCCGCCTCGAACGCGTTGTACGTCCATTCGCCATAGCTGCCAACGCTTGTTGGCTCGCCGAACCACTCCCTAATCTTCGTAACCGTCGCTCCGGCGGCGAGGGCGGCTGACCATCCGAGCCATCGTTTTGGCTTAGCGTTGATTGTGATCTTCGAACGGATCGCGCGCGGGATGTTGGTGGGTGTGCTTGCTTCCCAATGGATCGAGTCGACTTCTTTGTCGAAACCGAAGACGAAAGTGAGGGTGCCTCCACCGTTCTCAATGATGTATGTTCGGCTGCCGGTATCGCCTAGCCTGTCGCGAAAGTATCCCGGACCATAGAGCGCGACGACGTTCGGCTCCTTCGAGATGCCGGGGACGATGCCATACCATGACGCGGGCTGATGTAAGACCTCGGCACTAGCTCCCGCGGCGAGAAGGACAGCCAGACAAGCGACGACCACCCGCATGACCGGCACGATACAACCATTGCAATACAATCCCCTCACATGGCTAAGGTCACTGCCGAAATCCCTGGCGATCTGTCGCGACAGATCGACCGCATGATCCGCGATGGGTGGTTTCCGGATCAGGAAGCGCTCATTCGCGAGGCCCTCTCCCATTTCGTCGATGCCAAGTCGTTCCTCGGCGATTCGCCGCGTATGCTGCACCGCTTCGCCGCCGATGCCCTCAACGATTCCAAACCCGAGGTCGCTCTCAAGTTCGTCAACCGGGCTCTGTCGCTGCTGCCGACGCAGACCATGACCGACTTTCACCTTTACCAGAGCCTCGTCGAGCTTCGCGTACAGATCCTCCTCGTCCTCGACCGCAACGACGAGGCGCTGACGGGGCTGGAAGAAGCGCGTGAGCTGCTGCCGAACAATCCGACCATTGCCAAGTGGATCGCGAGGTTGAAGAAGTGATTCGTGGATCAGTGGATTCAGAATAGCGACGATGAACGAGATCATTTTCTTGGTTGAGGAAGCGCCGGAGGGCGGCTACACGGCACGCGCCCTCGGTGAGTCGATCTTTGCCGAAGCGGACGATGCGGCGTCGCTCGAGGCGAACATCCGCGATGCCATACGTTGCCACTTCGAGAATGACGAAGTGGATTAGTGGACTAGTAGATTAGGGCGCCGCAGTAGCCGCCGACCATCGACTAATTCTCGAACCAACTGATCGACTAATCCACTAATCTACTAATCCACTGATCCTCCCTTCATGCGCCACCGATACTCCTACCTCGATCCCGATCTCATCCGCCAGCTCCTCGCCGAGATGGGGCTGCGGCGGCTGTTCAATCATCTGCTGCTGCAGAGCGGCGGCGATGTCGACGAGGCCATGCGCTGGATGCGGGCGCTGCAGGATCGGGGGTACATCGATCCCAACATCGACCTCGATGCCTTTTTCGCCAGGTTGATGGAGGATGACGTCATCGGACAGGACGCCAACGGCAACGTCGTCCTCGGCGCGGGCGGGGAGCGGCAGATCCGCCGCGATGCGCTTGACGAGATCTTCGGCGGTCTGCAGAAGTCGATCAGCGGCTCGCACTCCGTCGCCTCGGCCGGACAGGGCAGCGAGCGGCTGACTGAGACGAGGCCGTATCAGTTCGGCGACGATCCGATGGCCATCGATTCCATCCGTTCGCTGCAGAACGCCATGAAGCACACCGACCCGGCCGAGGCCATCCTCATGGCCGAGGACGATCTGGAAGTGTTCGAGACCGAGCACAACTCCAGTTGCGCCACCGTGGTCATGATCGACATCTCTCACTCCATGGTGCTCTACGGTGAAGACCGCATCACCCCGGCGAAGAAGGTGGCGCTGGCGCTGACGGAGCTGATCCTGACGAAGTACCCGAAGGATTCGATCGACGTGCTGCTCTTCGGCGATGAAGCCACCGAGGTGCCGATCTCCGAGATCCCGTACGTGCAGGTGGGACCGTTTCACACGAACACGAAGGCCGGCCTCGAGCTGGCGCAGCGCATCCTGCGGCGCCACAAGCACAACAACAAACAGATCTTCATGATCACCGACGGCAAGCCGTCCGCGCTGACCGAGAACGGCCACCTCTACACGAACTCGTTCGGCCTGGACATGAAGATCGTCAACCGGACGCTGGAAGAAGCCGACCGCTGCCGCCGCGCCAACATCCCCATCACCACCTTCATGCTGGCCACCGACCCGATGCTGGTGAACTTCGTCGAGCAGCTCTCGAAGATCAATCGCGGACGTGCCTTCTACTCATCTCCCGATCGATTGGGCGAATACATCCTGGCCGACTACATCCGCAACCGCCGCAAGTTCGTGCACTAACTTCGCGTCTTCGCGCCTTCGCGTGAACCATCGTTCACCACTTCGTATCACCAGCACGGTTTCGTCGAGCGGCTTCCCGTGTCGAACTCGGACGGGAGGACAGATCATGTTCGAGACATCCGTCATACACGCAGAGGTGGTGGCCGAGAAGCGGTTTGGATTGCTGTCGGTCTCGTTTGCGGGACACATACTCATCGTCATCAGCATCCTTGCGCTCGGCATCCGTACCATCGAGTTCCCGAGGCTGCCGCCCCCCGAGTACGCGATTCCCATCTTCACGCCCCCCGTATCGATCCCTCCCGCCCTCGGCACGCCCGACGGCGGTCACAAACAGGCCGCGCCACCCGTGCCTATAAAGCAGACACCGACCGTGCCCACCGCGAACCTGGCGCCCAACACAATCCCCGACCACACCGAACCGGCTGCGTCGACCTCGACCGGCGATACCACCACCACCGGCGGCCCCGCCGGATCCGATCAGAACGTGGGAGTGCCCTGGGGCGACCCGCACGGCATCGGTGATGGACCTCCGGCGGCGAACGTCGTTCCGGTCCCTCCCGACCTTCCCATCCGCATAACGGGCGACGTCAAAGCGCCGGTGGTCATCCGCCGCGTCACGCCGCTCTATCCCCGCCCCGCGGTCGCCATCCACCTGAACGGTTTCGCCATCGTTGAATGCATCATCGACAAGACCGGCCACGTGCGCGACGCCCAGGTCCTCCGCAGCTCGTCGCCGCTGTTCAATCAGTCCGCCGTCGACGCCGTCCTGCAATGGCAGTTCGCCCCGGGCTCACTCCACGGCACCGCAGTGGACACGATCTTCGATCTGACGGTGACGTTCCAGGTGACGCAGTAACGCTGCGACGGAGCGCTGGCGTCTCGCCGGCTGGCCCGGGGGCGTCTCGCCCCCGGTGTGGCAAAACACTATACAGTTGCGTGGACCTCCTCCGCAGCGGCGAGACGCCGCTGGGCCAGCCGGCGAGGACGCCAGCGCTCCGGCCGTGGCGCAACCCAAGCACCTACATCCCCTCAGCGCCGCGTTACGAACGTATCAAACCCGGTTCGCTGCAGGCGCTCGCTTGCGGCGAGCGCGTCTTGTCGTGTTGCGAACGGTCCGACGGAGACGACGGTCAGGCCGCGGGTGGCGAGAGTGAAGGGCCGCTCTCCGATGCCCTGCAACCGGCCGATGAGTTGCCGGGCGTTGCGGTCCTCGCGGAATGCGCCGGCCTGCACGCGAAATGCGCCATCGTGATGGACGGGAGCAGACGATGATGCTGCGTTCGCAACCGAGGAGGGGAGCGCACCGAGATCGACATCCCGAACGATCGCAGGCTCCGCTGGCAGGGTGACCGTACGGCTGATGGGTCGGCCGCCGACGCGCGCAACGAGGGTGAATGTGCCGGAGGGCATGGAGCGGAAGAGAAAATTGCCTTCGGGATCGACACGAGCCGTCATTCCCAGCGACTCGATCCGCACTTCGGACGCACCGGCGGCCCGGCCGGCGATGCTTCGCCGTACGCGCACGTCGAACGTTACCGACTGCGGCTGCTCGGGTGCCACCGTCACGCTCCGTTCGCGCGGCTGGGCGATCGAGTATCCGGCGGGGAGTGATTCCTCGGTGATCCCGACGCGAAAGGTTCCCGGCGGGACGGCAAAGACGAACATGCCCTGAAAGTCGGTCGTGGCGCTGATCGGGTGTCCGTTCTGGGCGGTAGCGGTAAGAACCGCGCCGGATATGCCGGTGCCCGCGTCGCTGATCACGCGCCCCTCGATCCGCGCGGCGGCCCACACCAGCCCGAAGTCGACGTGCGCCTGCGCCTTCGTCTCCGAGGACGAAGCGGTGGTGAAGAACGCACGCGGCGACTCAGGAAGCTGCGCGGCGATCCGATGCGGTCCGGGAGGAACTTTTGCGAAAACATAGGCGCCTTTGCCGTCGGTCCTCGCCGTTCGAGCGCCGTCGAGGGTGATGGCGACGTCCGGCAGCGGCTTCGTGGTCTGATCGCGCACGCCCCGCATCTCCGGATCGAGGAAGACGAACCCTTCCATCGTTCCGCTTCGCTGCAGAAACGCCGGCAGGCCGGAGAACTGTTGCTGCACGCCGGCCTCGACGGAGTTGCCGGCTTCCCGGAGCGCCCCGGCGCGCGTGGACCACCGCGAGTAGGAAGCGTAGAGGTCGGTCGCTGCCAGGACGCGGTGACTGTAGGTGAGCGTGGCGATCAGGTTGTCTCGTGTGGTGCTGATTCCCTCGTCGTGCCCGTAGACGGCGAGCAGGCGGAGACGATCGTTTCCCGGACCGGATCCGAGCCATGCCAGGTTGAGCCCTGCCTGCAGACGCCGGGGCGTCAGGGAGACGTTGACCCCGGTGATGAATCCAAGATCGATCAATGCCGCGTTGTCTCGAAGCGCGCGGGCCACGTCCTCCGGCGTGCGGACGGAGATCCCGAGGCGGAGGAGCGCCAGCTCGAGGCCGGGCTCGGCGCTGAAGATGAGGTCGAGGGTAGGGGCGTTGCGCTGTCGCTCGGCCCAAACGTTGGCGGTGAACGGAGCGCGGCCGGCGTGCGCGGAGAGGCGGAGCGTATCGCCGCGCCGTGATGCTTCGGAGTTATCCAGCAGACGATACGACGCGGCCGCTCCGAAAGCCGAAGTGTCATAGGCCACGCCCAGAGGCAGGCCGAACGTACGGATGGAGGTCGTGCGGGTGCGCACGGTCGACGCGTCGGCGCCGCCCAGGAACGAAAGGCGCGCGGTTACGGCGTATCCGAGACCGAGACTGGCCATGCCGATCGTCTGACGCAGTGCAGCCAGATTGAACCGATCGTATGTGCCGTAGGACGTGACCGACAGACGGCTGGTGGCGCGGCGGGTCCAGTCGAGCTCCAGATGCGCACCGGGGATGTCCCCCAGTCCCAGGTTGGGAAAGTCGCCCGGCTTCATGGAGAGGAGCGCGCGAAATTGATCGCGCGGCGAGTTGTAGCGGACCTCGCCGGATGCAGCCAGTGAGCGGCTGACCCCGACGTCTCCGCGCAGGTACAGCGTGTCGCCGTCACGGTGCTCGGCGGAAAGCGCGCCGACGACTCCGCGCCGCGCGGCCGTGCCGGCCGGCTGGGAGAAGAAGCCGTAGACCGAAGGCGTCAACCGTGTGGAAGCGACATCGATGCCGTAGCCCGCTCCGCCCACCCATCGTCGTTGGGTGGGAAGGAAGAAGTCGTCGAACCTCGTCGAGGAGGCGTAGCCGGCATGCAATTCGAGAGGGCCTTCTTTCAGATGAAGGCCGCGTACCGAAGTGTTGCCGATGGTCATGCGCGACAGGCTTACCGTCTCGTCCAGCAACGTGAGCTGGCGGGTTGGTGTGGTGTCGCGGTAGAAGATCGAGGCTATGGCGTCGGACGGTTGGCCGGGCAGCGCGCGCAGATCATGGAGGTAAAGAACATGAAACTGCGAGATGCGCTCGCCGTGGTGCGTAACCAGGTCAACGCTGTTCTGCATCTGGCTGGAGGCGCTGGAGTAGCGGCCCTCGTATCGCCCCTGTGGTGCGCCGGCTTCCGCCCGGACCACGGGCGGCAGGACAGGGGCGGCGATGGTGATGAGAAACGTCTGCGTGCCGGCGGCGGTGATGACGACCAGTTGCGTCGTCCCGGAGGAGCGTCCTGTCAACGAGAGACGGCCTTTAGAGGCAATGGTTACTTCGGCAATCGCCGGATTGGTGGTGTAGGCGGCGGTGGCACCGTCGATCTCGATGGTCGCGGTCTCCTGCACGCGGACCGTGAAGCTCTCTCCGCGCACGGCGTGCGTGAACAGCAGGCAGGCCGTGACGGCGAGGAGAGCTTTCACTTCACACTGAATTCCGCGATCGAGGTGAGCGTCTTTTCCGTGAGATCGTAGGTGATCATAGCCCGGTACCGGCCGGGGACCAGGGTGCCGTCGTATTCAACGCGCATGTCCTTTTTTTCACCAGGCAGGAGACGCCACATCGGAATCTCCTGTTTGCCGGCCAGTGATCCCGCGGCATCGAGAATGGCCAGCATTCCCGTGGCGACCAGCGGTTCGGTGCCGCTGTTGACGAGTTGCTGCGCGGCCACGAGTGTGGCGCTGTCCGTCGGTGGCTGAACGGTCAGAGGCGAAGCCGTGGCGGCGAGGACATCGCCCGCGATCGCGAACGTCAGCAGTGTGCCGACCGACGCGCTCACGCGCATCGGCCCGGTGCCGAGCTTCGTCGTCCCTTCACACATGACCGCGATGGCACGCACCGCGGGATGCGGCGGGATGGTGATGGTCAGCGAGACGAGGACGCTTTGCCGAGGGGGGACGGTGAAGAGTCTCGGTGAGAACGCCGCGGTTGCGGCAATGCTCCCGGGCATGCTGCCGGCTTCGACGAACAGGCGGTTGCCGTCGTGTACGGCGGCGTCGTATGCCTTCATCTCGAAGGAAAGGGGACGGGAGGTCCCATTCGTGAACGTCAGCGTCTGGGTCGTGCTCTGGCCCACGTTGCCGCGCAGCATCACCACCGCCGGTGAGACCGAAACCTCACCCGTTCCCGCAACGAGCGCGGTCGTCGACGCCAGCGCCGCGGCCAGCAGCATCAGGATCTCTTTTCTCATCGCTGCGTTCATTGCTTCTCCTCTCGAATCATTGCGTTGTCACTTCCCACGAGATGGAAGCAGCCAGCGGCCCGGCGGCCACGGAGCCGGGAACCTCGATCTCCAGGGTGTGAATGGTCATGACGCCGACTGAGGCGCGGGCGTCGACCAGGACGGGGATGACGGCCACGGGCTTCCCGTCGATTCGCAACGTGGAGCGGCCGTCCTGCGAATTCAGCCTGGCCGTGACCATCGCCGTCCCCCAGGACACACCGCCCTTGCGAAGAATGCGGATCCCGAATTGCCGCAGTACGCGTACCGACCGTCCCATCGATCCCGCGCGCTGGCTTACGGTGTTCAGTTCCACCAGCGCATCCGATCCCGCCGCGATGAGCGTCGTCCCCGTCGCCGGCACGTCGACGAACTCGATCGAAAGCACGCCGGGAAGCGGTTCCGCTGCTCGCCGCCGCGCCGCGTACAGCGGCAGCGAGACCGCGATGCAAAGAGCGAAGGCGACGATCTTCATTACGTAGTTACTCCCCATAAAGGCTCATGCCGAGGAAGCGTTTCCGCTCCCTCGGCATCTGCGTTTCCGGCAGATATGTCAGGCGGAGACCGCGGAGAACTGAATGACGTTGTCGATGGCCGAGGCGGCTGCCAGCGAGTCAGGAATCACGATGCTCCATGCGTAGGGCAGAGTCGTACCGTAGGCGACCCCGGTCCCGATGGGTTGACTCGTGGTGGCGTTGGCGGTGATCGCACCCACGGTCCAGACGACGCCGGTGGCGGGCGCGCTGGAGAGCTTCGCGCTCAGCGTGTATGCCGTGCTGGCGAGGTTCGCCTTCACAACCTTGACTCCGATTCCGTTCACTGAGCTGAGCGTCCAGCTCGTGGCGCCCGGGGTGATCGCGAAGTTTGTCGGCGCTGTGCCGTACTTGCTGAGGGTGCCAAGGTCGATGGACGCGTCGGGGGTTCCACAGAGGGTACACGTTCCGTCGGTCGATTCGACGGTCAGGCTGATCGAGCTGGCAATCGTGCCGGTGACCGTCAGCGTGCCCGCGGCATTTTCGGCCGCCATTGCAAATGTTGGAACTCCGAGAACTGCAACCACAAAACAACCCATGATGAATTTGTTCATTTGTCTTTTCCTCTCTCTTTATGCTTCTGCCGGACTCCTTCTCAAGGGCCACGCCAAACCAGGCATAGACGCAAGTGCCTTGTTCGCAGTTATTTGGGTTTAGCAGTCTGTAATCGTGCCGTGTGGATTCGACACGTCCGTCTGGTTTATGGACGGTCCGGGACCGTCCATCCCTCAGTCGAGGGTTAAGCGTCGGTTTGGTCGAGTGGCAACGAGAACGCGAAGCACGAGCCGTGGCCGAACGCGCTCCGCCGGCGATTGCCGCGTTAGCGGCAACGAGATGGTAGCCAGGGGTGCGAGCGTTTTTTGCGAGCACCCCTGGTAAAGAGATGCATGGTTTGGTGCCGCGTCAGCGGCACTTGAGTAATCGGGGACTCCATCCAGTGCCGCTGATGCGGCACGATTTCAGATTGCATCGGGTTCCAGGGGTGCTCGCAAAAAACGCTCGCACCCCTGGCTACCTTCTTGAGCCGCTATCGCGGCGTCGTAAACGTCCAATCTCCAGGGCCCGGGGGCGTCTCGCCTGGCGTCTCGCCCCCGGGCTGCAAGACTCCAGACAGTCGCCTGGTAACCTCAGCGGCGAGACCCTTCGGCTTCGCTCAGGGCAGGCTCTGCCGAGCCAGCCGGCGAGACGCCAGCGCTCCGGCTGCGGCGAGACCCAGCAACCAGCAGCGAATACACTCCCTCCGTGACCCCGCTCCTTTTCGTTCTCACCGTCGCCCTCGTCTCGCTGGTGGCCGGGTTTCTCGGTTCGTTGCTCGGCCTCGGTGGGGGGATGATCGTTGTGCCGGCGCTGACGCTTTTGCTGCACATCGACATCCGACTGGCCATTGGTGCATCGATCATCTCGGTCATCGCCACATCGAGCGGCGCAGCGGCGGCGTATGTGCGCGACGGGCTGGCCAACCTGCGGGTGGCGATGTTCCTGGAGATCGGGACGACGCTCGGCGCGATCAGCGGCGCCTACCTGGCCGGCATCGTTCATCCCCGCTTTCTCTACATCCTCTTCGGTCTCGTCCTCGGGTACTCGGCGATGGCCATGCTGCGGCGGCGGCGCGTCGCCGAGGAGCGCGAGATCGGGCCGTTGACGATGAGGCTGAAACTTGGTGCCTCCTACGTCGACGAGCAATCGGGTCAGGCGGTCGCGTATCAGCCGGCGCACGCGAGTATCGGTCTCTTTCTCATGTACATCGCCGGAAGCGTCAGCGGTCTCCTCGGCATCGGATCGGGGGCGCTGAAAGTGCCGGCGATGGATCTAGCGATGGGACTGCCGATCAAGGTCTCGACCGCCACGAGCAACTTCATGATCGGCGTGACCGCCGCGGCCAGCGCGGGACTCTACTTCACGCGCGGCCAGATCGATCCCTTCATCGCCGCGCCGGTCGCGGCCGGCGTACTGGCCGGCGCGTTCCTGGGCTCGCACATTCTCGGCCGCGTCACCAGCCGGAGCCTGCGTGTCACGTTCGTCATCGTGCTGGTCGTCGTTTCGCTGCAGATGCTGCTGAAAGGGGTGCGGGGATGAGCGACGAACCGCGTTGGGTCGACCGGCTGATTTCCTACGTGCTGCGCGGCGGCGTGACGATCAGCATCATCGTCGTGCTGGCCGGCCTCGTCATCACCTTCGCTCATCATCGCGAGTACTTCCGTTCGCGTCCTGCCCTCGGCGCGCTGACGAATCCCGGCACCAGCTACCCGAGTAGCATTGGGTCGGTCGTCGAAGGCGTGCGCGAGGGGCGCGGACAGGCCATCGTCACGCTCGGTCTTCTGCTGCTCATCGCCACGCCGGTCGCGCGCGTGGCCGTGTCGATCGCGGTGTTCGTCATCGAGCGCGACCGGCTGTACGTCGTCATCACCGCGGTCGTTCTCAGTCTGCTGCTGTTGTCGTTTGTGCTTGGCGCCAGTGGGTGAACCAGAAACCAGAAAGCAGAAACCAGAAACCAGAAAGCAGAAGAAGGGTCTCTCGTGCCCTCTTCTGGTTTCTGGTTTCTGGTTTCTGGTTTTCCACGCCTCACGACTCCGGCACGAGCTCGTCTGCGGCCAGGGACGGTTTTGCCAGCGACGTTATGTAGGTCACGCCGGCGACGCCGCCGATGCAGAGGGCGCTGCCGATGGCGGCGGTGAGTGTGATGCGGTCGCCGAGGATGAAGAGACCGAGGAGCATCGATACGAGCACGGCGAGCTGGGAGAGAACGCCGACGGTCATGGCATCGACCCATCGGAGGCTGAACGTCATCAGCAGTTGTGCGCCCATCGCCAACGCGGCCGTCGCGGCGAGTGAGATCCATTCGGTGCCGTGCGGCGTTACCCACTGCGCAATGCCCTGGGGCATGCAGACGAACATGCCGAGGAGACAGAAGCTCCCGTACACCGACCACGAATTCTCGCCGCGGCGCGCGGCGCGGATGGCAGTGACGGCCGCGCCCGAGAAAACGGCGGAAAGGGCGCCGGCGATCTCCCAGCGTCCGAAGCCGAGGATTTCGCCCGGCGCCGCGTGGGCATGGACGACGAGAAAGACGCCGGCCAGCGCGATCGGCATCGGGATGAGCACTTTGGCGCTGAATCGCTCACCGATGAAGAACATCGAGAAGGTGCCGCTCCAGATCGGTGCCGTGTAGTTGAGCAGCGTGGCCACGCCGACGTTGATGTGCTGGATGGCGATGAAGTACAGCAGCACGGCCAGGCCGCCGAAGAGGCCGCGGTAGACCAGCAGGTCGACGCGGTTGAACTTCAGCGCCGAGCGGCGGTAGCGCGGAACGAGGAGACAGGGGAGGAGGCCGGCGGCCATCCGCAGCATGGCGATCTCCGGTCCGGGCAGCCGTGCCGAGGCCACTTTGGCCGCGAACGCCATGGCCCCGAACATCGTCGCCGAGGCCGTCATCAGGATCAGAGCGCGATGCGTATCGTTTTTTGCTACTGTCACGGGCGCGAAGAGTAGCAGGGGCCGATGATCGACTACAGACAAGCCACACCCGCCGACGTATCAGACATCGTTGACTTTCAACTGGCCATGGCTCTCGAAACCGAGGAGCTCGCGCTCGACCGCGAGGTCTGTTCTCGTGGAGTGAAAGCGGTCTTCGACGATCCCTCGCGCGGCCGTTACTTCCTGGCGCAGAGCGAGGGAACAGTCGTGGCTTCGCTGATGATCACGTACGAGTGGAGCGATTGGCGCAACGGAAACGTCTGGTGGATCCAGAGCGTCTACGTGCGGCCTTCGTTTCGCGGACAGCGGGTCTACGCTGGTTTATACGAGCACATTCAGCGGCTGGTGCAGGCGGACGACACGGTGCGGGGCATCCGGCTGTACGTCGACCGCCGGAACGTATCCGCGCAGACGGTCTACACGAGGCTGGGGATGAATGGGGAGCACTATCAGGTGTTCGAGTGGATGAAGACGTTCTAGACCGGAGCGCTGGCGTCTCGCCGGCTGGCTCGGCGGCGTCTCGCCGCTGAGGGTTACCAGCGAATGTTTGGTATCTTGCCAGACCGGGGGCGAGACGCCCCCGGGCCAGCCGGCGAGACGCCAGCGCTCCGTTGCTTCATCGCTTCCACCGGTACTTCTTAAGCTCCACCCGCCCATCAAGCGAAAAGTCCACGCCCTCTCCCTCCAGCAACATCCTCTGCAATTCGTGCGAGTCGCCGGCGCTGCGCGGCGAGATCTCGCCGCGGGCGTTGATCACGCGATGCCACGGCACGTTGCTTCGTGGCGGAAGATCGTGCAAGGCATAGCCGACCTGCCGCGCGTGGCCATCGAGACCGGCCAGCGTCGCCACCTGTCCGTAGGTCGCTACGCGGCCGCGCGGGATGCGTTTCACGACGGCGTAGATGCGGGTACGGGAGTCGGGGGTCGGGGGTCGGGAGTCGGAGAGAGGCACCGCGGGAGTTTAGCGCGCGTCGCTCCGACCCCCGAACCCCGCCACCCGACTCCCGTTCCTGCTAATATGCACAGCTCTTTGGTCACATAAAAAGGAGTCGACATGCCACGCGCGTTTGCTTCCGGACAGATTGCCTTCGGTCTGGTCAACATACCGGTCAAACTCTTCTCGGCCACCGAGGCCAGCGAGAAGATCAGCTTCAACATGCTGCATAAGGACTGTGGCAACCGCGTCCAGCAGCAGCTCTTCTGTCCCAAGGACGAGCGCACCATCTCGCGCGAAGAGGTGGTGAAGGGCTACGAGTTCTCGCGCGGGCAGTACGTGCTCTTCAATGAAGAAGAGCTGAAGATGCTCGAGGAGAAGGCCACGCAGGCCATCGAGATCAGCGAGTTCCTGCCGAAGGAAGCGATCGATCCGATCTACTTCGCCAAGGCCAACTACATCGCTCCCGACAAGGGCGGCGAGCGCGCCTACTCGCTGCTGACCAAGGCGCTGGAACAGACCGGCCGCTGGGCGTTGGCGAAGTATGCGGCGCGCGGCAAGCAGTACCTGGTCATCCTCCGCCCCCTCGGCAACGGGATCGTGATGCAGCAGCTCTTCTATCCGAACGAGATCCGCTCGATGGACGAGCTCGACCTCGGCGATACCCCGGTGAAGGAGAACGAGCTGAAGATGGCCGTGCAGCTCGCCGAGATGGGAGCCGCGGACGAGTTCCATCCCGAGAACTATCGCGATGAGGTGACCGAGCGGACGCGCGCGCTGATCCAGCGGAAGATCGAAGGGGAGGAGATCACGTCGAATCTCGTCGAAGAGCCGCGGGCGCAGGTGATCGATCTGATGGAAGCGCTGAAGGCCAGCCTGGCCAAGCCGCGGGCGAAACCGGCATCGTCATCGTCATCGTCCGTCAAGACCAGCGGACCGACGCGCATTCCGGCCAAGGCCGAGGCCAAGCGGACGCCGGCCCGGGCCTCGGCGCAGAAGGTGGCCAAGACGGGCTCGCGCTCGCGTTGACATGTCCTACTCGGTGCGGGAAGTCTCGGCCATGCTCGGGCTTTCGGCTGCACAGATTCGCGACTGGGCGGCCCGAGGATTTCTGACGCCCGAACGGGATGAGGATGGCGACCTGCGCTTCGGCTTTCAGGACCTGGTCATCCTCCGCACCGCCGGGGAGCTGACGGCGGCGAAGATTCCGACGCGCAAGATCCGCCGCGTTCTGGCCAGCGTCCGCAAGCAGTTGCCGGAAGGACGATCGATCGCCGGCGTCCGCATCGCCGCCGACGGCGAGCGCGTCGTCGTTCGCGACGGCAAAACCATCTGGAATCCGGAGTCGGGCCAGTCGCTGTTCGATTTCTCCATTGATGAGATAGCTGAGATCGCGGAGAAGACGAAGCCGATCGCCCTGGCGGCCGTGCGTGAGGCGAAGGCGCGGCAGGAGGACGATCTCAATGCCGATGCCTGGTACGAGCTCGCGTCCGATCTCGAGCTGAGCGATCCCGCCGAGGCCCGCGCCGCATACGAGAAAGCGATCGCGCTCGATCCGGCCTATCTCGATGCCCACATAAACCTCGGCCGGCTCCTGCACGAGGATGGCGATACGGCCGCCGCGGAGAAGCACTATCGCGCTGCGCTGGCCGCCGATCCCACCCACCCCGTGGCCGCCTTCAACCTCGGCGTGGCACTCGACGATCTCGGCCGGCTCGCCGATGCCGCCGACGCCTACCGCCGCGCCATCGAGCTCGATCCCGACAATCCGGATGCGCATTACAACCTTGCGGGGATCCTGGAGCGACAACACGACAAAGCGGGGGCGGTGCGGCATCTGACGCGGTATCGGGCGTTGACGAGGTAACCTCTCCCCACTGTCATCCTGAGCCGCCGGAGCTGCGAGTCGCGAAGCGATGAAGCAGCGTAGGACGGTCGAAGGACCCCCAGATCGAAACCAGGGAAGGGCGGTGGAAAGTCGACAGCCACCACCCTTTCCGGGTTAGCAGTCTGGGGGTCCTTCGACCGTCCTGCGCCGCGCAATCGCTCCGCGATTACGCGGCTCCGGCGGCTCAGGATGACAGGTAATGTGCTCAGCGCGAGCGCGTCACGTTGCGGCAAAGGCGCACCGACAACCGACAACGCGGCAACGCCGCCGCCTCACCAATCCGTCGGCTTGTAATCCTTCAAAAACTGCCCCCACACATGCACCCCGGTATTCAGCCCCGAGATGATCGGATCGACGATCCGCGCGGCGCCGTCGACGATATCCAGCGGCGGATGGAAGCGGTGCACCGAGGTCTTCCGCTCCGCAAGCGCGGCAGGATCTTCGTCCGTTACCCATCCGGTATCGACGCTGTTCATGTGGATGCCGTCGGCGTGATAGTCGGCGGCCGAGGTGCGGGTCATCATGTTCAGCGCGGCCTTGGCCATGTTCGTGTGCGGGTGCCGTGTCGTTTTCTGATTGCGGTAGAACTGCCCCTCCACCGCCGAGACATTGACGATGTGCTTGTCGCGGTTCGCCGTCCGCAGCATGAGCGGCTTGAGACGGGCGTTGAGGATGAACGGCGCGACGGCATTGACCAGTTGCACTTCGAGCAGCTCCACCGAGGAGACCTCGGCCAGCAGCAGCCGCCACGAGTTTCGTCCGCGTAAATCGACCTGTTGGAGATCCTGATCCAGCCTGCCTTCAGGAAAAAATTCGCGGTCCGATCGATGGTCGTCCGGCAGCAGCGGCACCTGGGAGAGGTGCGCCGAATGCGTCAGCCCGGTGACTTCCTCGATTGGAGCGATGGATGACGAGCCCTCGGGGAGCATCCGGTAGCCCCGCAATCCCTCGAACGCGCCGAGCAGTTTGCGCTCGACCTCGGAGAGCGTGTGCAGCGACGCCGTTTCGGCCTCCATCATGTGCTCGTAGAAGGCCGGCGGACGTCGTACCGTCTGACACGCATTATTAATGATGAAGTCGAGCCGCTCGCGGCTGGCCAGCATCTCCCGGCAGAACGCCTCGACGCTCGGCGTGTGGCGAAGGTCGAGGCCGAAAATCTCCAGGCGGTCGGACCATTCGGCGAAATCATCCTCCCGCGCGTAACGCGCCGCCGAGTCGCGCGGAAACCGGGTCGTGACGATGAGCCGTGCCCCGGCACGCAGCAGTTTCAGCCCGGCCTGATATCCGATCTTCACCCGTCCACCCGTCAGCAGCGCCACGCGCCCGTGCAGATCGGCTGTCTCGGTACGCTTCGCGAAATTGAGCTCCGCGCAGGTGGGGCACAACTGATCGTAGAAGAAATGGACGGTGTCGTAGTGCTGCTTGCAGACGTAGCAATGCTGCGATTCGGATGTCGCCCTCGGTTCAGCGTGCTCTGACGGTTCACGGTAGGCATTCGGCGTCGTGAACACCGGCTTCCGGCGCAGCTCGCGGATGCCTGCCGAATTGAGGACCTGATCATCCTGCTGCAATCTGGCCGCCTTCCGGGCCCGCCGTCCGGCCTTGACCAGCTTCCTACGCGCATGATGATCCGGCTCGGCGACGCGCCGCGTCGCATGCATCAGCCGCTGCCGCTCGGCCTCGCTCACCTGCGTCAGTTGAGTGCGATCGGCATCCAGCGATTCGAGCAGCTCCGCGGCGATGCGGACGCGTCGGGCGAAGGGGAGGTTGTCGTTGGGATCGGTCATCAGAGTCGTAGACGATATTACGGCCGTGTCGCAACGGAGCGCTTAGAGTCTTCGCGGCCAGCCGGCGAGGCACCAGCGCTCCGTCACACGCTCATCGTCGCATTCGCTCTGGCGAAAGCAAATTCTGTTCTTGCGTAGGGCCATGGCTTCGTGATGCCCATGGATCTACCCGTTTGGCCGCGCGCTTTCTACGAAGCCGCGGGCTCGAACCAGTGCCGCGTGGCCACGCACATGTGGCAGACCGACAGCATCACAGGCACCTCGACGAGCACGCCGACGACGGTCGCCAGCGCGGCGCCGGAGCCGGGGCCGTAGAGCGCGATGGCTGTGGCCACGGCCAGCTCGAAGAAGTTCGAGGCGCCGATCAGCGCGCCGGGGGCGGCCACGGGGTAGGGGACGCGGAACAGTTTCATGAGGCCGTAGGCCAGCGATGAGTTGAAGTAGACCTGGATCAGGATCGGGATGGCGATGAGCACCACGTGGAACCAGCGCGTGGTGATGTTCTCCGCCTGGAAGGCGAAGATGAGGACGAGCGTCGCCAGCAGCGCCACGATGGTAACGGGATTGAATCTGGTCACGAACCGCTCGAACCAGGCGGCGCCGTTGCGTCGCACCAGAACCGCGCGGCTGATCGCTCCCAGAGCGAGCGGGATGACGACAAAGATCAGGACCGAGTAGAGCAGCACGCGGAACGGCACCTCGAGCCCCGCCGCGCCGGAGACGAGGAACTTCACGATCGGCGCGAAGGCGACCAGCATGATCAGGTCGTTGATGGACACCTGCACGAGCGTGTACGCCGGGTCTCCATCCGCGAGATACGACCAGACGAACACCATCGCCGTGCACGGTGCCGCCGCGAGAATGATCACCCCGGCGATGTACTGTCCGGCCAGCTCCCGCCCGATCAGCGGAAGAAAGAGGTGCTGGAAGAAGAGCCAGCCAAAGAACGCCATCGAGAATGGCTTCACCAGCCAGTTCACGACCACGGTGATCAGCAGCCCCTTCGGCCGCCGCCCGGCGCGCACGATCGACCCGAAGTCGATCTTGAGCATCATCGGATAGATCATCAACCAGATGAGCACCGCCATCGGGATGTTGATGTGACTGCCGGTCCCGAACTCGAGCCGCTCCAGCCCCCGTACCGACGCCGGCATGAGCTTGCCGATGATCACGCCGGCCACCATGCAGAGTGCAACCCAGAGGGAGAGATAGCGCTCGAAGATGTTCATCCGCTTCATGTGGGCGCGATGATATGCGCTTATGCGTATGCAGCGGCGATCGAAGTTCCGCGCTGAGCGCACTCATTCCTTACTGTCATCCTGAGGCTGCCGGAGCCGCTGAGCGAGCGCAGCGAGCGAAATGCGGCGGAGGACGGCGAAGGATCTCCAGTGGCAGCGCCTGTGGCGGGAGCAGCGAAAAGCGAGTATCTCGTGGCTTGGATCGCGCCGCGGCATGAGGCCCTCGGCCGGATCCAGGGACTCCGTCTTCGCGCCGACGGAACGGCGATCGATCAGCAGCCGTTCGATCTCTCGCCCGATTCCGTGGCCGCGGACATTGCACTCATCGCCGTTCCGGAAGGCTTCGCCATCGCCTACAGCCGTTCTGATGCGGCGAACAGCGGAATGCTCCGGGCCTTTATCCGCACGATCGACCGGCTGCCGCCGCCGCCGAGGCGGCACGCGGCAGGCCGGTGAGCGCGCGTGAGGTCTACTTCAGCGTACGGAGATGAGCGATCACCGCTGCGATGTCGCCTGACGACATCGTCTTGCCAAACGGGGGCATCTTTCCTTTGCCGCCCGAGATGATCTTGGTCAGCTCGAGATCGGTCTGCTTCTGCACCTCGGCCGAACGTAGATCGCGCAGCTTCATGCTCTTTCCGACCGCCGTCTGGCCGGCACCATCGGCTCCATGACACGAGGCGCATTTCGCCTTGTAAAGCGCCGCGCCGTCCGATGCCGCAAAGACAGGCAAGGCGAGGGCCAGCGAGAGTATGGCAACGATTCCTGTTAAACGTGTCCTCATCAGATGTTTTCTCCTTCGCGATGTGAGTGCAATCGTCTCACCAGTTATACCAAACGGCTGAGTTTTGTTCAGTGAGGGGGGAGCAAAAGCAGAAGGCAGAAAGCAGAAGGCAGAAGGCAGAAGGCAGAAGGCAGAAGGCAGAAGGCAGAAGGCAGAGGTAGTTCGCTTCGTTTCGGTCTTGCGGTCATCATTTCTGCTTTCTGCTTTCTGCTTTCTGCTTTCTGCTTTCTGCCTTCTGCCTTTTACACCCCGAACTGCTGCAGATGGTGATCGATGTGTTTGTACATCAGCTCACCCCACTCCTTGCCGCTCAGCTTTCCGAAGAAGGCGTGCGTCTGTTTCGAGGCGGCGTCGGGGCCGTTGGCGACGAGGCGGTCGATGAGATCGAGAAGCTTTTGGCGTTCGACGGCGAATTCGCGTTCGTCCGCGACTACGAACGACGGATCGGTTGGCGAGTTCTTGCCGAACGGCTTCTCGCCCAGGATCGACGATCGGATGAACGGGGTGATGATCTTGCCGAGGAAGGCCTGTTTCATGGGGCGGTCGCCGGTGCCGGTCTCGAGGGCGCGGGCACAGTGCGTCACCATCTGCGCGGCGTTCATCTTTCCCCACTGCCGCGCACTGCCGGCGTTCAGCGTGCCGAGGCGTTGACGGATCGAGTCGCGGTCGGCTTGATCGAAGAGAGTCTTCATCGGGGAGTCCTTCGGATATCAGGGTAATCGAATTCGAGGGGTTCGGCGTGGTTGGAAAGACGACGCGCGCGGCGGGCGGAGAGCGGGCGTCTCGCCTGCTCCCGCCGCGGCGTCTCGCCCGGCGGTGGGTCCTCGCCGACGGCAGGATTGAAACTGAAAACGCGAATGGGGAGGCCGCCGTCTTTGCCCTACATTTACGTTCGCCTTCGTCCCCACCGTCGGGCGAGACGCCCGCCGGGAGCAGGCGGGGACGCCTGCTCTCCTCTCGCGGTGGCGCGTCACAGCGGCGCCCGGCTGATTCCTGTACCCTCTCGGGGTATGCACGGCAGGAAATCCACCCTCGCGATCATTATTGTGTCGTTCCTGGCAGCGTTCCGCTTGCTGGCCGACTGTTCGCCGTCCGTAGTCGTGCAGGTGCCGGTGGCCGCATGCAAGTCCGGTACGGCGACGGCGGCGGTGGCCGGCCCCGCGGGCGCGACCTATGCCTGGACGGTCGACGGCGGAACGATCGCCGGCGACGCCGCGGGCGACCGCATCAACGTCTCCCTCGGCACGAACGCGACTGCGACGGCGTCGGTCACGCTGACGTCCGGTGGTTGTGTATCCCACGGCAACGGCGTCATCGCGCTGCACGATCCGTTCAACGTCCGCATCGCGGCCATCCCCGCGGCGCAGGCCGGCGAGCCGCTGACGATTTCATGGGCCTACGACAACGGCGCGCCGGCACATCAGACGATCTCCGGAGCGGATTTCGGAAATGTCTCGCTGGAACCGTCCGTCCGCAGCTACACCTACACGCCGCAGACGAGCGGCAGCAGGCAGGTGGTCATCGACGCCGCCCTTCCTTCGCAGGCTATATCCGCTCCTTCGGGGTCGAGACAACGTGCAGTGGCCAAGAGTCCAGTCTCCGCATCGGGATGCGCAACCGTGCGAAGCGCCATGCCCTACACGGTCGGCCTCTGCGCCGAGCCAGCCGTCATCATCGACGGGCCGGCCTCCGTCGGCCCCGGCACGAGCTTCCAGCTCAGCGTCCGTCCGCAACCGGGGGCGGTGGCTACGTGGACGATTTCCAACGGCTCGCCGGCGACGGCAACGGGCGACAGCGTGACCATCACGGCGGGATCGACCGGCACGGTCGGCGTCAACGTGCGGCTCACGCGCGGAGCCTGCGTCGGGCAGCTCGACCGCGCCGTCGACATCGCCGCGCAGGCGGTCTGCAACGAGCCCAAGGCCGTCGTCAGCGCCGGTCCTGTCGGTTGCGGCTCGGCGAGCGTGAATGCGACATTCACCGGCAAGCCGCCGTTCTCCGGGATGTGGTCGGACGGCTCGCGATTCACTAGCGGCGCAACGACGCTTAACAAAATGGTCACCATGCCCGGCAACTACAGCATCGTCAGTTTCGAGGATGCCGCCTGTGCCGGCTCGTCGTCAGGAATGGCTGTGATCTCGGCGGTCGGCCCGACGGCGACGATCGTCGGGAAGGCCAGCAGTTGCATCGGAACCGACAAGGTCACCGTACAGTTCAAAGGCACGCCGCCCTTCTCCGGAGTCTGGCGCGATGGCACCAACTTCCTGACCAATGAAATGCAGATCGAAAGGCCGGTTACGGCTACCGGTCCGAATGGTATCGACTACGGCTACGATGGCACCGGCTGTCTCCTGGCGGTCCTGGGAAGCGTCCAAGGCTTCCAACCGGTGACGTTGCACGCGTTACAGTACTGCCTATCGCCGGACTTCGATAACGTTGTACTCATCTACGCCGCCGTCGATTCGGACTTCGTGGATCCCGTGACCGTCACGTGGTCCGATGGGGTAACGACATCGTCGAACGGCGTCCCGGTGTATCGCGGCCCCAGCAACCCGGGTCAGACGACGACGTACACGATCGTCAGCGGGCACGACGGCAGCAATTGCCCGGCCATCATCGGCACGCCGGCGTCCGTCACCGTCAACGTCAGCGCCATCCCCGACTTCGAGCTCGGCGTCGGCGACATCTGTACCGGCCTCACCAAGACAGCGTCGCTGGTGACGCCCCCGCCCTCCGATGCGACGGTGCTTTGGTTCATCGACAACGGCAGCATCGTTTCCGGCCAGGGAACGAGCTCGGTTCAATACCAGACCGGCGTCCCCGGCACGATGGTCCTCGGATGCACCTTCACCTATCCCGACAGCCGCTGCCCGACCTCGCACCGAGGAACGGCACGGATCGACGCCGATCCGGTGGGGACGCTCATGCTGGACAAGCAGCAGATTTCCTCAGGCCAGACGGTTCTCATCACCTTCACCATCGACACCGCCACCTGGACCTGGAATCTCCACGACTCGGCGAATCAATACATCCCGTGGGTCGGCCTCTGCGGCGCGCACACCACCTGCCAGGCCCAATATTCGAGCACCAACACCGGCACGACGAACATCACCCTGGAGATGGAAGGATTCTGCTCGAATAAGAAGTCGATGTCGGTACCGTTGACGATCGTGCCGTGAGGCGGGGTTGCGGAGTTGCTGGGGTTGCTAAGTTGCTGAGTACAGGTCCGCAAGAAATAAGTGTCCAGTGACAAGCCTCATGCGCCAAGCATGACAGCGCACGCCATATAGAGAGGAGCCGGACCAATGCGCATGGCCGGCGAAGCCGGCTTGAGATCGTAGCCCCCGGCTTTGAGCCGGGGGAAAACGCTGGTATCCATTGTTCCGAGCCCGCTTCAGCGGGCGACAGAGATGCCGTGAATTGAGAGGCGTTGGAGGCCATCCATGGCCTCGTGGAGTCCATCCATGGCCTCGCGGAGTCCATTCATGGCGTCGTGGAGTCCATTCATGGCCTCGCGGAGTCCATTCATGGCCTCGCGGAGTCCATTCATGGCGTCGTGGAGTCCATTCATGGCCTCGCGGAGTCCATTCATGGCCTCGCGGAGTCCATTCATGGCCTCGCGGAGTCCATTCATGGCCTCGCGGAGTCCATTCATGG